>CAZTYC010000082.1:0-6137 GCA_964617435.1 uncultured Burkholderiales bacterium
GCATCCTGAAACCCGAGATTCCACGCGCCTGACCAGCCGTTTTCGCCCCAAACGGCGCGCCAGTGCTGGAGTCTTTGGTTCTCCGCGCAAGTGCATCGTTGCCCGCTTCGGCGTACGATGGCTGTGATCATTCCCGTCCAAGGGTGCCCCACCATGCGCAAACACAGTCTCCATTTCATCGCCCTTCCCGCGCTCGCCCTGCTTGCCGCCTGTGCCCAAGTGCCGGTGACCGTGCCCGGTGCCGAAGACCAGGCGAGTGAAGCCAACGCGGTGCTCGCAACGATGGACCGGTATATGACCGCCATCGCCACCAAGGACTACGCCACGCAACGCGCCATCGACATGCCGAACGCCATGACCTGGAGCGCGCGCCCCGGCGCAGGCGGCGCCCTGGTGGTGACGCCGCGCCCGGCCACCTATTGGACCGACCCCGCTCGCGACAGCGGCAAGACGCTGGAGGAACGCTACTGGAAGCCGACCGTGCTGGTGCGCGGACCGATTGCGGTCGTATGGGCGCCTTACGAATTCAAGATCGACGGCAAGACCTCGCATTGCGGGGCGGATGCGTTCGACTTCGTCAAGGTCGATGGGGCGTGGCGCGTGGCGAATGCCATGTGGACGGTGGAGCCGAATGCCTGCGACAAACTCCGGCCAACCGACGGTGCGGTGATCCGGCCGTAGCGGCACCCGTCGGCATTTTCTCGCTTGCGCTTGGGGCCAGGCCCGAGCCCTTCACACGCAGATTCCGCAACGGTTTCTCACATCCTCATGGGCTTCATCGCGCGCACCCTTCGCGCCGCGGCAAACAAATTCCGGTCGGCGTAGCATTTCGGTGCCATTTGGCCTTACGAATTGGGAGGCATCATGAAGACGGGCTTTCAAATCGTTTCCAGGTTCGCGGTTGCGTTGGCACTGACTGCGCTGGCAAGTTCGGGCATTGCATGGGCCCAAGACAAGGCGGCAGCCCCAAAGGCCCAGGCCGCTGCAAAGGGCGAGCCGACCGTGACGAAACTGTTCGAGAATGACAGCGTGATCACCGCCGACGTCACTTTCAAGCCCGGCGATGTCTCGGCGCTGCGCCAGCGGCCGGGGCGGGTGATTCACTACGTGAACGCCGGCGAATTGACGGCGACCTTTGCGGATGGCAAATCCGAGGTGCGCAAGTTCAAGGCCGGCGACACGGTCTGGCGCGATGCCGAAAACATCGAAGCCAAGAACGCCACCAAGAAATCCGTCCGGCTGATCCAGGTCATCCCGAAGTCTGCGCCGACCAAATAGCCGCAGTTGAAGCCGCAGTTGATTTGGTGCCCCGGTGTGGCCGGGGCGTCAAGTTGGAGCGCCCGTTCCCCGTTGGTCTCAGCCGCCGTGCTGCTTGCAGTGCTACGCCATCAAAGGCCAACACTACGAGACCCTGGTGATGTTGAGGAGCAAAAGGCATTTCCTGCACATCGAACAAAACCGCAGGCGTTGGTTGAGGCGGTGTAGGGGCGCTGAGGTGCCAGGCGGCGAAGTCTCCAGAGGAAGCGTCGCGACCCGGTTTCCTCGGTCCTTTGCCCTCCCGGACCGTTGCATCCGCTAAACTGGCCGCAAAAGATGGGAGGCCAGAATGGCGCGCAAGACGATCCACGATCCACGGCAAGCCCCCCCAACGCTGCTGCTCCGCGCGTGCATTTCCCTGATGCTGCTGCCCTTGACGGCGCAGGCGCTGACGCTGCTTGGCGTGCAGTCGCGCAAGACGCATGCCGCGGGGGTGGGCGCGCGCGACGTGGCGATCGACATCACGCAGGCCCTGCCGGACAAGGTCACCGTGGAGCCGCGTGCCAAAAGTGCCGCGCACACGCTGGTGTTTCAATTCGATGAGCCGATCGCCGCCGAAGGCACGTTGACGGCCATCGACGACACGCTGGCGCCGCTGGCGGGCGCGAGCGCCGCGCGCTCCGGCAACACTGTGATCGTGACGCTTCCCGCGGTGAACGACAACGCGCGTGCCATCGTGACGCTGTCCGGGGTCAATGGCACGGGCGGCTTCACGGCGTCCGCGGCCCTGGGTTTCAAGGTGGGCGATGTCGATGGAAACGGCGCGATCAGCAGCGTGGACATTTCGCGCATCAAGGCGCGAACCGGGCAGAGCGCCGCCTCCGGCGCGGACGCGACCCAGCCGCGCCACGACCTCAATGCCAGCGGCAGCATCACCGCGGCCGATGTGGCGGCCGCGAAGGCGCGGCCCGCGCCCGTGCAGTTGGCGGCCGGCAACGCAAGCAATGCGGCGCCGGTGGTGAGCGTTGATCCGGTGGGCACGGCGGCGGCGCGCCAGGCGATCTTTGTTTCGGGAACCGCCAGTGACGATGGTCTGCCCTTTGGCGCGTTGTTCACCACCTGGTCCACGGTGTCCGGGCCGGGTGTCGCCGTGTTCGGCGATCGCACCAAACTGGTCACACCGGTGGTGTTTCCCGCCGCCGGACCGTACACCCTGCGCCTCACGGCAAACGACGGTCAACGCGCTGCGACGGCGGACGCCACGGTCAATGTGGTGGCAGCCAACCCGCTGGAGGTCCAGCCCCCGCTGTTCCAATTTGCACCGGTGGCCGTGGGACAAAGTTCAGCGGCGACAGATTTCCTCCTGGTCAACACGGCCGCCACCGCCGCGGCCAACTTGTTCTACCAGTCGAACAATGCCGCTGAATTTTCCGTCAGCTTCCCCACCTGCGTGGCGAACGGCGTGCTGGCCGGCCTGAGCTTTTGCACCTTTGCCGTGACCTTCAGCCCGTCATCAACGGGCAACAAGTCCGCAACGATCACCGTCTCCGCGAGCCCCGGCGGAACCACCGCGTTGCTCGTGCAAGGCGCGGGACAGTAGCGCCGCCGGTTGGCGCGGCGAACAGCGGAAGGCGCAACGCCGGCGCGCGAGCCGACTGTCACGGCGGGAGGCCAGCCGTCCACTGCGGGCCAAGGTAAACTGTGCCTGCATCCAAAACAACAACATCCCGCGCGCGCTCCCGGTGTTTCAACATTCCCATGGAGCCCTCATGCGCAACATCCTGCTCGCAGTTTCCACCCTGCTGATTCTGCCGTTCGCGCCGGCTGTGAAGGCAGCCGATGTCCGGGTCATCCTGTCCGGCGAAGTGGCGCCCGGTGTCTACGGCCGCGTCGAGGTCGGCAACGATCGCCCGCCGCCCGTCGTGTATTCCACGCCGAGGATCATCGTGCAGCAGCCGCAGCCGGTGCCCGTCCAGCCGATCTACCTTCACGTTCCACCGGGCCATGCGAAGCACTGGAGCAAGCACTGCAGCCGCTACAACGCGTGCGGCACGCCGGTCTATTTCGTGAAGTCCGCCGAGTACGAACCGAAAAAGGGCAAGAAGGCAAAGAAGCACAAGAAGGACGACTAACGGGCTGATCCCCGATGAGTGCAAGGGATCGGTTGCCAACTTCCGAGCTGCGGAGCGGGATCAAACCCCAGCAACCGTGCGCTTTTCCAGACATTTTTGCCCCAAACGCCGCACCAGTGCTGGGGTTTGATGCTTGGGCCAAGCGAGGCGCTCACCGCCGATGGCTTGAGCAAGTCGCGGCGTGACGCTCACGCTCACGCCGCCGCGCGCATCCCCAGCCACTCGGCAAAATCGTGCGGCGCCATCGGCCGGGCGAACAGGAAGCCCTGCATGCAGTCCACGCCGCATTGGGTCAGTGTATCCGCCTGCGCCTGGCTTTCCACGCCCTCGGCGACGAGCGACAGGCCCAGGCTCTTGCCGGTGGCGCAAATCGATTCGACCACGCGCCGTCCGCGTTCGTCATGCCCCAGCATCTGGACAAAGCTCTTGTCGATCTTGAGCGTGGTGAAATCGAAGCGGGTGAGATAGGAGAGCGACGAGAAGCCGGTGCCGAAGTCATCCAGCGAGAGCTTGAGGCCCAGCGCACGCAATTCCTGGATCTCCGCATGGATGACCGCATCGTTGTCGATCATGATGGTCTCGGTGAATTCCAGTTCCAGCTGGTGCGCGGACAAGCCGTGGTCCGAAAGCAGCGACACCACCGACTTCGCAAACCCCGCGCGCCGCAGCTGGCGCACCGACACGTTGACGCACACCACCACCGGCCGGCCCGCGCGGGCGCTCTGCATGGCCACCTGCCGGCAGGCCTCCTCGAGTACCCACTGGCCGATATCGATGATCAGCCGCGAGCGTTCGGCAATGCGGATGAACTCGTCCGGCGGCACGCGGCCCAGTTCCGTGTGGGTCCAGCGCAGCAGCGCTTCGGCTTTCACCATCGGGTGCCCCTTGCCGGTGGCGACGATCGGCTGGAAGGCCAGGAACAGCTCGTCGTTCTGCAGCGCGCCCTGGAGCTTGTGCTCGATGAGGAGCTCGCGCTGCGCGCGATCGTTCAATTCCCGGTTGCAGAAGTTCCAGGTATTGCGGTCGGCCTGGCGGGACTGCGTGCTGGCCAGCATGGCCTGTTGGACCAGGTCGCCCGCACTTGCGGCATCCTTGCCCGACAGCGCGATGCCGATGCTCACCGAGGGCTTGAGATCGAAGTTGCCCACCACCAGCGGCGCCTGCATGCTTTGGACGATGCGCTGCGCCACGTCCTCGGCACGGCGCGTGGCGTCGTCCGGCGAGTGGCCGGTGACCACGAAGACAAATTCGTCGTGGTTGTAGCGCGCCAGGGTGTGCTGACCCGCGGCGACGGCGGACATGCGCTGCGAGAGTTCCTTCAGCAGGCGGTCCACCGTCTGGTGCCCGTACAGCTCATGCGTGCGATGCAGGTTGTCGACGCCCACCAGCAATGCCGCGGCGGTGAGGTTGCTGCCCGGGGTGGTCTGCATCAGCGCTTCCAGGCGGTCCAGCAGCACGTGGCGGTTGGGCAGCCCGGTGAGGTCGTCGGTGACGGCCTGGCGCGCGATGCTCTCGTTCGAATCCTTCAGCACCACGTAGGCAAGCCCCATCACCAGCAGACCGTACCCGACGCTGGACAGCGCCCGCATCCCTGGCCCGTCGGCAATCGCCGAATAGCGCAGGAACAGCACCAGCGCCTGGACAAAGATGATTCCCGCGACGATGCGGTACTTGCGATTGCGGTTCCACACCACATTCGCCGCCCAGCCCATGACGGCCAGCACGCACACGCCGATCACCAGGTTCGCCACGTCGCGCGTGGCAAACAACGCCAACAGGATGGCCACGGACACCGCTGCGGAAAGGTAGAGCGCGTGCAGCCAATGCACGCGCTGCCCGCGAAAGTGCTGGGTGCCCGCCCAGAACAAGCCGACGTACAAGCCGGGGATGAGCGAGGCGACAAAGCTCATCGACGGCAGGCCGGAAGCCACGCCGTAACCATAACCAAGCGATCCCATCGCCATCGACAGGTACGCCATCCCCCAATAGAGCGGCGTGAGGTTGGCCCTCCGGGTCAGCCAGATGGTGAACAGGAACAGCGCCAGGAACAGGCGCATGACATTTTGGAGTTCCATCAGCGATTCAACGGGAGGTCGTCTGTTCCTGAGAGTGCCGGTTGCGGCGGCTTGCGAATCCCCGCACTGAAGAATACGCCTTGTGCTCGGGGTGTTGCAATGAACTGGGCGGTAACAACCGACACGACCAATGCAACCGTGAATGCGGGGCCGCCGCGCAAGGCCCTGCTGCGAGGGGCCCGGCACCGCGGCCGCATTCACTAAACGCCTTCGGCCCCACGCCCTGCTTCAGTGCGTCTGCGATTCGGGGAAACTCCTAGCGAGGGACGGTTTCCACATCCTTCAGGCGATTCGCATCCCGCGCAAAACGGCCGGCCGATCAGCGCTTCGGGCTTGGCACGTGCTGGTCGAACAGAATTTGATTGCCGTCCGGATCAACGACCTTGAAAAACGCCGGCCCCTCGGTCTTTTCGTCCGCTTCGGGCGCGATCGTGGTGATCCCGCGCGCCTTCAGGGTGCGCTGGATGTCGCGCACATCCTGGAAGTCCTTCAGGGCCTCCTTGTCCTTGTTCCAGCCGGGATTGAAGGTCATGAGGTTCTTGTCGAACATGCCCTGGAACAAGCCGATCCGCGCGTTGCCGTTGGCGAGCACGATCCACCTTTGCTCGAGCTTGCCGGCCACCACCTTGAAGTCGAGCTTCTCGTAAAAGGCCATCGAGGCCTTGATGTCCTT
>CAZTYC010000082.1:6237-8369 GCA_964617435.1 uncultured Burkholderiales bacterium
GCGGCGTGGGGAAACGGCCTCTCCGAGGCACTGGCCTATCTGGACAAACTCGAGACGACGATTCAGTGTGAACGCTGCAGCAACGCGCGCCGCACCTAGCCGGGCCCACGCGGCAATCGCCGGTTCCGCAACGCGCTAGGCCGCCGGCAAGGTGAACGTAAAGGTGGTGCCGGCGCCGGGCGCCGAGGTGGCGGACAACTTGCCTTCGTGCCTTTCAATGAACGCGCGGCAAAACTTGAGCCCGAGGCCGGTGCCGACTTCACCCGTGGTGCCGGGCGTCGATTCGAGTTCGTCCAGCTCGAGCGCATTGCGCAAGCCGGCGGCGGACATGCCGGTGCCGCTGTCCTTCACCGACACGGCGATCCATTGGCCCTGCGGCGCGTGGCTGATGGCCACGTGGCCGCCGGGCGGCGTGAACTTGATGGCGTTGGCCACCAGGTTTTGCAGCACCGAGCGCACCATGTTGCGGTCCGCCTTGACCATGCGGCCGGAGGGTTCGGGCGCATCCAGCGTGATGGACTTCTTGCGTGCCGCCATCTGGGTGACCGCCAGCACCTGGCTCACCAGTTCATCCAGCGAGAGTCGCGCGGGCTGGAACTCCAGCTTGCCGGATTCGTTCACCGACCAGCGCAACAGCGATTCGAGCAGATCGAACGTGTCGCGCGTCGATTTCGCCATCATGCCCAGATAGCGCTCGATCTTCTCGGGCCCCAGGTTGCCGGATTCCTCGGCCATCATTTCGAGCAGCGCCATGACGCCGCTCACCGGGGACCGGAGATCGTGGGCGATCATGGAAAACAGCTGGTCCTTGCCCTCGTTGACGCGCACCAGCCGTTTCGAATACGCGTTGAGCTGCCGGTGCGATTGCCGCAATTCCAGCGCCTGCACCACCTGCCGGGCGAGGATTTCCAGCGCGTCCAGCTGCGCCTCGGTGAGGTCGCGCGGCACGCGGTCGATGGCGCACAGCGAGCCGAGCGCAAAGCCGTCGGGCGTGATCAGCGGCACGCCGGCGTAGAAGCGGATGTTGGGATTGCCGGTGACGAGCGGATTTTCCGCAAAGCGCTGGTCATTGCGCGCATCGGGCACCACCAGGGGATCGGTGGACAGGATGGTGTGCGCGCAAAAGGCGAACTCGCGCGGCGTCTCGGATGAATCCAGGCCCACGCGCGACTTGAACCATTGCCGCGCCGCATCGACGAGCGTCATCGTCGCAATCGGCGTCGCGCAGATGTGCGAGGCAAGGCGCGTAATGTCGTCGAACGCCTCCTCGGGCGCGGTGTCGAGGATGTCGTAGCGCGCCAATGCGGCCAGGCGCTCGGACTCGTTGGCGGGCAGGGGTGCCGATTGCATCATTGCTCTCGCGGGACGGGTTGTGCACATGCCGGAAAAACCATCCGGGGCCCGACGATATTACCTTGAGACCGGGGCTTCGCCACGCGTCGCCATGGCGGCATGCGCATGCCACGCGGGCGAATGGGCGGCTGGTCTGGCGGCGCAGACAAAACATGAACCCCAGCACGGGTGCGCCTCTCCAGCCATTTTCGCCCCGAACCCCGCGTCCGTGCTGGGGTTTCAACCACACGGGGATGTGAACCCGCATCCGCAGGCCGGCGCATGATTGGGGTTCGCGTGTAAGGAAACACGCACGCCCACGACCGACCAGCGGCCGGCAGTCGACCGGCCATCTACGATCCTTCCAGAAAGGAGTCCCCCATGACCCTGCAACACTCCCGCAGCCTTGCAGCAATCCTCGCGTCCCTGGCCCTCCTGGCGCAGGCCCTGTGGATCAACACTGCCGCCGCGCAGCCGGCGACGCTCGATGGCAAGGTCTTCGTGGCCGATGCCGGCATCAAGGGGCAGGCGGCCGACGAAAAGGATGACGTCATCTCCTTCAAGGACGGCAAGTTCCACTCCAGCTCCTGCGACCAATGGGGCTACGGCAAGGGCGATTACAAGACCACGGCGGTGGGCGACAGCATCAGTTTCGAGACCGAAACCTTCAGCGAGAAATACGGCAAGCTCGCGTGGAAAGGCGTGGTGCGCGGCGACACCATCGAAGGCACGTTCATCCAGTACCCCAAGCCCGGATTCTTCAGCAAGAATCCCACGCCCATCGAGCACTGGTTCAAGGG
>CAZTYC010000082.1:8469-11163 GCA_964617435.1 uncultured Burkholderiales bacterium
ATCACGTCCCACTTGGCGCGTGCGTCGTTGGACAGCACGCAATCGGCGCCGGCCTCGCACTTGGTCACATGCGCCTTCTTGCCGGTGAATGCAAAGAAGGATCCCGCGGGCAGCTTGACGTCCTTGCCGTCCACGGTGAACACCACGGTGCCGGACACGATGGTCACGTAGTGGTCCGCCGTGTGGTGGTGCAGCGGGGCCGTGAACCCGGCGGGCAGCTTGAGCATGGAATGGTGGGCGCCCTTTTGCGGATTGCCATGCAACACCGCCATCTTGACCCCGGGGAATTCCTTGACGTCGGTCCACTGGATGTCCGCTGCGGGCAGCAGGATCGCCTTCCCACCGCCGCCGGAATCCTTGGCCTGGGCACAGGGCACTGCGGACAGCATCATCGAGGACAAGGCAAACACAACAACTCGACGCAGGTTCATGGGCTTCCTCCACGGGGTCACGGTTGACGCCTCTGGGGCGTGGGGAAGGCAGTGTATGCCGATTCAGAAATGCGCGTCGGCAGGCCGGCGGGCGGACCCGCCCACGCAATGAGGCGCCGCGCCCCAGGGCGCTGGCGCCCGGCCCGGCCGCTACTCACTTCAACAGTGTTTTCGCGGTCAAGTCGCCGATCTGCTTTCCCATCGCACCGCCGACTAGCGCCGAATTGCGGTAGTGCACGCCGTCGTACACGCGCGCGTTCTGCACTTCCTGCACGAAATCGCCCAAGCGGGTCCACGTGCGCGTCACGCCGGGAGCCGTCGTGCTGGTTGAAGAAAGCACCGGTGTGGCGCCGCTGCCGATATCGGCCTCCAGCACCGCGCCGAGCGAGGCCGAGATGATGCAGTGCGCGCACGGGTACTCCGGATGCATGGGCGTGTCGATGAACGGCATCCAGCCCGCATCGCGCGCGGTGGCGTCGTTACCATCCAGGTCGCCGTTGCGGATGGCGGTGACCGGGCGCCAGAAGTTGTAGGCGTACTTGGCGTCGAACACGGCGATCAGCGCGTCGTCCATCGCCACGCCCGCGGCGGCGAGCAGGCGCGCGTTGCGCGCGACGTCGCGGCCGGGCGCGGCCGCCACCGAGCGTGCGATCGGCCAATAGACGGCCGGCAGGGTGGCTTCCCAGAAGCGTGCGATCTGCGTCTGCTCCTCGTTGCGCTGGCTGCCGGTCTTGGCGCCCATCGCCTTCACTTCGTTGAAATCACGCGCCCAGGTGTCGCTGTTCAGCGCAGGCGGCGGGCCGGGGCGGAACTGCTGCGCGCTGCTCATCATCCAGGGCTTGCGCTGGCCCCAGCTGAGGGCCACGGGAAAAACGGTCGGCACATACTGGCCTGCCGTCGTATGCGGACGATAGGTATTCGGTGCGACGGTGGCATCGCTGGCGCGCAGCGCGAGCACGGCGGCTGCGGCCTTCTCGCCGGCTGCGATGCCATCCGCCTTGGCGGTGCCTTCAGGCAACGGGGCCAGCGCCGCCTGGTACGCGGCATCGATCGCGGCCTGCTGCGTCGGCACCGTCTTGGACAGCACGCCGCGCGTGGCCGCGGCCACCGCCGCATCGATCGACGCGCCGGACGCCGCGTCGATCTTGAGCTGGAATGGCGAGGGGCGGCGCTGGATCGCGCAGATCGCCTCATGCACCGCCACTTGGGTCATCGCCATCGCGGTGACGGCGGGCGGCGTCCCGGGCAGGGCGGCGACGAGCGTGGCGGCGCGGGCATTCCAGTCCGTCACCACGTCCGCGTGGACCCCGCCGCTGACCGCGACGAATAGTAGGGCGGCAATCGGCCGCAGCCGGTTCTCACAGCGTGCATTCATGATGGGATCCTCTCGCGGAGCGGCTGCGCGACATGGAGGGAACGGCGGGACGGCGCAACCTGCGGGCCATCTTGGGCGCATTCCACTGCGCGGTCAACGCAATTCGCCAGGCCCCGTGACTGCACCGAACATGCCGGTCGGCACGCGGTCAGCTCGGACGCAAATCCACGAGGATGGCAAGGGGATCGTGAAAGTTCGCGGCGGACCGGACGCGAAGGCAACCTGATGACGGAATCTCCCGGCCGCTGCGTCAAAGTCCCTTTTCGCGAGCGCAGAGCAGGCCATGCGCCAAACTCAAGTCTGCGTGCGCCTTGCGGGCCGGTATTGCCCCAAACGCCGCGCCAGTCCTGGAGTTTTGCTGTCCATCGGGATGGCCGCGCTTGCGGGGTCTACAATGCGCGGGGCATTCGTCCGTCCGGACACCGCAACTCCTGCGCGCATCCGGCTCACTCCATGCATCGCTTCCACGCGCCCCCAGCCATGATCCCTCCCATCGAATACGCCATCACCACTGAGTTCATCGAACTCAACCAGTTGCTCAAGCTGTGCGGCCTGGCGGATAGCGGTGGCGCGGGCGGTGCGCTGGTGAGCGAGGGCCGGGTGACAGTGGATGGGCAGGTGGAACTGCGCAAGCGCTGCAAGATCCGCCCCGGCCAGGAGGTGCGATTGGGGGAAGCCTCCATCCGCGTTCGCGCGGCGGATGCCGAGGTCATCGCGGCAAAGCAAGCGGCGCGCGCGGCGCGGGACTTGGCCAAGGCGGCGAAACCGGCGCAGAAAAAACCTGCCACGCCGAAATCCGGGCCGTGGCAGGCCCGGGACGGCGCGCCCGCGGGGAAACCACCCGCAAGAAAGCGCCGCCGGCCGACGCCGGCGTAAATGCGCTGATCC
>CAZTYC010000083.1:0-10910 GCA_964617435.1 uncultured Burkholderiales bacterium
CCGCCGCGCGCAAAGCGTCGCAGATGCGGCGCGCAACGTCGGCATCTTGGGACGCATAGCTGAGGAAAATTGCAGGACGGGTGTCACTCATACAGTGCGGGGAATGGGGCGGCATCAGGGGCGGCGCGATCTCCACCAGCGCCGACGTCATTCCGGCAACAACCGGCAAACCCCAGCACCGGTGCGGCTTTCCAAGGCATTTTGCCCCAATCGCCGCGCCAGACCACGGGTTTCACTTTGCCAAACTCTATCGTTTCATTTCGCGGGCGATTTCCTCGCCGACGCGCGCAAATTCCTTCCAACGCCGAATCTGCACCGGGCGCGCCTCGAAAATCGAGGAGGCCTCGGCCAGGTACTGCGCCCGCCGCTCGGGAATTGCCAGCGCATAAGCAAGATGAAAACGCGCACGCTGCACCTGTTGCTCATTGTCGTCTCCGGCAATCACTTCCTTGCGCTGGAAGTACGGCAGCATCGGTTCGACAATCTTGCGCGCCTCGGCCTGCTTGCCCTGGCGAATCAGTGCCAGGGCGATGTTGACGCCCGCCTCGTGGGTCAGGGAGGTCGCCGCCAGGCTGCGTTCCGTTTCCTTTTCTCGCAGGGTACGGATTTCGCGCGCGGCCGCTTCGGCCTCCACGAAATCGCCCAGCGAATAGGCGCTTTCGAACAGCGCCCGATAGATGCCGATGCGCAAGTATTCGGTTCCCTTGGGCTTGCCTTTCTCGATTGCGTCGAGGCGCGCCAGGACGTCCCGGGCGAGGCTGCGCGCTTCCGGGTAACGGCCGGAAATCGCCAGGATCATTGCCTCGAAGCCGCGCGGAAAGGCGTCAACAATGTAATCGGTGTCGGACCCGGTCTTGCCCTTGGCGGCCACTTTCTTTGCTTCGTCCAGCGCCGCGCGCGCCTTGGCCGAATCCCCGAGGTTCTCAAGCGTCCAGGCGAGCTGGCTTTGCCAGAACGTGACATTGCGCGCCGACAGCCCATCGACCTTGAATTTTCCTCCCAGCGCAGCCCGCTCCTCCATCCAGCGCAGCCCTTCGTCGGTACGGCCGAGGTCGCGCAGTTTGGAGGCGATGCTCCCCTTCAGATTGCCCAAGGCCACCCAGGCAAAAATATTGGACTTGTCCAGCACGGCCAGACGGTCGAGCACGCCATGTTGTTCCAGGTCGCGCTTCAACGCCGCAGCCACGCGCAAGTTGTCGTATTCGATGCGCGACAACAGGGCCGTCACCGTGGACTTTGCGCGCAGTGCGGGACGATGATCGGGACGCGACACCAGCACGCGATCGGCCAGGGCGATGACGCGGCCGCCCGCCTTGATCGCCTCCTCAGGTTTGCCCTCGTCCAGATAGGCCTGCCAGGCCAGCTCACGCTCGGCCAGCAAGTGCCACTCGGTGGCGGGCAGGTTGGTCAACTCGGTCGAACCGATCTTCTCAGCCAGCTCGAGCGCATGGGTCAGATTCGCGCGCGCCGCGGGAAACTCCTGCAGCTGGCGATGCATCGCCCCGACGCCGGCGGTGAGCTGAACCTCCGTCAGCTTCATTTGCGGGTTGGGATTGGGCAACGCACTGAACGGCTTGAGGACCTCGAGCCCGGCCTGAAAATGTTTCAGTGCGCCCGCCATGTCGGCCCGGCGGAAACGAACACTTCCCTGCGCGGCCTGCACACGCGCCAGCGCCAGCGCGGTTTCCGGGGAACCGTCGTTCTGCTCCATCAAGGGGTGGGTCATCGTCGCCGCCAGGTCCACCAGTTTCGACGCCTCGTCGGTGGATCCCTGGTTCAGCAACACCCCGCCCTGGCGCAACAAGGCCTGGCTGTGGTTGCGCAGGGTGGCCGGCGTCCGCAATTCCGCCGGGAGCCCGCTGTAATAGTTGACCGCCGATTTCGCCAGATTGCCCACCGCCTCGAGGCGGCCGGTCGGCGACAGTTCATCATAGAAGTCGTCGAGCAGATAGACGATGAGCTTTTCCGCCTCACCGCGCGAAGTTTCCGCCAGCGCCCGCACCTTGTGCGCCTCGCTTTCCGCCTGCTGCGCGCGCCTGGCACTGTGCACGCCGTAGATGGCGCTGCCGATGGCCACCACGGAGAGAATGATGCAGCCGGCGGCAATTTGCCGTGCGCGCACCAGCGCCTTGCGGGTGGCGGCTTCGCGCTCCCGCTGTTCAGCCAGCTTGCGCTCCGCATCCTCGCGCGCCTCGCGCTCGATGCGTTCCTCGCGGCTGGCCTTGACCACGCCGGTGAGCACGTCGTGCGTGAGTTCCACGCGGCGGATGTCGAGGCGCTCCTCGATGCGCAGGAGCCGCCGGTTCACCAGGGTCGCCAGCGTGGTCGCCGCATCCGGTTTGGCCTCGGCCGCGGTGAAGGCCTTGAGCACGCGCTCCTCGGCCAGGTTCTCGCGGTAGCCGGAATCGGTGAGCAGGTCGTCCTCGATCACTTTCCTCACGGCCGGCGGCTGGTCGGCCAGCGCGCGCTCGTAGAACTCGGCGAGGATGGTTTCCTTGGACCCGGCGAGCAGGTCGACCGAGATCTCGTTCTTGCCCTGCGCGATGCGCGTGTTGTTGAGCTCGCGGCAGATGAGCGACAGCAGCGAGGGCTCCACCTCGGCATTGGGCAATTCCGAGCCGCCCGCCACGAAGCGCACGATCGATTCGGCCACCTCCTGCGTCACCAGCCGGCCGCCCGGCTTCATGACGGCCGCCAGCGCCTGCTGGCCGTTCATGCGCGCCAACCGCATGCGGTTCTGCGTGATCGAGGGCATGATGCCCTTCACGC
Source organism: uncultured Burkholderiales bacterium (assembly GCA_964617435.1). Classification (GTDB taxonomy): domain Bacteria; phylum Pseudomonadota; class Gammaproteobacteria; order Burkholderiales; family Usitatibacteraceae; genus UKL13-2. The sequence continues at coordinate 2,770 of CAZTYC010000083.1, forward strand.
CTTCCAGGTGCGCGAGGTAGTCCTCGCGCAGCGCGATCAGGATGCGGTAATCGGCGCGCGCGAAATCAAAGCCCTCGGCAATGCGGTCGTCGGCGTCGATGCGCGCTTCCAGAGCCTTCGGCGGTCGGTTCTCGACCAGGTCGGCGAGGTCCTCGAGAAACGTCGCCGCGCGCCTCCGGCCGCCGTCATCGGCCTGCGCCAGCGTGAAGATTTCCTCGAACTGGTCGAAGATCAGCAGCGGGATGATCGGCCTGCCCGCGCCATCGACCAAGGCGTCGTCGCGGTGGTGCAGGAATTCCCACAGCGATTCGCCCTCCACCGCGACGCCGGTTTGCGTCCAGTTGCCCTGCGCCTCGGTGGCGCGGAAGATGGCTTGCTTGATCTGCTCGGTCGGCGTGATGGCCTCGGCGCCGTAGTCGACGCGCACGTAAACCGGGCAGAAGCCCTCCGGTCGCAGGCGCGGCACGATGCCCGCGTTCAGGATGGAGGTCTTGCCCAGGCCCGACTGGCCGAACAGGATCGTGAGCGGCTTGCGTTGCACGCGGCGCGAGAGTTCCGCCACCTCCTCTTCTCGACCGTAGAAATACTGGCGCGTGTCCTCGGTGAACGAGGCCAGCCCCAGCCAGGGGTGCTGTGCGTCGATGCTGGACTCGGCGACGCCGGTCTCCTGCGCGGAAGCCATATTCATGCACGCCCCCTGAAGAGCGCATTCAGGCGCTCGGCGAACGCTTCGGCCCCCTCGCCCCCCGGCAGGCGCGTGAAATGCGCCGCGCGGAAACGGTCCGGCACCTGCGCGCTGGTCTGCGGCGTATCGTCAACAACCACCGGGAGGATGAACACCGCCCCGTCGGCCATGTTGCGGCTGCGGTCGATGGCATAGCTCCATTCGCGCCGGAAATACGCCTCCAGGCGCCGGTCGGTGTTTGCGGAGACGATCGGGATGAAATACGCGCAGCGCGCGATGTTCTTGCGGATCTTGCGGTCGTAATCGTCGCCGCTTTCCAGCCGCTCCATGTCGAACCACACGGTGATGCCGGCCTGGTCGAGCTGCGCCTTGAGCCGCTGCACGGCGGGCAGGTCTTCGCGGGCGTAGCTCACGAACACGGCATTTTCCGGCATGTCCACGGCGGGCGGCAGGAAGCGCGCCGGGCCGCCCAGCGGGACCACGTTGCTCTTGCCGTTGCGCGCCATCCAGCGGCGGTGCAGCTCTTCGACGAAGTCCTCGGCCCCGGTATAGACGCGCGTGCGCAGGCTGACCTGCTGCAGAAATGCCATCAGCCGCTCGTCGGAACCGGAATGGTCGTCGGCCAGCACCTCGCCCACGTCGCGCGGGTCGGAGAGCCGCCGGCGCTTGGCCATGCGCAGGAACAAGCGCACCAGCCAGTTGGAGAAGTTCGAGCCGATCAGCAGCAGGTGGTTGACCTCGAGCTCGTGGAACAGCTTTTCCGGCGTGAGGTGCTCGCTCTGCAGCGCGCAGACGAACTCCAACGTGTCCTCGTCGGAGATCACGTAGGTGGGGGACGCCGACACCCGCCCGAGCAGGTGGTACACCACGGGCCGCTGGAACTGGCCGCGCTCGCCGGGAATGTCCGCCACGCGGTTCGGCGCGTAGCTGACCACCTCGGTGGACTGCGCGCCGGAAAACCGCGCCTCGTTGATGGCCTGCTCCAGCAAGCCGTCGAAGGTGGTGGTGACGAAGAGATCGAAATCGGCGATCTCGGCCAGGTGGCGGATCGCCGCGGGTGGCGTAAACGTGGCTTCGCGCAGGATGGTGCGCAAGCGCGTGTAGGCTTCCTCGCGGCGCCCGTGCGAGGCCAGGTGCCAGCACACCACGTCATTGAGCGTGATCGGCTGCGGCAGCAGGGAGGTGTCGACGTTGAGCTTGGCGGCCAGTTTTTCGGCCAGCCAGTCGTACAGCAGGCGCGGGCCGGTCTCGGTGTCGACCTTCAGCAGTTCCGGGCCGATGATCGGAATGACCTGTTTCTCTTCGATGAAGTTGAGCAGGTCCTCCCACGCATCCTCGTCAAGGCGGGAACTCGCTTGGGTGGCGAACACGGTGGCACTCATGATGCCGTCCGACAATACGCTTCAACAACCATGACGCACTCCCTGGGTGTCCAGCGACGACTTGTTGGTGTTCTTGTTTTGTTGTCAATTCCGAAAACGAGCAGGGCCATTATGTCGCAGATGCCCGCCGGATACACGGTTTTCGCGCCCCGCGGGACCGGGCCCGGGCCACGGCGGGCGGGGTGCGGCGCGCGCCGATGTTCCGGCTTTGGCCCGCCGGGCCGCGGGCCGGTAAAATCTCCCCAAGATCAGGTGCCCCAAGCGCAGGTGCGCACGGGGTTCAACGGGAAGTTCGTGAAATGCGAACGCTGCCCCCGCAACGGTCAGCGGCGAAGAACGCGCGGAATGCCACTGTGGCGATAGGCCATGGGAAGGCCGCGGGTTCGTGTGAGGTGTCAGGCACACACGCCGCAAGCCCGGATACCGGCCCGATCCGGCGCACGCCGCCAAGCGCGCGCCCCCGGGGTGCGGCTTGACCGCGCGCACCATGATCCACGGCCTGCGGGGACGCTGGCCACCTGCTGAAAGCCCCTTCATGAAGCTGCATCACCTCCCGCAACCCTCCCGGCTCGCCCTGCTGCTCCTGCCGCTGGCGGTCCCTGCTGCACAGGCCGCCGGCGAACCCGGCACGCACCTGGGCACCGTCATCGTCACCGCCACTCGCACCGAGCAGCCGCTGGACCAAACGCTGTCTCAATCCACGGTGGTGTCCCGCGAGGACATCGAGCGGGCCGGCACACTGACCCTGGCGGAACTCCTCCAGCGGTTTGCCGGCCTGGAAATCCGCAGCAACGGCGGCGCCGGCCAGCCGGCGAGCGTGTTCATGCGCGGCGCCAATTCCAACCACACGCTGGTGCTGGTCGACGGCCTGCGCGTCAATTCCGCCACCGCGGGCGCCACCGCGCTCGAGCACATCCCCCTCGAGAACATCGAGCGCATCGAAATCGTCAAGGGCGGCATGTCGGGGCTGTATGGCGCGGACGCGCTGGGCGGCGTCATCCAGATCTTCACGCGCAAGGACGCCAAGCCTCGGCTCGATGCCAGCCTGGGCGCCGGCTCGCCCTCCGCCACGCGCCTGGCGGTCGGGCTGGCGTCCACGGAACGCAGCACGGCGCTGGTGTTCGATGCCGGCTTCAACGACACGCGTGGGGCGTCCGCCACCAATCCGCGCGTGCCCTTCGACCTGTACAACCCGGACCGCGACCCCTACCGCCAAAGCTTTGCCAGCGTGCGCCTCTCGCAGACGCTCTGGCAAGGCGAGACGGTCACCCTTGCCGCGTGGCAATCGCGGGGCGAGGCGGCGTACGACAGCGGACCGGGAAAAGCGCAGAACACGCAGACCCTGAAAGGCGCGCAACTGATTTCGGAAAACAAGCTGGGCGAAAACTGGAATTCGCGACTTACCGTGGGCCGCACCGAGGATGACAGTTTTGCCGACGAACCGTTCGGCGGCCGCTTCAAGACCGCGCACGACCAGGTCACCTGGCTCAACGTGTTCAAGACACCTTACGGCCACACCAGCGCGGGCGTGGAGTATCGGCGCGAAAAGGTCGAGTCCACCGTGGCCTACACGACGGCGACGCGCGAGACCACCTCTGTTTTCGCCGGTTACCTTGAGCGGTTGTACGGTGGGCAATTTGAATTCTCGCTGCGCCGCGATGACGTCGATAGCAAGGAGCGGAAGAACACCGGGTCCGTGGCGTACGGCTACGACTTGATGCCGTCGCTCAAGGCGTACATTCGCGGCGCCCGCGCCTTTCGATTGCCCACCTACAACGACCTTTACTATCCGGGGTTTTCCAACCCGGATCTGAAGGCGGAAGACGCCGACCAGCGCGAAGCCGGCCTGCGCGGCTCCTGGAAGGATGGGTCAGGGGGTGAATGGCGCTGGGGCGCCGTGCGATTCATCAACCAGATTCGCGGGCTGATCGCGTTCACTTTCGCCAACAACACGTATGCGCCGGTCAACATCGGCCGCGCCGACATTCGCGGCTGGGAGTTCGACGTGGCCGGATCTTTGGCCGGCGTCCAAATGCGCGGATCGTTCACGCATCAAACGCCGCTCGACCGCGACACCGGCCGGCAGTTGCAAAGCCGCGCGCGGCAGTTCGGCTCGGTGGATCTGACGACCACGCGCGGCGCCTGGACCTATGGACTCAACCTGGCCGGCGCCGGCGCCCGTTTCGACTCGCGCACCGAGGCTGCAGGATCGCGCATGGGTGGCTATGCATTGCTGGGGGCGAATGCCAGCGTCCAGATCGACAAGCGCTGGAAACTCGAGATCACCGGCCACAACCTGGCCAACCGGCGCTACGAACTCGCGCAGGGTTACGAAACCCCGCGGCGATCGGTGTTCGTGAACGCGCGCGTGGCGTTTTGAAACTCCAGGATTGGCGCGGTGTTTGGGCCAACAACGCCTCAAACGCCGCGCCAGTCCTCGGGTTTGGTGCCGCACACCGGGATTGACCGCTGACGTCCGTCGTCGCACTCCGCGCCGGTCGCGCCGTCTCAGCAGTTGGCGTACTTCCAGTTTCGCGGCTTGCCCTCCGCCATCCACTCGATGGCCTGCGCCAGCCGCCGCGCCTTGGTGTCTTCCGCCTTGGCCTCCACATACCACTGCACATATTCCTTCTTGTGTGACGGGGAAAACGCTTCAAACGTCGCCAGCGCCTTCTTGTTCTTCTTCAAGGCCGCCATGAACGCGGCTGGAATGTCGAGCGGCTTTGCCTCCTTTGGCTTGGCGCGCGCAGGCACCTTGGCCCCGCTGTCATGCAGCTTCATCGCGGCCTTGATGAGGCGCGCGATCTCCTTGTCGGCCGGCAATCCGTCCAGCGAGGTGATGCGGCCGAAGTCGCCCATGGCCTTCTCGTTTGCGGTTTCCACCTTGAGCAGGTCTCCCAGCCAGAAGCCGAACGCGCAGTGCTGCTTGAACGCCGCCATGTTGGCGAACACGCCGCCGCCGTATTCAAAGAACGGCATCGACCACTTGATGGTCTCCGTCACCTCCGGACAGTGGGCATGCACGAGGGTTCGAAGGTGTTTGAGAATGGGCTGCGCGAAGGGCGGCGATTTGTCGATGTAGGCATCCACGCGCTTGTCCTGCGTTCCCATGTGGTTCTCCTAGGCGGCCAGAAGTGCGTTGAGGCGATCGCCACGCACCTTGTCGATGTCTTCCTGGTACTTCAACAGTGCGCCGAGCGTGGCGCTGACGGTGTGCGGATCGAGCGAGACCGCATCGAGCGCCGTGAGCGCACGCGCCCAGTCGAGCGTCTCCGCCACGCCGGGCGGCTTGAACAGGTCCGCGCCGCGCAGTTTCTGCACGAACGCCACCACCTGCCGGGACAATTCGGCGGGCACCTCCGGCGCTTGCGCGCGCACGATGGCCCATTCGCGCTCGGCATCCGGATAGTCAACCCAATGGTAGAGGCAGCGGCGCTTCAGCGCATCGTGGATTTCGCGCGTGCGGTTGGACGTCACCACTACCGTGGGGCGCGCCTCCGGTGGCGCGGCGAGCGTCCCCAACTCCGGGATGGTGATCTGGAAATCGCTGAGGATCTCCAGCAGGAAGGCCTCGAACGGTTCATCCGCGCGATCGAGCTCATCGATCAACAACACCGGCGGGGTCCCGGCGATGGACAATTCGATCGCCTGCAGCAACGGCCGGGCGATCAGGTAGTCCCGGGTGTAGACGTCCCGCTCCTTGACGCCGCCCGCCGTTTCCCTGGCGCGGATGGCGATCATCTGCCGCGCGGCATTCCATTCGTAGGCCGCGCTGGCCAGGTCCAGGCCCTCGTAGCATTGAAGGCGCACCAGCGGCCGCGACGCCATGCGCGCCAGTACCTTGGCCACTTCGGTTTTTCCCACGCCCGCCTCGCCCTCCAGAAACAGCGGGCGCTGCATCCTGAGCGCGAGAAAGATGACGGTCGCGAGGGATTTGTCCGCGATGTAGCCGGCGGCGGACAGTTGCGCCGAAAGGTCGTCGATGGATGCGACGGTCATCCTCCGACCGCCCGCGCGGCCAGCACGCTGATGAGATGCGCGCGGTAGGCCGCACTGCCGTGCAGATCGCTGTTCATGCCATCCGCACTCACCCTGACCGCGCGCGCGGCCTCGGCGCTCCAGGACTTCGACAGCGCCTCTTCCAGCGCCTTGACCCGCATGACGCCGGATTGCGAGGCGCCGGTCACGGCCACACGCACGCCGGAACCGGTGTCGCACACAAATACGCCCACCAGCGCAAAGCGCGATGCGGGCTGCTTGAACTTCACATACCTTGCGCGCTTCACGGCGGGGAATTCGACCGCGGTGATGAGTTCGCCGGGGTTGAGCGCCGTCTCATACAGGCCCTTGAAAAACTCGTCCGCCCCGATGCGCCGTGTGTTCGTCACCACCGTGGCGCCGCACGCCAGCACCGCTGCCGGCCAGTCCGCCGCCGGATCGTTGTTGGCAATCGATCCGCCGATCGTGCCGCGATTTCGCACCTGCCGGTCGCCGATGCCCTCGGCCACCTCGGCGAGCGCCGCGCAGTGCGCCTTGACCCCCGCATCCGCCGCGATGCTCGCATGCGTGGCCATAGCGCCAAGGGTCAACTTGCCGCCCTGTGCGTGGATGCTCTTCAGCTCGGCTAAGCCGGACAGGTCGACGAGGTCCGACGGCCGCGCGAAACGGAGTTTCATCGCCGCGATGAGGCTTTGGCCGCCCGCCAAATACTTGGCATCGGCCTTGCCGGCCAGCAGCGATGCCGCCTGCGCCGCGCTGGAGGCCTTGTGGTAACTGAACCCGTGCATGATCCGTCTCCCTATTCCGCAGCCATGGGCTGCCTGGCGTTCTGGATGGCCTGCCACACGCGATGCGGGCTGGCCGGCATTTGCAGGTCCTTCACGCCGACGACGGACAGCGCGTCCACCACCGCGTTCATGATAGCCGCCGGCGCGCCGATGGCGCCGGCCTCCCCGCAGCCCTTCACGCCCAGTGGATTGTGGGTGCACGGCGTGCACGTGGTTTCCAGGGTGTAGCCCGGCACGTCATCGGCGCGCGGCATGGCGTAGTCCATGTAGGTGCCGGACAGGAGTTGCCCGGACTCCTTGTCGTACACCCCGTGTTCCAGGAGCGCCTGCCCGATGCCCTGCGTGATGCCGCCGTGCACCTGGCCCTCGACGATCATCGGGTTGATGATGTTGCCGAAATCATCCACCGCGCTGAAGCGGTCGATATGCACGGCGCCGGTGTCCGGATCGATCTCGACCTCGGTGATGTAGGTTCCGGCGGGATACGTGAAATTCGTCGGGTCGTAAAACGCGTTTTCGTTGAGCCCCGGCTCGAGCTTGTCCAACGGATAGTTGTGCGGCACGTAGGCCGCCAGGGAGACTTCCGCGAACGCCTTCTTGCGATCGGTGCCCGCGACCTTGAAGGCCCCGTCGGCAAATTCGATGTCCGCCTCGGACGCTTCCAGCAGGTGCGCCGCGATCTTCTTGCCCTTGGCGATCACCTTGTCCAGCGCCTTGACGATCGCCGAGCCGCCCACGGCGAGGGAGCGCGAGCCGTAGGTTCCCATGCCAAACGGCACGCGCCCGGTGTCGCCGTGCACGATGTCGATATCCTCGACCGGAATTCCCAGCCGGTCCGACACCACCTGCGCGAATGTGGTTTCGTGTCCCTGTCCGTGGCTGTGCGATCCGGTGAACACGGTGACTTTCCCCGTCGGATGCACTCGCACTTCGCCGGCCTCGAACAATCCGGCCCGCGCGCCGAGCGCCCCGGCTACATTCGAGGGTGCCAGTCCGCAGGCTTCGATGTAACTCGCGTAGCCCAAACCGCGCAGCTTGCCCCTCGCCGCGGAGGCCTTCTTGCGCGCCTCATACCCGGCCACGTCGGCGAGCTTGTTGGCTTTGTCCATGATGGCGAAGTAGTCGCCGGTGTCATAGGTGAGCGCCACCGGCGTGGCGTAGGGGAAGGTGTCGATGAAATTGCGGCGGCGGATTTCATCCTGCGCGAGCTTCATTTCGCGCGCGGCGGCCGACACCAGCCGTTCGACCACGTACGTCGCCTCCGGCCGCCCGGCGCCGCGGTAGGCA
>CAZTYC010000084.1:0-10725 GCA_964617435.1 uncultured Burkholderiales bacterium
GCAGCACGTTCCGGCGAGCACCTCGCCGATGTGCGGCAACTCGATCTGCCAGGACCGGCGCTTCCTGGCCAAATGGATGCCCGCGCTGGAAGCCTATTTCCATTACCGGAATCTCGATGTGTCCACGCTCAAGGAACTCGCCAAGCGCTGGAAGCCGGAGATCATGTCCGGCATGAAGAAGCACGGCAAGCACGAGGCGCTCGCCGACATCTACGAGTCCATCGACGAATTGAAGTATTACCGGGCAAATTTCCTGTCGTTGCCCGTTCCTGCGGCCGGCTGAAGCCTCAGAAATTCCAAGGGACCCGCTGCCCCGGTGAGACGGTGCCGCTGCTGTGTCGCAATGGGTGCCGGGCAAAGTCGATCGCGTAGAATCGCCTGCAAAGACCCACGACGGGCGAGGCCGCTGCAAAGGCGGCGCATGCGGAGCACTCTTGGGTGTCATATTGGGCAGGGACTTCAAACGCATCGTAGCGCTCCTTGAGTGCGGCCTCCGGGTGATCGCCATCGGGGCGGCCACCCTTCCGGCGGTGTGGGCCCAAGTGCCCGAATTGGCCTGGCAACGCAGCCTGTACGCCAGCGGAAACGCGCAGGCCGTCTTGGGCAGCGGGGATGTCACTTATGCCAAGCGCGCGATGGTGCTCGACGCCGCGGGAAACACCTACGTGACGGGAACGACTTACAACGGGACCGACACCGACGTCCTGACCATCAAGTACGACCCGTCCGGCACCATCGTTTGGCGCGCCGTGGCCAATGGCCCGGCACGCAAGGACGATGTGTCCTATGCGATCGCCGTGGATCCCGCAGGCAACGTCGCCGTGGGCGGCGCCACCAATGCAGGCGCGCACTGGGACGCGTTGGTGATCAAGTACGACAGCGCCGGCAGCGAGCTTTGGCGCCGGACGTTCGATGGCGGCGTGGTACGCGACGACTACGCCTACGATGTCGCGTTTGCGGCCAATGGCGACGTGGTCATGGCCGGTGCGACGGGCGTCGTGGCATTTGGGGCAAGCAGCAATTTTCTCGTGCAACGGTATGCCGCGGCCGATGGTGCGACGATCTGGAGCAAGCAAGCCGATGGCATGGGGCAGGGTGTCGACCGCGCCAATGCGATGGTGATCGACGCGATGGACAATGTGTTCGTGACCGGCTACTCCACCGGCGCCAGCGGAAACCTGGAAATGCTCACGGTGAAATACGCGCCGGACGGCACCGAACTGGCGCGCGCCCGCAATGGCGGGGTCGGCCTGAACAATATCGGCACCGCAATTGCGCAGGATGGCGCCGGCAGTGTCGTGGTCACCGGGACCAGCTATGTGCTCGGAAATGCCAATTTCCTGACCGTGAAATACGACGCCTCGCTTGTCGAGGCGTGGTCGGTCCTTTTCAACGGGGGCCAGGACGCCGGGGATGGCGCGCAGGCCGTTGCGCTCGACTCCGGCGGAAACATCTTTGTGTTCGGTACGACGGATCGCGACTTGAACCAGCCCCTGGGCGCATTTAACCCTGCCTATGCACTGGTCAAGTATTTGCCCGACGGCAGCTTCGCCTGGTCAAGGTCCTTTGAAGGCTCCGGAACCGGGAATGAATTCGCCAGTGCACTCGCCACCGATGGCGCCGGAAATGCCGTGGTGGCGGCGTTCGCAGGGAGTGGCGGCATCTACGTGCCCACATTGTTCAAGCTCGATGCTTCGGGCAATGAGCTCTGGCGTGTTCCGCTCAGCGGTTTGCCCGCGCAGGACGGCGCGGCCCTGGTCGCTGCACGCGTGAATGGTTCCGGAGACATCCTGGCGGCGGGCTCCGCCGTGGTCGGCGGCAACGGCGATTTCGTGGTGGCCAGGATTTCTTCGGCCGGCGGCCTGCTCTGGCGTGCTTCGGAAGGCAGTGCGACCGGCCTCGCGACCTCGTTTGCCGGTGGTTTGACGCAAGCCGGCGCGCTCGGCGTCGATGCAACCGGCACGATCTACGTGGCGGGCCACACCGGAAACGCTACGGGCGCGGATTTCCTCACGGCGTCGCTGAATGCCAGCGGCGGTGTGCTTTGGCAGAAGACCGCAAACGGGTCGGGAGGCCAGGGTGACCAGGCGATCGCCGTCTCGCCGCTGACGGGCGGCGCGTTCGTGGGCGGCGATTCGACGGTCGGTGGCGCGCTGCGCCAGATGCTGGTCAAGTACGACAGCGCTGGAAACGAAACCTGGCGTCGCGTAATCTCCGGAGCCGGGAGCACCCAGGATACGGTCAAGGCGGTCCTCGCCGACGGGGGTGGGGATGTATTCATCACCGGGACGACGAACGTGGCGGGCAATGTCGATTTCTTTTCGGTATATGTGAATGGCGTTTCCGGGAACGAGATCTGGCGCTCGCAGCTTGGCAACCCCGCCGGCGCAGACGTGCCCGTTGCCATGGTGCGCGACTCGACCAACAATCTGTATGTGGCGGGCAGCAGTGTGGCCAACGGTGTCGAGTCGATCCGGATCGTCAAGCACAAGCTTGATGGCCAGCCCGACTGGCATACCGTGATCGATCCGCCCACCGGGGCGATCCGCCTGATCCGCGCGCTGGCGATCGACGGTGCGGGTGCACTGGTCGCGGGTGGAGACCTGGTGATCAAACTGCGGCCCGACGGCTCCCTGCTGTGGAGCGTCAATCCGGGCATCATCGTGCATGCGATCGCCATCGGCCAGGACAACAGCGTGCACGTGGGGGGATCCAATGGCGCGTTCATCAAGTACGACACCGATGGGCGCGAGCTCTGGCGCGCGGCGGTCAACGGGGTCGAGGACGCCAACAACCTGGTGTCCGCGCTCGGCACCGACATCCTCGGTGCGGTGTATGCGGCAAGCCGCAACAGCGCGGATCCGCTCGGTCAATACGTGGTGAGCAAGGTCGGCGCGACCGGGCAGTTCGCGTGGCGCATGGAGTTTCCCACGCTGGATGTGGACGGCGCCGTGCCGCCCGCCATGCGCGTGCTGCCGGACCGCAGCGTCATCCTTGCGGGAAATGCCGCCCGCGTGGATGCGCCCTCCGCGATGAGCGTGTGGAAGATCATCCAGCCCACGCCGGCGCCCACCTTGAATGCCGCCATTCCCGGCAACGCGCAGGCCACCTTCTATTTCGATCCGCCGGACGGCGATGGGGGCAGTGCCATCACCAGCTACAGCGTGTTTTGCAACGGAGGGCTGGTCACCGCAAGCGGGGCGGCCTCGCCGATGACGTTGTCCGGCTTGTCAAACGGAACGGCCTACACTTGCCATGTGACGGCCAACAACCTGTTTGGCAACGGGCGCGCATCCAATGCGCTGGTGGTGACGCCGCAATTGAGCCCGCCGCTGCAACTGGTGGAGGCGTTTTCCAGCAAGTCCCACGGGAGCGCCGGCACGTTCGAGCGGCGCCTCGACATCACCAAGCCGGCGGCGGGCGCGGTGGGCATTGAGCCGCGCCAGTTGGGGACCTCGCAATCGCTGCGCCTGCGATTCAATGCGATGGTGAACAGCGTGGGATCGGCCAATGTCGAGAATCACCTGGGGCAAACGGCCGGGAGCGCCACCGCGGTGCCAAGCGGCATGGACGTCATGGTCACCCTGACCGGGATCGCGCATGGCTCGCGGGTCCGCCTGCTGCTCGGCGGATTGAATGGCAGCGCCAGCGCGGAAGTGTCGCTGGCCTACCAGGTGGGCGACATCAACGCCACAGGGTTGACAAGCGCGGCGGATCTTGCGGCCGTGAAGTCGAGGTCCGGCGGCGTCGCCAATGCCCAGTTCTTTCTTTACGACGTCGACGGTTCGGGCACGATCAATTCGACCGACATCAGCGTGGTCAAGGGAAAACTGGGCACGCGATTGCCTTGACGATGCGGCGGTGACCCCCGTGGAAATGCGACGGGAAGCGGGGTGGCGTCGGGCGGCTGACGATTGGCAGTGCCGGGATTGCGGCCCTCAGCCCTTGACGCTCGAAGGCAGCTCGCTGAATCCTGCCGTGTGCGAAAGCGCCGACAAGGCCCCGAGCAGTGGCGGGGGCGGCACGACGAGTTTGCGCAGGTTCAGGTCGAACCAGCCGCCGGTGGTGACGATCCGGGCTGCCAGCTGGTCATCGGTCCGGATGATTTCATTGACCAGGCGAAAGCGCGAACCGTCGCCGCTCAGCCCGGCCAGTTCGAGCGTCACACGCACAACCTGCAGCATGTGCAGTTCGCGGAAGTATTCGATTTCATCCTTGCGAACCACCGGGCCGATGCGCTGGCGCGCCATTTCGACCGGCCCGATGCCCATCGACTCGAAATAACTCATCCGGCAGTCGACAGCCATGTCAAGGTAGGCGGTATTGGCCATGTGCCCGTTGGCATCGAGCATGGCCCAGCCGACGCGGCTGGAAATCTCAAATGGCATGGCGGCCACCCTCCGGCCCCGAGACGCGCTCTAGGGAACGGTGAAGATCACGACCGCAGCCGCGACCGCCAGCGCCGCACCGATCAGAATGGCGGCAAAGAACATCACCGCAATGCGGTTGTCGTTTTCCTCATCGCCGTCGCCAGTCACGGGCGCGGCGTCCCGAACGGCGGTGGCACGGCGCCTGCTGCGCAGGCTCACGAAAAGCGCGACCGCCATCAGGATCACGAACACCACGAGGATTGCAATCAGCGAGGCGCTCATTTGGCAGGCGCATCCTTGGACTTGGGTGGCGGCGCCAAATCGTCGTCAAGCTGGTCAAGTTGCTCCTGCGTGACCTTGCCGTCGTTGACCATGCGCAAGCGCCGCTGGAGGTAGGCATCGCGCAGGAACTGGTATTTGTCGAGGGCGGCCTGATCCAGTGTTTCGCCGGCGCCCAGCAGCGAGGCGCGGACATTGATCAATTCCACGCCGAGGCCGGCCGCCCGCGTGCGCACATGCTCCACCTGCTTCGCCCAACCGGCTTGCGAGTCCACGCCGCGGCCGACAGCATCACGCAGGGTCGAGGGTCCCATCAGCGGGATGACCAAATAGGGGCCGGGCCCGACCCCCCATCGGCCGAGCGTCTGGCCGAAGTCTTCCTCGTGTTTCTCTAGCCCCATCGGCGTTGCGATATCGAACAGCCCCAGGACGCCGAGCGTGGAGTTCACCAGGAACCGGCCCAGGTCGGATCCGCCATCCCGCGGCTTGCCCTGCAGCATGTTGTTCAGGCCCACGGCCACGTCGCCAAGGTTGGAAAACGCGTTGGAGACGCCGAGGCGCACGAAATCCGGGGTGACTTTGCGGTATCCCTCGGCGACGGGCTTCAACACGGCGCGGTCGGCGGCATCGTTGAACGCATGGGTGGCGCGGTTCAAGCCTTCAAGCGGATCCGCCTTCGGCGCGCTGGTGGACGCGCACGCGGAGAGGAGGGCAGCCGCAATCAAGCCGCAACAGGCACGAAGGGACATGGGAAGGATCCGGAGTGTGTCGAGATGAAAGAGTCAGTGCATTGAAAAGCGCATCGACAAATCCATCGCGTCGATGTCCTTGGTCAGGCTGCCGACTGAGATCCGCTGCACGCCGGTTTCCGCGATGGCGCGCACGGTTTTCAGATTGACCCCGCCGGAGGCTTCCAGTTCCACGCCCGGATACTTTCTGGCGTGGGCCACGGCATCGGACATGGTCGAGGTGTCCATGTTGTCGAGCAGGATCAACCGGGCGCCACCGCGCAGGGCTTCATCGAGTTGCGCCAGGCTCTCGACCTCGACCTCGATCATGGTTTCACGCGGCGCCTGGTGCTGGACCAGCGCAAACGCGGCGGCGAGGGCGGGGCCGATGCCCCCCGCGGCGGCAATATGGTTTTCCTTGATGAGGATGCCGTCGTATAGCCCGATGCGGTGGTTGTGGCCGCCGCCGATGCGCACCGCATATTTCTGCGCCAGCCGCAATCCCGGCAGGGTCTTGCGGGTGTCGTAAATGCGCGCGGAGGTTCCCTTGACCAGGTCCACGAATGTGGCCGTCTTGGTGGCCACGGCGGAAAGCAGTTGCAGGAAGTTCAATCCGGACCGCTCGGCCGTCAGCATGGCGCGCGCGTCGCCGATGATTTCGCACAGCTGGGAGCCGCCGATAACGCGATCGCCGTCCTTGACGTGCCAGAAGATATCGATGTCCGGGTCGAGTTCGGAAAAACATCGTTCGAACCACGCGCATCCGGCGACGATTCCGGTATCCCGCGAAACGACCCGGGCATGCCCGCGCTTGTTTTCCGGGACGAGCAGGGCCGTCAGGTCGCCGCTGCGGACATCTTCCGCCAGGGCGCGCGTGACGTCCTCGGTGATCGCGGCCTCGAGGTCGTGCAATACATGTGAGGTGTCTGGCATGCCGCCATTTTAGGCGCGATTCAGGCCAGCCGCGTTACAACGATTTCAGCAGGGCGGCGATCTCGACCGCAGCCGGCGTCGCGCCGGCGTGGACGGCCGCCTCTTCGAGTTCCTTACGTGCACGCACCTTGTCTCCGGTCTTGATCAGCGCCCGCGCCAGGTGGATTCGCGGGCTCACTGCCCTGGAATTGGACTCAACCGCACGGCTGAGCAGGTCGATGCCCTTCCTGACGTCGCCCTGTTGTGCCTGCAGCCAACCCAGCGTATCGAGAACATTCGGGTCGCCGGGGGCGGTCTGAAAGGCCCGTTCGGCCATCGCCAGCGCAGCCGGGTCTTTCATTTCCCCGAGCACCCACGCAAGGTTGTTCAGCGACGCGGTGTGCGCCGGATGTCGCTTGATCAGTTCCCGATAGTCTTCCGCGGCGGCGCGGTAGTCCTTGCGCAGCATGGCGGTGGTGGCGGCGTGGTAGCGCACGACCGGATCATCCGGGTTCTGCTTGATCCAGCGCGCGGTGATCGCCTGTGCCTCCGCAGCTTGTCCGGCGGCGGAGAGGTTCTCCACCTGTTTAACCACCAACTCCGCCGATGCCTGGCGCTTGAGCCCTTCACCGTAGGCGCGCGCCGCCTCCGCGGGGCGCTTCTGCTTTTCGAGCACATCGCCTTCCATCGCGAAACCCGTGGCATCGCCGGCGCGGGCCGCCTGCACCGCCTTTGCTTCGCGAAGGGCATCCTCGATCTTGTCCGCCTCAAGCATCAAGGTCACGATGCCCCGCTGCGCCTCGGCAAGATCCGGCTGCAGCGCCAGCGCCTTGCGTAGCGACTCAATCGGCGCATTGGGCCGGTTGGCGCGATATTGGGCCGCCGCCAGCCGCAGGTGGGGAACCGGCGAATCCGGCTGCAGGCGGGCCATGGCGTTGAACGTTTCGATTGCCCCGGCCGGATCTCCCGCAGCAAGCTGGGCCGTGCCAAGCGCGTCGAGGAGGCGCGGTTCGTTTGGAATTGCCACCAATGCCGCTTTCGCAGCCGCCACGGCGGCGGACCATTCGCCGCCGTCGCCAAGAAACCGCCCATGCGCAAGCCGGATCATCGCGGACGCAGGATTGGCGGCGATTGCGCGCGCGTAGGTGGCTGCTATCTCCGGGCGTGGACGTCCGGCCTTGGCCTGCAGGCTGGCCAGCGCAAGCCAGGCCGCCTCGTGCGCCGGACTCTTCGCCAGGATCGATTCCAGCCGGCCCTGGGCCGCCTCGGGCTTGTTGGCGGCCAGATCAAGTTCGGCCAGTACGCGCGCTGCGGGCACGTAATCAAACTGCGCCTTGAGGGCTTTTTCCAATGCCGCGCGCGCTGCACTGGTGTCCTTGCGTGCCAGCGCCACACTGGCGCGCAGGCCGTGCGGCAGCGGGTGATCCGGCATGTCCTTTTCAAGCGCGGTGATCGCGCTGTCCGCGCGCGCAAGGTCGCCGCGCGAAAGGTGCGTCGAGACGAGCGCCAGCGCGGCCTGCAGGTGCGCTTTGCCGGTGGCTGCCGCAAGTTCCAGGTCCGCGAGTGCGCGATCGGTTTCTCCGGCGGCCAGGCGAATCTGGGCCAGTCGCGTGCGTGCAGCGGAGGGATCCTGCTCCAGCGCAATCGCCCGCTCGTAATACCTGGCCGCCTCCTT
Source organism: uncultured Burkholderiales bacterium (assembly GCA_964617435.1). GTDB lineage: Bacteria > Pseudomonadota > Gammaproteobacteria > Burkholderiales > Usitatibacteraceae > UKL13-2. The sequence goes on from CAZTYC010000084.1 coordinate 7,965, forward strand.
GAGGCGATTGGCCGCGACGGCGGCCTCGCCCGCAGCGCGCAGGACCGCAGGGTCGTTCGGGAAGCGCGCCAGCGCCTGGGACAAGACCTCTTCGGCTTTTTCCGGCTGGCCCTGTCGTAGGTACACCGTCGCAAGCAGTTGGCGCGCCTGTACGTTGGCCGGTTGCTTGGCGACCACTTTCTTCAGATGGTCCGCCGCTGTGGCGAATGCGCCCAGCTGGAGTTCCGCTGCACCGGCCAGCAGCAGGGCGGGCTCGTAATCCGGGGCGGCGTTGAGCACTTCCACCGCGGCATCGCGCGCCAAGGTGGCGTTGCCCTGACGCAGGGCCATCGAACCCGCCAGTTGACGGACGCGCAGGTCGCGGCCGGCGTCCTTTTGCAGGCCAACCAAGATCTCTTTCGCGGCGTCGAGTTGCCCGTGCGCAATTTCGAGATTCACGAGGTTGATGCGCAGCGCAATATTGGCGGGCGCAGCCTGGATCAGGTCGCGCAAGGTTGCGATGGCCTCTGCATGCTGCCCCTCGGCCGAGTGCAGGTCGGCCTTGAGGCTTAAGGCATGAACCGAGGCAGGCTTGGATGCAAGGATGCCTTTGACCATGGACTTTGCGCCCGCCAGGTCGCCCCGCAATGCGAGGACACGGCCCTCGCCAGCAAGGGCCCGGTCGTCCCCCGGTTGGGCTACCAGGGCGGCGGCAAACGCGCGTTGTGCGGCGTCCTTGTCGCCCAGGGCGAGTTGGGCCTCCCCGATGTCGCATCGCAACGTGGCCTGCTTGTCCGGTTTTGCAAGTTGAACAGCGGACAATTCCGCCACCAGACGCCGGAATTCACCGCGCGATAGCAGTGCGCGCGACAGTTCCGGCACCACGTCATCGGGCGCTTGGCGTGCGGCGTGCGCCTGTTGCAGGTGGATCAGTGCCGCTTGCGAGTCGCCGGCCGCCAACAGGGCCTTTCCAAGCAGGAAACGGGATTCGGCGTCATCCCTTTGTGCCAACGCATTCTTGGCGTGGATCAGCGCGGTCTTGGTGTCGCCGCGTGTCAGCGCGTCTTTCGCCGAAGCCACCGGATCCGTGGACGATTCCCTGCCGCATCCGCATAGCGCCAGCATGAGGGCGCAGGCGAGAACCCGCCATGCGATGCCCTGGAGGACCGCATTCAACCTGGTGTGCGTTCGTTTCATCTTCACGTCTTGAAAGGAGCCAACGGGCCATTTGAACAAAAAAAAGCCCCGCAGAGCGGGGCCCTTTAAGTGCTGCGGGAAGGTTCAGGCTTGGCGCGCGGTGCCTTGCGACGCGCGGCGGCGCGCGAATGCCAAGCCGATCAAGCCCAAGCCCATCAGCCCGAGCGTCGCCGGTTCCGGAACGTTGGTAAAGGTCACCTGATCCTGGTAGGTGCTGCTCACATAGGTTGTGAGGGTGTAGCTGCTGGTCAGGCCGGGATTGGAGGCCAGCGTGCCCAGCCAGCTGTTGGCCTGGCTGTACGCCGATGCGCTGGTGTTGGGCAGCAGGGCGCGGAAGTTTCCGGTGCCGAGGTTGTATGTGCCGGACGTGTCGTAGAGGATTTCCCAGATCGCCAACTGGAAAGCGGCCGCAAGGTTTCCGGAATTTGGTCCGGCGGCGGTGGCGGCGCCAAGCGCCAGCGTAGCGAGGCGGCCGAGTTGGTCACGCACCGTGGCGCTCAGATTGGACGCGCCGACATTGACCGTGTAGTTGCCCGTGGTACCGGGAATGAACTGGAAGATGTCCACGCACCAGGAAATGAACGACGGCCCGCTGCCGGAAGGCGATTGGGCCATGATGAACCCGCCGCCATAACCGTTGTAGGACGTCGACGGTGCATCGGTCTTGGTGATCTCCACACGGGCGCTGCCCGCCGGTGCCCATGCGGTGACGGTGAAGGGTTCCGCCGAAGCCGACAACGACAGGACCGAGAGCGCCGCTCCCAATACGCTCGCTGCAATTTTGGTTTTTGTGTTCATGGATTCTTCCGATTGTTGTTGAATACGCTGCCCAAATCTAAGCAATTTGAGGGCCACAAACAAAAAGGCACAATAAAACAATAAGTTAACGTTAGTTTGGTGCGCAGAGCGGGAAAGGATCTGGAAGCCTGTGTAAATTTTTCCGTCGCGTTGCCGGGATGGTTGTAAGTTTTTCCGAAACCCCCATTTGTAGGTCAACCCAACGAATCGCGCGCCCCCGGCGCTGAGGATCCATCATGAGAATCGACAAATTGACCACCAAGTTCCAGGAAGCGCTGGCCGATGCCCAGAGCCTGGCGCTGGCGCACGACTGCGGCTTCATCGAGCCGCCGCACCTCCTGCTTGCACTCCTGAACCAGGCCGATGGCGGCACCGCGAGCCTATTGGCGCGTGCCGGCGTGGCGACGCCCAAACTCAAAGCCGCGCTCGAAAAGGCCATCAAGAGCCTGCCGAAGGTGTCGGGCCAGGGCGGCGAAATCTCAATCTCCCGAGACCTGTCCAACCTGCTCAACCTCACGGACAAGGAAGCCACCAAGCGTGGCGACCAGTTCATCGCCAGCGAACTGTTCCTGCTGGCGCTGGCCGACGACAAGGGGGAGACCGGACGACTGTTCAAGGAACACGGCGCGACGAGGAAGGCGCTGGAAGCCGCCATCCTCGCGGTGCGTGGCAGCGAGTCGGTCAACTCGCAGGAGGCCGAGGGCCAGCGCGAGGCCTTGAAGAAATACACCATGGACCTCACCGAGCGCGCCCGCAACGGCAAGCTCGACCCGGTGATCGGCCGCGA
>CAZTYC010000085.1:0-10662 GCA_964617435.1 uncultured Burkholderiales bacterium
AACACGAGCCGCCATCTGGCCGAGTTCTGGATGATCGAACCGGAAATCGCCTTCGCCGACCTGTCCGACGATGCCACCCTCGCCGAAGCGCTGCTCAAGTACGTGTTCCGCGCCGTGCTCGAGGAGCGCGGCGACGACATGGCGTTCTTCGAGGAGCGCATCGAGAAGGGCGTCATCGCCAAGCTGGAAAACATTGCCCGCAGCGCCTTCACGCGCATGGACTACACCGAGGCAATCCGCATCCTGGAGTCCTCGAAGGAAAAGTTCGAATACCCGGTGAAGTGGGGCATCGACCTGCAGTCCGAGCACGAGCGCTACCTGGCCGAGAAGCACGTCAAGGGCCCGGTGGTGCTGATGAACTACCCGAAGGAGATCAAGGCGTTCTACATGCGACTCAATGACGACGGCAAGACCGTGGCCGCGATGGACGTGTTGGCGCCGGGCATCGGCGAAATCATCGGCGGTTCTCAGCGCGAGGAGCGCCTCGAGGTGCTCGACGCGCGCATGACCGAGTGCGGCCTCGACCCCGCGCACTACGGCTGGTACCGCGATTTGCGCCGCTATGGCACCGTTCCGCACGCCGGGTTCGGTTTGGGTTTTGAGCGCACGGTGTCGTACGTCACCGGCCTGTCGAACGTGCGGGACGTGATTCCCTTTCCAAGGACGCCGGGGAATGCGCGCTATTGAGCCGCATCGTCCCTTTCGACCCCACAGCCCGACGGATTTGCCATGACCCTGCAGGACAAAAACCTTGAATCGCTGTTCGCCAGCAATCGTGCCTGGGCGGATCGCATGCGGGCGCAGCACCCGGGGTTTTTCGAGAAGCTCGCCAAGCAGCAGAACCCGGACTTCCTGTGGATCGGCTGCTCGGACAGCCGCGTGCCGGCCAACGAGATCGTTGGCTTGCTGCCCGGCGAGGTGTTTGTCCATCGCAACATCGCCAACGTGGTGGTGCACACCGACCTGAATTGCCTGTCGGTGATCCAGTTTGCCGTCGACGTGCTCAAGGTCGAGCACATCATGGTGGTGGGGCACTACGGTTGCGCCGGTGTGCGCGCGGCGCTGTTCGGCGACCGCGTCGGCCTGGCCGACAACTGGCTGCACCATATCCACGACGTGCGCGACAAGCACGTCGAGGCCTTGCGCCCCATTGTGCTGGCCGATGCGCGCACCGACCGGCTGTGCGAGCTCAACGTCATCGAGCAGGTGGCCAACGTCTGCCAGACGACCATTGTGCGCGATGCCTGGGAGCGCGGCCAGGATCTCGCCGTGCATGGGTGGATCTACGGCCTCAAGGACGGGCTGCTGCGCGACCTCGGGGTCACCGTGACCAGCGGCGAGGAAGCCGCAACCGCCTGCGCGGCGGCGGCCCACGCGCTCAGGGGCCGGTCAGCGGCGTGACGGCGCGCGATGCGAGCGGCCAGTATTTGAGCACCCGGTAGAACGGCCCGCTGGGCGTCTGGCGCGAATCCACCAGGACAAAACTCTCCACGTGCCAAGACAGCGGCGGCACGGGCGCCGGTGACGGGTAGTACGCGCAATTGCGCACCACCGTGACGTGCGGCTGGAACGGATGGTCGTCGAGCACGAATCCGGCCTGCTGGACCTCGTTGCGCAACACATCAAAGAGATGGACGAGTTCGGCGGGCCACGCCGTGGATCCCAGCCAGGCCAGCCGCGCCTGCTTGAAATGGCTGACCGCATCGATGGTCAGCGTGAATTCCGACGCCTGCACGCGGTCTCCGCAGCCGAGCAGGGTGGGCACCTTTAGTTCGCTCGCCTCGCCGATGAAGGCCAGCGTGAGATGCAGTGTCGCCGGCAGCATGGGCCGGCCACCGTAGGAGAACGCGATGGCGTCGCGACGCGCGGCGAGCGCGTCACGGACTGCGTCATCCGGCCACAAGGCGAAGAACAGGCGTGGCATGAATTGTTGAAGGATTGTGAAGTGGGGCGTGTGATCTCACCCTTGCCGATTGTCCCACACCGCGAAGACACAAAGGATTGCAATGGATGCGGGATCGGCGCGTGCGGATGCCGTTTCGACACAAGGTTTTGCAGAGCGAAATCACCGGCGCCCCTATGATCAAGGGACGCAATGCATCCCGATGAGTCGGGAGATTGCGAATCATTCTCGCCCCCCCACGCAATCTTGCAAACCGGCGAGGATCGCCCAATTTGGATACTATGCCCCGCAGTCAGACTGCCGTCACACCGCTCCGACCGGAAGCTGCCAATGATCCGGTTATGGGGAGCGATTCTGTCGAACGTGCGGGCGGGCCCCCACCAAGTTCTTCGCGCCGCTACCTGACGGTTCGCACCAAGTTCGCCATCGCCATGGCCTTGTCGATCGCATGGGCCGGTTCGAGCGCGTGGATTTCGTTCAAGTGGATCCACGATCTCGGAAGCGTGATCGGACTGCCCTTGGCCGTGCTGATTGTGGTGAGCATCGCCATCCTTCCCGGGTTCATGAACTGCTTCCTGATCACGAGCCTGCTGATGGACCGACGGCCGGTGCGGCGCCCGTTGGCGCACTATCCGCCACTGACCATCCTGGTGGCCGCGTACAACGAGGAAGCCTCGATCGTCAGCACGCTGACCTCGATCGAGCGCAACGCCTACCCGGGCCACCTTCGCACCATCGTCATCGACGACGGCTCGAAGGACAACACGGCGGCGCTGGTCGAGGCGTATGCCCGCGAGCACGCGGGCGTTGAACTGCTGCGCATGCCGGCCAACCGCGGCAAGGCCCACGCCCTCAACGCCGGCCTGGCCGTGACGCGCACCGAACACGTGGTGACGATCGACGCCGATTGCTACGCGTTTGCCAACGCCCTGCGCCATCTCGTGGAGCGCATGACCAACGATCCGGCGGGAACCGCCGCGGTCGCCGGCGCGGTGCACGTCCGCAATTCGCGCAAGAACTGGATCACCGCGACCCAGGAGTGGGATTACTTCCATGGCATCGCGGCGGTCAAGCGCATGCAATCGCTCTACCAGGGCACGCTGGTGGCCCAGGGCGCGTTCTCGATCTACCGGGCGGATGTCCTGCGCGAAGTCGGCGGGTGGTCGCAGACCGTCGGCGAGGACATCGTCCTGACCTGGGACATCCTCAAACGCGGATACCGCGTCGGGTACGCGGAAGATGCCGTGCTGTTCACCAATGCGCCCGAGACCATGCGTGCCCTCATCCGCCAGCGCGAGCGCTGGAGCCGCGGCATGATCGAGGCTTTCAAGAAACACTGGCAGATGCTGTTCATGGCCAAGCTGCGCACCACGTTCATCTGGTGGAACTTGACCTTCCCGGTTATGGACATCGTGTATACACTGTTCTTCATCCCCGGCATGATCCTTGCCCTGTTCGGCGTGTTCTGGATCGCGGGCCCCATGACCCTGCTGGTGCTGCCGATCACGGCGCTCGTCAACGGCGTGATGTTCAACATCGGCCGCGGCATGTTCCAGCACCAGGAATTGCGCGTCCGGCACAACATCAAGGGGTTCCTGTTGTACATTCTGTTCTACTCGATCGTGATGCAACCGGCATGTGTCCTCGGATATCTGAAGGAAATTTTCAACACCTCGAAGAACTGGGGCACCAAATAGTGCGGCGCGCGCCGGCCGCCTTTGCGGCGCTGGTCCTCCCGGCGGCCATGGCGGCGGCGCCCGAGGAACCGGCGGCGTGGATGGCGGCGTTTTCGGCCAGCCGCGACAGCGAGAACTTGCTCGTCGAGCAGCGCGGCGTCGGCGGGGCTTGGTGGTACCTGAATCCCGACCGGATGGCCGGCATGTGGATCAATGAGTTGCGCGTGGCCCAGGACGGCTGGAGAGCCAGCGGAACGCAGGCCAATTTCCAGTATCGCAAGCGTTATCGAGACGGCTGGCTGCACACGGAAGCGGGCGTGTCGAACCTGGGAGCGACCTTCTGGTCCGGCGCGGTCTCGCGCGGCTGGTTTGACGATTCCGGCCGCTCCACCGAATTCTTCGCCGAGCGTGGCATGGTGGACACCCGCGCCGGGATCGGCAGGAAGATTTCCGGCACGCTCATCGGCCTGGGCGTGGATCGGCCCCTGGCCAAGAGCGCCACCGTGAGCGCCTCGGGTGCGGCGCAGTACATGGAGGACAACAACTGGCGCGGCCATGCGCGGCTCAAAATGAGCATCACCTTGTCCGAATCGCCGAGCCTGATCGAGGCGCAGGCGCGCTACCGGGTGGTCCGCGCCAGCCACGCGGTGAGCCGCTTCTACTTCAATCCGCGCACGTTCGAGGAGCTTCTGGTGGGGGCGTTCCTGCGAATTGACCGCAACGACTGGCGCATGTCGCTTTGGGCCGGCACCGGGCCGCAGCGCATCGACGGGGCGCGCAAGAATGCCTACGCCATCGAGGCCCGCATCCAATCACCGCGCCTGGTCGAGGCTGAGGCCCATGCGTCGCTGACGGCGGGAATCCACCGCGATGGCGCGCGCGGCACGGGCTACTACTACAAGTACGTCAACGGCAACGTGGCCTACAAGTTCTGAAGCCGGCCGGCCTCAGGCGGCCAGTTTGATGGCGATGCGCTTTTCTTCCACCGCGTGGCAGGCCACGGCCCCGCCGTCGGGTTGTTCGATCAGCGCGGGCCGCTCGGATTTGCAGCGCTCGTTGGCGTGCGGACAGCGCGGGTGGAAGGTGCAGCCGGGCGGGGGATTGAGCGGGTTGGGTACTTCACCCGCGACCGGGGTGCGCGCCTTGCCGGTCATCTTCAGGTCGGGAATGGCCGATTGCAGCATCTGCGTGTACGGGTGCAACGGGCGCTGGAAGATCTTGCGGGTCTCAGCGATCTCGACGAGACGGCCGAGGTACATCACGCCGACGCGGTTGGAAATGTGGGACACCACCGCCAGGTTGTGCGAGATGAACAGGTAGGTGAGCCCGAATTCGCGCTGGAGGTCCTTCATCAGGTTGAGGATTTGCGCCTGCACGGACACGTCGAGCGCCGATGTCGGCTCGTCACAGATGAGGAACTCGGGATTGGAGGACAGGGCGCGCGCGATCGAGATGCGCTGGCGCTGGCCGCCGGAAAACTCGTGGGGAAATTTCTCCGAATCGAGCGGTGACAAGCCGACCTGCGTGAGCAGCTGGTCGACGCGCGCCTTCAGCGCCCGGGGATCGGTGATGAGGCCGTGCGTGACGATCGGTTCCGCGATGATCTTGCCGACGCGCCACCGCGGATTGAGGCTCGCGTAGGGATCCTGGAAAATCATTTGGAAGCGCTTGCGGTGCTTGTCGCGCACCACCGGATCGGCAAGGTCTTCGCCGTCGAAATAAATGTGGCCTGCCGTCGGCGCATACAGCCCGCAAATGACGCGCGCGACGGTGGATTTGCCGCAACCGGATTCGCCGACCAGCGCAAGCGTCTCCCCCTTGCGGATGGTGAAGCTCACGCCATCGACGGCCTTGAGGAAGACTTTCGGCTGCTTCTCGATGACCCGGTTGAGCCAGGGCTTGGACACGTCGAAGTCGCGTGCGATGTCGCGCACATCGACCAGGGCGTTGGTTTGTTCTGTGGTCATGCGGCCCCCTTGGCCGGCGTCGCCGCGTGAAGCCAGCAGGCCGCGCGCGTCTTGCCGGCCGCGAGCAGGTCCGGCCGCTCGCTGGTGCAACGTCCTCCCGGCACGGCATCCTTCCGCGTGCATCTCGGGTTGAAGGCGCATCCGGCGGGAATGGCGTTCAGTCTGGGCATGGAGCCGTCGATCTGGGCAAGCCGCGCACTGTCGTCCCCCACCGAGGGGATCGCCCCCATGAGGCCGACTGTATACGGATGTTGCGGCGAGTGGATGACCTCGGCCACCGGCCCGATCTCGGCGATCCGGCCGGCGTACATGACGGCCACGCGATCCGCGGTCTCGGCGATGACGCCCATGTCGTGGGTCACCAGCAGGACGGCCGTCCCATGTTCGCGGCACAGCTTCTTGAGCAGGGTGATGATCTGCGCCTGGATGGACACATCAAGCGCGGTGGTGGGCTCGTCGGCAATGATCAGCTTTGGCTGCGCCGCAAGCGCAAGGGAAATGACCACGCGTTGACGCATCCCGCCCGAGAACTGGTGGGGATAGTGGTCGATCCGGCGGTCGGCGGCCGGGATGCCGACCTCCTGCAACAACGCAATCGCCCGGTCGCGGGCTTCCGCCTCGCCCACCTGGAGATGCGTGATGATGGTTTCGGTGATCTGGCGCCCGATGGTGTAGAGCGGGTTCAGCGAGGTCAGCGGGTCTTGGAAGATCGCGCCGATCTCGCGGCCGCGCACCTTGCGGATCTCGTCAAACGGCAGGTTGTCGATGCGCCGGCCGTTCAACAGGATCTCGCCCGCGGCGATGCGCCCGGGCGGCTCCAGCAGCCCAATGATCGCGGCCCCGGTCAGGGATTTTCCGGCACCGGATTCACCCACCACGCCCAGCACTTCGCCGGGCGCAATCTCGAGGCTCACGTCATCGACCGCCGTGAGCACGCCCCGGCGGGTCGGAAATTCGATCCGGAGGTTCTTGACCTGGAGGAGGGGCGTGGTCATCGTCACCTCAACTTGGGATTGAGCGCATCGCGCAGCCAGTCGCCCAGCACGTTGATCGATAGCACCAGCATCACCAGCGCAAGGCCCGGAAACACGGTGATCCACCACTCGCCCGAAAACAGGAAGTCGTTGCCGATGCGGATCAGCGTGCCCAGCGAGGGCTGCGTCGGCGGCACGCCGACTCCGAGGAACGACAGCGTGGCCTCGGTGATGATGGCCGTGCCGACATGCAGCGTCGCCAGCACGAGCACCGGGCCGAGCACGTTGGGCAGCACGTGCGAAAACATGATCGACAGCGGCCTGCGGCCGATGACGCGTGCCGCCTGCACGTATTCCTTGTTGCGCTCGACCAGCGTCGAACCGCGAACGGTCCGCGCGTACTGCACCCAACCCGACGCGGCGATGGCGAAGATCAGCACGTAGACTGCCAACTGGTCGTGCATGCCCTTGGGCAGGGCGACGCGCGCGACGCCATCGATCAGCAGCGCGATGAGGATGGCTGGGAACGAGAGCTGGATGTCCGCCACGCGCATGATGAACGCATCGACCGAGCCGCCGACGTAGCCGCTGATCAGCCCCAGCGTGATGCCGATCGCCATGGCCAGCAGCACCGCGCAAACACCGACCAGCAGCGACACGCGCGAGCCGTACATGATGGTGGAGAGCACATCGCGCCCCTGGTCGTCGGTGCCGAGAAGAAACTGGGACTTGCCCGCCGCCGACCACGCGGGTGGCGTGAAGGCATCGAGCAGGTTCAGTGTTTTCAGGTCAAACGGATTGTGCGGCGCCACCAGCGGCGCGAACGCAGAGGCGAACACGCACAGGCTGGCGACAATGAAGGCAACCATGACGAGCTTGTTGTTCTTGAAGCTCCACCAGATGTCGCCATCGAAAAAGCGCTTGAGCACGTCACGCATCTCAGTGCCCTCCTGCGCCGCCGCCCAAGCGAAGGCGCGGATCCACGGCGTAGTAGAGCAAGTCCACCACCAGGTTGATGATCACGAAAATGAGGCCGATCAGGCACAGGTACGCGGCCATGACCGGAATGTCGGCGAATTGCACGGCCTGGATGAACAAGAGGCCCATGCCCGGCCACTGGAAGACGGTTTCCGTGATGATCGCGAATGCAATCAGGCCGCCAAGTTGCAGGCCGGTAATGGTCATCACGGGCACCAGGGTGTTCTTGAGCGCGTGGCCGAAGTGCACGCTGCGGTTGGTGAGGCCGCGCGCGCGCGCGAACTTGATGTAGTCGGTGCGCAGCACCTCCAGCATTTCCGACCGGACCAGGCGCATGATGAGGGTGACCGGATAGAAGCCCAGGGTGATCGCGGGCAGGATGAGCGCCTTGATGCCGCTTGTGGTGAGCAGCCCGGTGCTCCACAGGCCCAGCTGCGTGACATCGCCGCGCCCGAATGAAGGCAGCCATCCCAGCCAGACGGCGAAGATCAGGATCAGAAAGATACCGATCAGGAAATTGGGGAGCGAGACGCCGATGAGCGAGGTAGTGAGGATGGCCTTCGCCGTCCACTTTTCCCGGCGCAGGGCCGTATAGACGCCCAGCGGGATGCCGACGAACAAGCCGATGGCCGCCGCAGTCATTGCCAGCTCGAGCGTGGCGGGCAGGCGCTCGGCGATGAGTTGTGACACCGGCCGCCCCAGGCGCAGCGAGATGCCGAAGTTGCCCTGCAGGGCGTTGCCGACAAAGCTGGCGAACTGCACATAGAACGGCTCGTCCAACCCGAGCGCGTTGCGCACCGCCTCCCGGTCCGCAGTCGTCGCCTCGGGCGGAAGCATCAGCGACACCGGATCGCCGACGAAGTTGAAAAGCGAAAACGCGATGAAGCCCACCGCGACCATGACCAGGACGCTTTGCAGCAGGCGGCGAATGATGAAGGCGAGCATGGGTGCGCGGGTTGGAGGGCGGGCCGGCGGCTGCCGGCTTCAGGCGTCTGGTGTCAGGGTCCGTTGCGCCTGTTGTGCATGCCCGGTCGGTATCGGGAGGCCTAGTTCAACTTGAATCGGAAGAAGTACGGCACGTTGTTCGGTGTGAAGATGGCGTCCACATTCTTGCGCATGGCCCACGGCACCAGGGGCTGGTGCAATGGCAGCGTGGCCACTTCCCTGTTGTGCAGCATGAGGGCTTCGCGGATGTAGCCGTCGCGCTTCTTCATGTCGGATTCCACCTTGATCTTGGCGATCAGCTCGTCCATTTGCTTGTTGGAATAGCGGCCGTAATTGGAGTCCCCGTAGCCGGTGTTGTCCCCGGTGCTGGTGTGCACGAGGAGTTGCAGGTTGTAGAGCGCATCATAGGTGGCCGAACCCCACGACAGAATATACATGCTCGTGTCGAACTTCTGGATCTTGGGGAAATAGGTGGCCTGGGGAATGATGTTGGGCGTGGCGCGGATGCCGACTTGCGAAAGCATCGGGGGGATCGCCTGGCAAATGTCGGAGGCCGGCTGGATGTTGCCGCAGTCGATGGTGATCCCGAAGCCGTTGGGATAGCCCGCGTCTGCGAGCAGCTTCTTGGCCTTGTCCTTGTCATAGTCGTAGCGCTTTTCCGCTTCCTTCGCATAGCCCTGGACGCCGCGCGGAACCTGCGAGCCGGTGGGCACCGACAGGCCGCGCATCACCTTGTCCTTGATCGCCTCGATGTCGATCGCCTGGTCGATCGCCTGCCGGACACGGACATCCTTCAGCGGGTTCTTGCCCTTGACGTCGCTGTACAGGAGCTCGTCGCGGAACGTGTCGAACGCAAGGTACTGGACCCGCGCTTCCGCGCCTTCCACGATCTTGATATTGGGATTGGTCTTCAGGCGCGAGATGTCCTGCGGCGGCGGGTCGAGCACGAAATCGACTTCACCCGACAACAGCGCCGCCGCGCGCGTTGCGTTGGACTTCACCGGGAGGATGTCCACCTGGGTCAGGTTGCCTTTTTCCGGGCTCGCCTTGTTCCACCAATCCGGATTGGCCACCAGAACGGTCTTCACGTCCGGCTGGCGGACCGACACCTTGAAGGGGCCCGTGCCGTTGGTATTGCGTGAAGAGAACGTGTCCTCGCGGTCCTTGTAATTCTGCGGGATGGTCGCCTTGTTCTTTTCCGACCATTCCTTGCTGACAATGCGGAACTGGAACAGGTGATTGAGCAGCACCGGATTGGGCTCGGACATGAGCAGATCCACGGTGAGCTTGTCGACCTTCTTTGCGCTCTTCACGCCCTGGAGGGACGACTTCATCTGCGAAAGCGGATGCAGGGCCCGTTCCACCGAAAACACCACGTCGTCGGCCGTCAATTCCTCGCCGCCATGGAATTTCACATTGGGGCGCAGTTTGAATCGCCAGGTCAATTTGTCCGGCTGGCTCCAGCTGACGGCCAGCCAGGGAACGATCTTGTAGTTCTTGTCGCGCCCGACCAGCCCTTCGTAGACCGATGACAGGACGCGGTTGGTCGGCAGCAGGTTCGACGAATGCGCATCGAGGGTCTGCGGGTCATCCTGACTGGCATAGCGAAGCGTCTTGGCCTCGGCGGCAGCGGACAAAAGTGCCAAGGAAAGAAAGGCGGAAAGAATGCGGAAGAACATGGGACTCACCTCAGGATCGACATCAAACGTCTCGCGCGAAACGATATTCCCCGATGCGCGCGCAAACCCAAAAAACATGACCCACGGAGGGACCGCGAATTATAGCCGTTTTGCCTCTGGCGCCCGAGGGTTCCGGCCCGCCCGATCACCACTTTTGACAGCGCCTGGGTTCCAGGCGAAAAAAGAAAAATGCCCGCGCGGGGCGGGCATTTCCTGGGGAATTTTGGGGTGGATGATGGGGTTCGAACCCACGACAACCGGAATCACAATCCGGGACTCTACCGCTGAGCTACATCCACCAATGGTCAAGCTTGCTTCGGCGTCGTGCGGGACCTTGAACTGGCGCGCCCGACAGGACTCGAACCTGTTACCCCCGGCTTAGAAGGCCGGTGCTCTATCCGGATGAGCTACGGGCGCTTCGCTGCTGGCGATAGTAACGACTCACGACGATGCTTTGGTCGGGGTGATAGGATTCGAACCTACGACATCCTGCTCCCAAAGCAGGCGCGCTACCGGGCTGCGCTACACCCCGATCGAGCG
>CAZTYC010000086.1:0-8933 GCA_964617435.1 uncultured Burkholderiales bacterium
ACCGTGACCGACGCCGCCGCCCCCGCCAAGAAGGTTTTCATCAAGACCTTCGGCTGCCAGATGAACGAATACGACTCGGACAAGATGGCCGATGTCCTGCACGCGTTCGAAGGGTACGAAAAGACCGCCGATCCGGCCGAGGCCGACCTCGTGCTCTACAACTCCTGCTCGGTGCGCGAAAAGGCCTCCGAGAAGCTGTTCAGCGACCTCGGGCGCCTGAAGGAACTGAAGGCCGGCAAGCCCGGCCTGCTCATCGGCGTCGGCGGCTGCGTGGCCTCGCAGGAAGGGGAGGCCATCGTCGCGCGCGCGCCGTACGTGGACATGGTGTTCGGCCCGCAGACGCTGCACCGCCTGCCGGACCTGATCCGCGCCCAGCGCGCCTCGGCCCGGCCGCAGGTGGACATCTCGTTTCCGGAGATCGAGAAATTCGACGCCATGCCGCCCGCGCGCACCGAGGGCGTGACCGCGTTCGTGTCGGTCATGGAGGGCTGCTCCAAATATTGCTCCTTCTGCGTGGTGCCGTACACGCGCGGCGAGGAGGTGTCGCGCCCGCTCGAGGACGTGCTTGCGGAAGTCCGCGCGCTGGCCGCGCGGGGTGTCCGCGAGGTGACGCTGCTCGGGCAGAACGTGAATGCCTACGCCGGTGAAATGCAGGATGGCGAGCGCGCCGACTTCGCGCTGCTGCTCACCGCCGTGCACGCGATTCCCGGCATCGGGCGCATCCGCTACACCACCTCGCATCCGCTCGAGTTCACGCAGCGCCTGATCGACGCCTACGCCCGGCTGCCCAAGCTGGTGTCGCAGCTGCACCTGCCGGTGCAGGCGGGCTCGGACCGCGTGCTGGCGGCCATGAAACGCAACTACACGGTCATGGAATACAAGTCCATCGTTCGGCGCCTGCGCGCGGTGCGCCCCGACATCTCGCTCACCAGCGATTTCATCGTCGGCTTCCCGGGCGAGACCGAGGAGGATTTCGAGAAGTCGATGAAGCTGATCGAGGAGGTCAATTTCGACGGCAGCTTTTCGTTCGTCTATTCGCGCCGCCCGGGCACGCCGGCCGCCAACCTCGCCGACGACACGCCGCAAGAGACCAAGCTCGCGCGGCTTTCGCGCATGCAGGCGCTGCTCGAAAAGCAGTTCAACGCCTGTTCGCAGGCCATGGTGGGCACCACGCAGCGCGTGCTGGTGGAAGGCCGCGCCAAGCGCGACGCCAACGAACTCATGGCGCGCACCGACAACAACCGCGTGGTGAATTTTCCCGGCGGCCCGCACGCCGGGCGGCTCATCGGCCGCTTCATCGACCTGCGCATCACCGCGGTGAGCCGCTTCACGCTGCGCGGGGAAGTCGCCGCGGTCGAACCGGTGGCGGCATAATCGGCCTGTGAAAGCCCACTCGCTCGAGTTCGCGCTGCAGCCCGTCGACAACCGCCGGCTGATGAACCTGTGCGGCGCGATGGATGCCAACCTGCGCCAGATCGAGGCGGCGCTCGACGTGTCGATCGCGCGGCGCGGCGAGAAGTTCTCCATTTCCGGCGAGAAGGGGCGCATCGAGCTCGCCGCCCGCGTGCTCAACCGCTTCTACGGGCGCGCGTCCGACGACCTGAGCGTCGAGGAGGTGCAGCTGGGCATCATCGAAATGCGCCGCGACCGCGGGCCGGCCGAGAAGCGTCGCGAACCGGAGCCCCTTGCGGGTGACGAGATTGCGCTGCACACGCGCCGGCCGGACTTGAAGCCGCGCACCGAGCGCCAGGCGCAGTACGTGCGCCAGATCCAGACGCATGACATCAGCTTCGGCGTCGGCCCGGCGGGCACCGGCAAGACCTACCTCGCCGTGGCCTGCGCGGTGGACGCCTTCGAACGCGACTTGGTGAAGCGCATCGTGCTCACGCGCCCCGCCGTGGAGGCCGGCGAAAAGCTCGGCTTCCTGCCGGGCGATCTATCGCAGAAGGTTGATCCCTACCTGCGGCCGCTCTACGACGCGCTCTACGACCTGCTCGGCTTCGACAAGGTCAACCGCATGTTCGAGCGCGCGCAGATCGAGGTCGCGCCGCTGGCCTTCATGCGCGGCCGCACCCTGAACCATTCCTTCATCATCCTCGACGAGGCGCAGAACACCACGCCCGAGCAGATGAAGATGTTCCTGACGCGCATCGGTTTCGGCACCAAGGCGGTGGTCACCGGCGACGTCACGCAGGTGGACCTGAAGCACGGGCAGGTCAGCGGGCTCATCGATGCGCGCAACGTGCTCAACGGCCTGCGCGGCATCGGCTTCACGATCTTCCAGGCCGACGACGTCGTGCGGCACCCCCTGGTGCAGTCGATCGTGACGGCCTACGAAGCGCACCACCGGAAGATCCGCTGATGCCGCAGACCGGACGTTCGCCGTCGGAACAGGCGCGCGCGGCGCTCAAGCTCCACTGCAACCGCGGCATCACCGGGCACCCCACGCCGTTGCCGCAGAACGAACTGCTGGCCATCGCCGACTGGATGGCGAAGAACGACTATTCGCCGGACCTCTACGGCACGGGCAAGCTGATCGCGGATTTCGAGGCCAAGGTCGCCGCGTTGCTCGGCAAGCCGGCGGCGGTGTTCATGCCCTCCGGCAAGATGGCCTCGCTGATCGCGCTGCGCATCTGGGCCGACCGCGCGCACAACGCCGATTTCGGCATGCACGCCACCTCGCACCTCGAACTTCACGAGGAGCTCGCGTACCGGCGGCTGCACGGCCTGCGCGGCAGGATGCTCGGCAAGCCGGACCGACCCATCCTTTACGCCGACCTGCGGACCTGCGACATCCCGCTGTCCGCCATCGTGCTCGAATTGCCGATGCGTGAAATCGGCGGGCAGCTGCCGCCGTGGGAAGACCTGCTCAAGCAGCGCGACGTCGCGCGCAGCCGTTCGACCAAGCTCCACCTGGACGGCGCGCGGCTCTGGGAAACCCGCGCGTTCTACCGCGGGCAGAGTTATACGGACATCGCCGAGGTGTTCGACTCGGTGTATGTGTCGTTCTACAAGGGCATCGGCGGGATGGCGGGCGCGATGCTGCTCGGCGACGCACCCTTCATCAAGGAGGCGCGCGTCTGGCTCACGCGCCACGGCGGCACGATCCACCAGCAGTACCCCACCGTGGCAAGCGCCGCGATGCGCTTCGACCAGCGCCTGGAGCGCATGCCGGCGTATTTTGCGCGCACGCTGGAGTTCGCCAAGGCCCTAGAAGGACTCCCCGGGGTCAAAGTCCTGCCGAACCCGCCGCAGGTCAACCTGGTGCATCTTCATTTCGACATGCCTGCGCAGCGCTGGGAGGCCGCGCGCGACCATCTTGCGGCGGGCGACCGCATCTGGCTGGGTCGGGCACGGAACCCCAAGGATGCTGAAAAGACCGAAGTGGAAGTGTATGTGGGCGAAGGCTTGATGGCCCTGCCGGACGAGGAGGTACTCGCCGCGCTGCAAAAGCTGCAGTCGTTCGCTCGTGCCGGGGGCGACCGTTAGCATGTCCGCGCGCCCGCAGGTGGACGTGCAGGTGGCGAGCCGCTTGCGCGGCATCCCGGCGCCCGCGCAGTTCCGCAAATGGATCGGCGCCGCGCTCGAGCAACCGGCGGCGCTGGCGCTGCGCGTGGTCAACGCGGCGGAAGGCCGCAACCTGAACTCGGCGTTCCGCGGCAAGGACTACGCCACCAACGTGCTGACGTTCGTTTATCACGAGCCGGGTGCGGGCATGCTCCAAGGGGACCTGGTGCTGTGCGCGCCGGTGGTCGCCCGCGAGGCGCGCGAGCAGGGCAAGCGCCTCATCGACCATTACGCGCACCTGACCATCCACGGGGCACTGCACCTGGCCGGCATGGACCACGAAAAGCCGCGCGAGGCCCGGGCCATGGAGGCGCGCGAAGTGGCGCTGCTCGCGCGCTTCGGCATCGCCGATCCCTATGCCTGAGCGGCGCCCCGCGCCGGGCGCGCGGGGTGGTTGTGATACATTGGCCGCCTCATCATTTCCCGACTTCATCCATGGATGACGCCCCCAAGCGCTCGCTGCTTGAGCGCCTGTCCTCGATGCTCCTCCGGGAGCCCGAGGATCGCGACCAGCTGGTCGAACTGCTGCACGCCGCCTTTGAGAAGAACCTGCTCGACGCCGATGCGCTGTCGATGATCGAAGGGGTCATGCAGGTCTCGGAGACGCAGGCGCGCGATGTCATGATCCCGCGTTCGCAGATGGACATGATCGACGTGGCCGAGGAGCCCGATTCGTTCATCCCGTTCGTCATCGAGACCGCGCACTCGCGGTTTCCGGTCTACGAGAATTCCAAGGACAACGTCATCGGCATCCTGCTGGCCAAGGACCTGCTGCGCTATTACGCCAATGCCGACGAATTCGACGTGCGCGACATGCTGCGGCCCGCGGTCTTCGTGCCGGAAAGCAAGCGCCTCAACATCCTGCTGCGCGACTTCCGCGCCAACCGCAACCACATCGCCATCGTGGTCGACGAGTACGGCGGCGTGGCCGGCCTGGTGACCATCGAGGACGTCCTCGAGCAGATCGTCGGCGACATCGAGGACGAATACGATTTCGACGAGACCGAGGACAACATCCTCCCCGACAAGGCCGGCAAGTTCCGGGTCAAGGCCGTGACCGACATCGAGGACTTCAACGAGACCTTCGGCTCGAAGTTTTCCAATGAGGATTTCGACACTGTCGGCGGGCTGGTGCTGAGCAAGTTCGGCCGCCTGCCCAAGCGCGGCGACCACGTGAGCTTTGACGGCTTCAAGTTTGTGGTGGTGCGCTCGGACAGCCGCAAGATCCACTCGCTGCTCGTCGAGCGCCAGGCACCGGACACCGGCGCCACGGGTGAGGACGCGCCCCCCGCTCCGCGCTCCGCATGAAACCCTGGCGCGCGGGCCTCGCCGCGGTGCTGGGCGGGGCGCTGGGCGTCGCCGGCTTCGCCCCGTTCCATTTCTGGCCCTGCGCGCTCATCTCGCTCATGGTGCTGTTCGCGCTGTGGGCGCGCGCGGGCAGCCAGCGCGCCGCGTTTGCGACCGGGTGGGCCTGGGGACTCGGGCTGTTCGCTGCCGGGGTCTCGTGGATCTACGTGAGTCTGCATGTCTACGGCCACATGCCCGCGTGGCTGGCGGCAGCCGCGACGCTGTTGTTCTGCGCCTACCTCGCGCTGTTTCCGGCGCTCGGCGGCCTGTTGATCGTGGCCTTGCGCAACCGGCGGGCGAATGGCGGCGGCCGCGGCGGCCTGCGCGAACTCCTGCTCGCCATGCCCGCTGTCTTTGTGGCAACGGAAATGCTGAGGGGAGGGTTCCTGTCCGGTTTTCCCTGGCTCACGTTCGGATACTCGCAGACGCCCGGCGGCGTGCTGCTGCCGCCGCTGGCCGGTTTCGCGCCGCTGTTCGGCGCGCACGGACTCTCGTGGCTGCTCGCGCTCGCCGCAGCGGCAGCGTTGGCGGCCATTCCGCGCGCCTCGGGATCGACGGCGTCGCGACGCGGCGTGCAAGGGATTGTGGCGGTGGTGGTCGGGGTGTGCGGGCTGGGCTGGGCGCTGCAGCCCATGCCCTGGAGCGCACCGGCGGGGCCGCCGATCTCCGTGGCGCTCCTGCAGGGCAATGTCGAACAAAGCCTCAAGTGGCGCGAGGACCAGCGCATGCCGACGCTCGCCAACTACCTGGACCTGGCCGAGCAGAGCCACGCGCGACTGGTGGTGATGCCCGAAACGGCCTTGCCCACCTTTCTCGATGCGGTGCCGGCGGATTACCTGGGTCAACTGCGCGAGCGCGCAATCGCGCGCGGGGCCGACCTGCTCATCGGCGTGCCGATCGCCGAGCGCGACGCACCCGGGCCCGCCGCCGCGCGCGCGCCGTACCGCTATTTCAACAGCGCGATCTCGCTCGGCGCCTCCGCTCCGCAGCGCTACGACAAGTCCCACCTGGTGGCGTTCGGCGAGTTCATCCCGCCGCTGTTCTCGTGGGTCTATCGCTGGCTGGACATTCCGCTGGCCGGTTTCACCGAGGGCACGTTCGAGCCAAGACCGATGAACATCGCCGGCACCAAGGTGGCGGTGAACATTTGCTACGAGGATGCCTTCGGCGCGGAAATCGCGCGCCAGCTGCCGGAGGCCGAACTGCTCGTCAATCTGTCCAACATGGCGTGGTACGGCGAGTCGCTCGCGGCGGACCAGCATGCGCAGATGTCGCAGATGCGCGCGATGGAGACCTCGCGCTGGATGCTGCGCGCCACCAACACCGGCGTGACCGCGGCGATCGACCCCACCGGACGCAAGGTTGCCGCGCTCCCGCAGTTCACCCGCGGCGCGCTGGTCGTTCAGGCGGAGCCGCGCGCCGGCGCTACACCTTATGCAATATGGCGCGACACGCCGGTCATCGCCCTGCTGGCGGTGTGCCTGCTGGCGCTTGCTTGGAAGCCAGTGGAGAAAGCAGCCAAAGTCCAATAGGGACGAGGCGTTCCGGGCATTTGTGCCCCGGAAGCCGCGCCTGTCGCGGAGTTTGCTGGTTCAGGATCCCGCCTTGTCCATCTTGCGGTATTGGATGGCCTCGGCGATCTCGGCGCTGCCGATGGACGGCTTGCCCGCCAGATCGGCAATCGTGCGCGCCACTTTCAGCACGCGGTGATACGCGCGCGCAGACAAGCCCATGCGCGTGATCGCGGACCGCAGGAGATCCTCTCCGTTGGCGTCCGGCTTGCAGAACACGTCGATGTCCTTGGGCCCCAGCTTGGCGTTGGGCTTGCCCTGCCGCGCGATTTGCATCTCGCGCGCACGCGCTACCCGTGCACGGATCGCGGTGCTGGATTCCCCCGCCGCCGCCTTGACCAGCTCGAGCTGCGGCACGGCGGGCACATCGATTTGCAGGTCGATGCGATCGAGCAGCGGCCCGGAAATCTTTCCGCGGTAGCGCGCAATCTGGTCCGGCGTGCAACGGCACTTGTTGTTGAAATGGCCGAGGAACCCGCAGGGACAGGGATTCATCGCGGCGATGAGCTGGAATTCGGCCGGGAAATCCGCCTGGCGCGCCGCGCGCGAAATCGTGATGCGTCCGCTCTCCAGTGGCTCGCGCAGCACCTCCAGCACGCTGCGGTCAAACTCGGGCAGCTCGTCGAGGAACAGCACGCCGTGGTGCGCCAGTGAAATTTCGCCCGGACGCGGATTGCCGCCCCCGCCCACCAGCGCGACCCCGGAGGCGGTGTGGTGCGGCGCGCGGTACGGTCGCATCTTCCATTGATCCACCCTGAAGCGGCCGCCCAGGCTTTGCACCGCCGCCGCCTCAAGCGCTTCGGCATCGGTCATCGGCGGCAGGATGCCGGCAAAGCGCGAGGCCAGCATGGTCTTGCCGGTTCCCGGCGGGCCGACCATCAGGGCGCTGTGACCGCCGGCCGCGGCGAGCTCCAGCGCGCGTTTCGCCTGGGCCTGGCCCTTGACCTCGGCAAAGTCCGGCACGCCCGGCGCGGCGGCCGGCGCCTGCGTCGCGGCGTCGAGCGGCGGCAGCGCGTCGCGCCCGGCGAGGAAGGCGCAG
Organism: uncultured Burkholderiales bacterium; assembly: GCA_964617435.1. Lineage (GTDB taxonomy): Bacteria > Pseudomonadota > Gammaproteobacteria > Burkholderiales > Usitatibacteraceae > UKL13-2. The sequence goes on from CAZTYC010000086.1 coordinate 7,525, forward strand.
ACCTGCAGCAGGCTGGTGGCCGGATGCACGCGCGCATCGGTAACCAGCGCAGCCTCGGTGGCCGAGGGCAGCGGCAGCACAAAGGCGCGCTTGTCGCCGTGCGCCTTGAACGCCATCGCCAGCGCACCGCGAATGGCGCGCAGTTCGCCGGTGAGGGCGAGTTCGCCCGCAAACTCGAGGTCCTTGAGGCGCTCGCCGGGAATCTGCCCGCTCGCCACCAGGATGCCGATCGCGATCGGCAGGTCGAAGCGACCGGATTCCTTCGGCAGGTCCGCCGGCGCCAGGTTCACCGTGATGCGCCGTTGCGGGAATTCGAAGCGCGCGTTCAGCAGCGCCGCGCGCACACGGTCCTTGCTTTCCTTCACCTCCATCTCGGGGAGGCCGACGATGGTGAACGCGGGCAGCCCGTTGGCCAGGTGCACCTCCACGCTCACCGGCGGCGCCTCCATGCCGGCCAGCGCGCGCGAGTGCACCACGGCCAGCGACATCAGCGCGGATCCGCCGTGCGCGATTGTTCCAGCGCCGCCACCTTGGCTTCCAGTTCCGCGAGCCGCTCCAGCGTCTTGTCGAGGAGCGCCAGCTTGGCCTCGTACTCCTCGCGCGTCACCAGGCCGCGGTTGGCCAGCTCGGCCAGGAATTGGGTGCGCAGATTTTTTTCCACGTCGGCCAGCGGGGAACGCTTGACGGCCTCGTCCAGCTTGGCGGCCAGATCGGCAAGGAAATTCAAGGAGGAGGGCGAGGCGCTCATGGGTGCGGGCTACCGTGATGCACGAAGCGTGCGCCGCCATTTTATCGGAGGCCACCCGGACAGTCGGTGAAGCGCCGACGGGCGTGATGCAACGCGCCCCATTTCGGTGCGTGCACGAAATCGCACGGGGAATTTTGGTGCGTTTCGTGGGAGGCGAAATTGAAGAACGTTCCAAATCAATCGCTTACCTCGGCCTCCGGGCTTGGCACGCAAACTGCTAAATGTTGCATGGCAGCATTTATTCAACTCACCGAACAGGTCGAAAGATGAAAAAGACTCTCGCGCTCCTCCCCGCCATGCTGGCTCTGTCTGTCCTTGGAAACGCCCAGGCGCAGCAGGCCCCCGCGCCGGCTCCCGCCGCGCCCGCCGCGCCGGAATCCACCCTGGTGCCCAAGGTGTCGCTCTACAGCGAATACGAATATCGCGGCATTTCGCAGACCTCCGAGAAACCCGCGCTGCAATTCAACCTCGACTACTCACACCCGTCCGGTTTTTACCTGGGCACGTTCATTTCCAACATCAAATGGCTGAAGGACTACAAGAAGATCGGCGCCGTGTCCGATTCGGCGGCGGTCGAGATCGACCTGTTCGGCGGCTACAAGTTCGAGGTGGCCAAGGACCTGACCGCCGATGTCGGCTTCCTGCACTACGAATACCCGAG
>CAZTYC010000086.1:8943-10619 GCA_964617435.1 uncultured Burkholderiales bacterium
AACGTGAAGTACTCCTATTCGACCGGTGACACCTTCGGTGTCGCCAAGAGCAAGGGCTCGACCTTCCTGGAGCTCAATTTTTCCAAGGAGGTGATGCCGAAGCTCACCTTGAACGCGCAGGTCGCCCAGCAGAAATACAAGGGCAGCTACCTCGGGTTCAACAACGACAAGGAGCTGACCTACACGGTGTACAAGATCGGCGCGACCTATGACCTCGGCGACGGCTGGAATGTCGGCGCCTACGGCAAGGACACCAACGCCAAGGAGGCGAACTACACCGTCCTGGGCAAGGACTGGTCGAAGGGCCGCCTGGTGGCCTTTGTTTCCAAATCATTCTGAGAACCAGAAGGAGAACCGACATGAAACTGGTCACCGCCATCATCAAGCCGTTCAAGCTTGACGAAGTGCGCGAGGCGCTGTCCGCCATCGGCGTGCAGGGCATCACCGTCACCGAGGTCAAGGGATTCGGCCGCCAGAAGGGCCACACCGAGTTCTATCGCGGCGCCGAATACGTCGTGGACTTTTTGCCGAAAGTGAAGATCGAGGCGGCCGTGAAGGACGACCTGCTCGAGCGCGTCATCGAGGCAATCGAAAAGTCCGCCAACACCGGCAAGATCGGCGACGGAAAGATCTTCGTCTTCGATCTCGAACAAGTCATCCGCATCCGCACCGGCGAGACCGGCGCGGACGCACTTTGAGATCGGGGAGATCGACATGAAAAGAATCTTTGCCAGCCTTGCCGTCGCCACGGCCCTGATCGGCGCCCTTGCCGGGTCGCCGGGCGCGTTCGCGCAGGAGAAGAAAGCCGATGCGGCGCCCGCCGCGGCACCGGCAGCGTCGCCTGCTCCCGCCGCGGCACCTGCCGCAGCGACCCCTGCGGCTGCACCCGCTGCAACTACTGCAACCGCTGCCGCGCCTGCGGCGCCGGCCGCCGCTCCGGCGCCCGTGCCGAACAAGGGCGATGTCGCGTGGATGCTCACCTCGACCGCGCTGGTGCTGTTGATGAGCGTGCCGGCCCTGGCGTTGTTCTACGGCGGCCTGGTGCGCTCGAAGAACATGCTCTCGGTGCTCATGCAGGTGTTCGTCACCTTCTCGCTCATCACGGTGCTTTGGGTGATTTACGGATACAGCTTTGCGTTCACCGAGGGCAATGCCTACTTCGGGGGGACCGACCGGCTGTTCTTCAAGGGCCTCGCGGATCTCGCGAAGGGTGAATTCGCCATGGGCGCCACCTTCAGCAAGGGCGTGGTGATCCCGGAAATGCTGTTCGCCGCGTTCCAGGCCACCTTTGCCGCCATCACCTGCTGCCTGGTGCTGGGCTCGGTGGCCGAGCGCATGAAGTTTTCCGCCGTGCTGCTGTTCATGGTGCTGTGGTTTACCTTCAGCTACATCCCCATCGCGCACATGGTGTGGTTCTGGCCCGGCCCGGATGCCTACACGGCCGCCAATCTGGTCGACGGCTTGAACGCCAAGGCCGGCCTGATCTGGCAGTGGGGCGCGCTCGATTTCGCCGGCGGCACCGTGGTGCACATCAACGCCGGTGTGGCCGGGCTGGTCGCGGCCTACATGCTGGGCAAGCGCGTGGGCTACGGCAAGGAAGCCATGACGCCGCACAGCCTGACCATGACCATGATCGGCGCCTCGCTGCTGTGGTTCGGCTGGTTCGGCTTCAACGC
>CAZTYC010000087.1:0-10585 GCA_964617435.1 uncultured Burkholderiales bacterium
AGCGCGCCGAGCCCCCGCCGGCGCCCTCCGCGCCGCCGGCCGCCGTCGCGCCCGCCGAAACCAAGTCGCCTGAAGCGACGACGCCGGAGACGAAGGCCGCCGAGGCAGGCGCGCCGGAGGCGCCCCGGCGCAAGGCGTTCCTGTGGGCGGTCAAGTCGCCATCGACGACGATCTTCCTGTTCGGCACCATCCACGTCGGCAAGCGCGATTTCTACCCGCTGCCCGATGTCGTCGAAGCCGCGCTGAAAGTTTCGCGCAAGGTGGTGGTGGAGGCGGACATCTCGGACGCCTCCAATCTGGCGGAACTCCCGGCGCTGATGACCTACATGCCGCCGGACACGCTCGAGAAGAACATTCCGCCGGAGCTCTTCAAGCGCCTGCAGGCCCAGGTCATGCGCCTGAAGATTCCCCCGGCCGCGGTGAATGCCATGCGCCCGTTCATGGTGGCCGGGTTGCTGGCCGTCACCGAGTATTCGCGCATCGGCTACGACGCCAGTCAGGGCGTCGATGCCTACCTCATCAAGAGCGCCCGGGCGGCGATGAAGCCGGTGCTGGAGCTCGAGTCGGTCAAGGGCCAGGTCAGCCTGCTGGCCGGCATGCCCAAGGACCTCCAGGAGGCATTCCTGGAAAACACCCTCGAGGGGCTCGAGCGCGGGCGCTCCCCGGACCAGGTGATCGGCGTGATCAACGCCTGGCAGACCGGCGACGCCAAGCTGATGCAGGAGGTGGCCGACCAGGCCAATCGCGGCATGCGCAAGCTCGATGCGCTGGACGATCTCCTCATCCACGCGCGCAACCGGGACATGCTCAGGAAGATCGAGGGATTCCTGGCGACCAACGAGCAGCATTTCGTGGCGGTCGGGTCGCTGCACCTGACGGGCCCGCGCGGCCTGCTCGCGATGCTCAAGGACAAGGGTTACGAGGTCACGCAGCCATGAGCCTGCCGTCGAACCCGGCCCTGAAGGCCCGCAACGGCGGGCAGATCCTGGTCGACCAGTTGCTGGTCCACGGCGCGGACCTGGCGTTCTGCGTGCCGGGCGAAAGCTACCTGCCCGTTCTCGACGCGCTCTACGCGCACCGCGATCGCATCGAACTCATCACCTGCCGGCATGAGTCGGGTGCGGCCAACATGGCCGAGGCCGACGGCAAGATGACCGGGCGGCCTGGCTTGTGCTTTGTCACGCGCGGCCCGGGCGCCACCAATGCCTCGATCGGCGTGCACACGGCGTTCCAGGATTCGACACCGATGATCCTGTTCATCGGCCAGGTGGGCAACGATTTCATCGAGCGCGAGGCGTTCCAGGAAATCGACTACCGGCGCATGTTCGGGCAGATGGCCAAGTGGGTCGCGCAGATCGACCGCGTGGAGCGCATCCCCGAGTTCATCGCGCACGCCTACCAGGTGGCGACCAGCGGGCGCATGGGACCGGTGGTGCTGGCACTCCCGGAGGACACCCTGAGCGCCACCGCGAGCGTGGCGGACGCACGCGCCTGGCAGCGCGTGGAGTCTGCGCCGACGGACGAGGCGCTGATGCGCCTGACCGGCCTGCTCGGGCAGGCGGAGCGCCCGTTCGTGATCCTCGGCGGCAGCGGCTGGAACGAAGCCTCGGTGGCGGACTTCCAACGATTCGCGGAGACCCAGCAGGTGCCGGTGGGATGCGCGTTCCGCTTCCAGGACCTGTTCGACAACGCGCATCCGAATTACGCGGGCGACGTCGGGATCGGCATCAATCCGGCGCTCGCCACGCGCATCCGCAATGCGGACCTGGTGCTCGCCATCGGTCCGCGTTTGGGGGAAATGACCACCAGCGGGTATTCCGTCATCGAGGCGCCCGTGCCGCGCCAACGCCTGGTGCATGTGCACGCCGGGCCGGAAGAACTCGGGCGCGTCTACCAGGCCGACCTGATGATCCACGCCACCATGGGTGCATTCGCACGCAAGCTGGCCGCGCTGCCGCGCCTGACCGGCGCGGGAACCGAGGCCCAGGTGCGCGCCGCCCGCGCGGACTACGAGGCCTGGCAGGCCCGCAAGGTGACGCCGGGGCCGGTGCAGATGTGGGATGTCATGCAGGTGGTGGACCGGCTCTTGCCGCCGGACGCCATCCTCACCAACGGGGCGGGCAACTACGCCACCTGGCTGCATCGCTTCCATCGCTACCGCGGATTCCGCACCCAGCTGGCGCCGACTTCCGGCGCCATGGGGTACGGCGTTCCCGCGGCGATCGGCGCGAAGGCGCGCGACCGCAAGCGCACCCTCATCGCCTTCGCGGGCGACGGCTGTTTCCTCATGACTGGCCAGGAACTGGCTACCGCGGCGCACCATGACCTTGCGGTGATCTTCATCGTGGTGAACAACGGCATGTACGGGACGATCCGCATGCACCAGGAACGCGAGTTTCCAGGGCGCGTGCACGGGACGGCGCTGACCAACCCGGATTTCGCGGCCTATGCGCGCGCGTTCGGCATTTCCGGCGAAACGGTGGAGGCGACCGACCAGTTCGAACCCGCCTTCGCGCGCGCGCTGGCGTCCGGCAAGCCGGCGTTGATCGAGATCCGCATCGACCCCGAGGCCATCACGCCCAACGCCACGTTGTCCCAGATCCGCGACAAGCGCTGATCGGCGGGGCGGGACCGGGAGCGGAAAAAAAAGCGGGCCACCTTTGGTGGCCCGGCAATAAGACAACTCACTCACTCCAAGGAGATACCCACTGCAGTACTGCTTGCTTCGCTTGCATCGACTCAGCCCACTCGCCTGGGCCCACTGCAACCACACGTTACGCCTGATGGAGCGCCAAGTCTGTGAAATAGTTCCCACAACTTGAAATATTCCGCGGCCGCCCCCATGTGGCCCGCAGCACAGCCTTTGTCTAACCAATTGATTTGATGGGAGTAACCATGGGAACCGCCACCGCCACCCCCGATCAGGGGACCAACGCCGCCGGCAAAGCCGAAACGCGCGCCTTCCAGACCGAGGTCAAGCAGCTGCTGCACCTCATGATCCACTCGCTGTATTCGAACCGCGAGATCTTCCTGCGCGAGCTGGTCTCGAACGCCTCGGACGCAATCGACAAGCTGAAGTTCGAGTCGCTCGCCAACCCCGCCCTGAATGAAAACGACACCGACCTCAAGATTCGCATCGAGGCGGACAGGGACGCGGGCACGCTGACCATCACCGACAACGGCATCGGCATGACCCGGGACGAGGTCATCGCCAACATTGGCACCATCGCCAAGTCCGGCACGCGCGAATTCTTTTCCAAGCTCACCGGCGACCAGCAAAAGGATGCGTCCCTCATCGGCCAGTTCGGCGTGGGGTTCTATTCGGCCTTCATCGTGGCGGACAAGGTGACGCTGCGCACGCGCGCGGCCGGCCAGCCGGCGGACGCCGGCGTGGTCTGGGAAAGCGCGGGTGACGGCGAATTCAGCATCGCGCCCGAATCGCGCGCCGCGCGCGGCACCGCCATCACGCTGCATTTCAAGGAAGACGCCAGGGAATTCCTGGATGACTGGCGGCTGAAGTCCATCATCCGCAAGTATTCCGACCACATCCAGATGCCCATCGTGATGAAGAAGAGCGAATGGGATGAGGACAAGAAGGCGACCGTCGAGAAGGACGAATGGGAAACCATCAACCGCGCCAGCGCGCTGTGGGCGCGCAACAAGAACGACATCAAGGCCGAGGAGTACGAGGAGTTCTACAAGCACGTCTCGCACGATTGGGAAAAGCCGCTGGCCTGGAGCCATGCGCGCGTGGAGGGCCGCCACGAATACACCGAGCTCCTGTACCTGCCGGCCAAGGCGCCGTTCGACCTCTTCGACCGCGAGACCAAGCACGGCGTGAAGCTCTACGTGCGCCGCGTGTTCATCATGGACGACGCCGAGCACCTGCTGCCGCGCTACCTGCGCTTTGTGAAGGGCGTGATCGATTCCAACGACCTGCCGCTCAATGTCTCGCGCGAGATCCTGCAGGAGTCCAAGGACGTGGACGCCATCAAGCAGGGCTGCGTGAAAAAGGTGCTGGGCCTGCTCGAAGAGCTTGCGGAGAACGACAAGGAGAAGTTCGCCACCTTCTGGACGAATTTCGGCCGCGTGTTCAAAGAAGGCCTGGGTGAGGACTTTGCGAACAAGGAACGCATCCTCAAGATCTGCCGCTTCGCCTCCACGCACAACGCCGACGACAAGCAGGACGTTTCCCTCGCTGATTACGTGGCGCGCATGAAGCACGGCCAGGAGAAGATCTATTACGTGACTGCCGACAGCCACGCCGCGGCCAAGAACAGCCCGCACCTGGAAGTGTTCCGCAAGAAGGGCATCGAAGTGATCCTGCTCTCCGAGCCGGTGGACGAATGGTGGCTGGGGCAGGTAGAGGAATTCGAGGGCAAGAAGCTCGCCTCCGTCGCCAAGGGCGACCTCGACCTGGGCGTGTTTGCGGATGAATCCGAAAAGAAGGAACAGGAAAAAACCGCCGAGGAACTGAAGCCCGTGGTGGAGCGCATCAAGACCGCGCTAGGCGACAAGGTGAAGGAAGTGCGCGTCACGCACCGCCTGGTGGACTCGCCGGCGTGCCTGGTGGTCGATGAGCATGAGCTGTCCGGCAACCTCGAGCGCCTGCTCAAGGCGGCGGGCCAGAAGGCCGGGAATACCAAGCCGATCCTCGAGATCAACCCGGCGCACGCCGTGGTCCAGCGCCTGAAAGATGCGGACGACGCGGCGTTCGGCGACTGGTCGCACCTGCTGTTCGAGCAATCGGTGCTCGCCGAGGGCGGCCACCTCGACAATCCGGCCGAGTTCGTGCGGCGCATGAACGCGTTGATGCTCAAGGCGTAGTCAGGGGCGCGGCCTTGAACAGCAAAACCCCAGCACTGGCGCGGCGTTCCGGGCGAAAGTGGCCTGAACGCCGCGCCGGTGCTTGAGTTTGGCGGGCGCTTTCCAAAAACCGCCAAGCGAACGGCCAACCCCCATGATCCCCGCAGACCTGGCGTCGCGACTGGCCGCGCGCTTTCCGGCGCTGGCGTCATTGCCCGCGCCCGCGTTGCAACAGCTGCTGTCGCGCGGCGTGCACCGGCGCCTGCGTGCGGGTGAGCGCCTGTTTTCGCCCGACGAGCCTTGCGCGGCTTTTCCGCTGCTGCTCGAAGGCAGCGTGCGGGTCGTGCGCGAGAACGCCAGCGGAAAGAGCATCGTGCTCTATACCGTGCACGCCGGCGAGTTGTGCATTGCCTCGAGCGAATCGCTGTTCGCCCAGCCGTCCCTGATGGCCTCCGCCTATGCCGAAACCGATGTGGAACTGCTGGCGCTGCCGCCGGACGTGCTCGATGAATTGCTCGCCGGGGAGCCGGCATTCCGGCGTTTCTATTTCGGGTTGATCGGCGCGCGCCTGGGCGACCTCGCCCTGGCGGTGGAGGCGGTGGCATTCCTCAAGCTGGACCAGCGCCTGGCGGCCCTGTTGGTGGAAATGGGTCCGCGCGTGACGCTCACGCACCAGGCCATGGCCGACCGCCTGGGCGTGGCGCGGGAGATGGTGTCGCGCGTGATGCGCGGCTTTGCCGATCGTGGCTGGGTGTCGCAATCACGCGAAGCCATCGAGGTGACCGACATCGCGGCGCTGGATGCGCTGGCCGAAGGGCGCGCGGGGCGTTTGTAACGTTTGTCACCGACAGCGCGCGAGCGCGCGCCGACAATGCGGCCTTCGATATAGGAGGCCCCCATGATCATCCAGTTGTTCGACCCCGGTTCCTCGACCTACACCTACATCCTGGCCGACGCCGCCTCGCGCGAAGCGGCGCTCATTGACCCCGTGCTGGGCAGGGAGGCCCGTGACGTGGCGGAGCTCAAGCGCCACGGCCTCACGCTGCGCTGGATCCTCGACACCCATGTGCATGCCGACCACGAAACCGGCGCCAACGCCCTCAAGGCAGCCACCGGCGCGCCCACCGCAGTCGGCGCCGCCTGCCGTTCCACGGGGCACGACATGGCGCTGGCGGACGGCCAGAAGCTGCCTCTGGGGGAAGACTTCATCGAGGTGATCGCCACGCCGGGGCACACGCCGGGCAGCATGAGCTTTCGGTTTGGGCGCGATCTGTTCACCGGCGACAGCCTGCTGATCGAAGGCTGCGGGCGCACCGATTTCCAGGATGGCGATGCCGCCGCACTGTTCGAAAGCATCACCACTCGTCTGTTCGCGCTGCCGGATGCCACGCGCGTGTGGCCCGGGCACGACTACCGTTGCCGCGCCTCGAGCACCATCGGGCATGAGAAGCGCTTCAATCCTCGCCTTGCCGGAAAAAGCCGCGAGGACTTCATCGCCCTCATGGGTGCACTCGGGCTGGCGCCGCCCGCGCAACTTGACCACGCCGTTCCCGCCAACCGCCTCGGCGGCGCGCTGGCGCCCGGCGAGCAGGCGCCGAACATGATCACCCCGGCCGACTTTGCCGCCACGTTCGACCCGCGCCTTGATGCCCTGGCGGACCTGCGCGACATTGCCGATGCCGCGGCCGACAGCGTGCCGCATGCCCGCGTGGTCGATCACAAGGACCGCGCGCAACTGGCCGCGCTGGCCGGGCATCACCGGCGGTTGTTCCTGCTGTGCCGCTCGGGCCGCAGGTCGCTGATCGCCGCGGCCGCGCTGCGTGCTGAAGGGTTGGATAACGTCATCAACCTGACCGGCGGGCGGCTTGCGCAAGTCGCGCCGGAAAATGCGGGAGCGGCGCGATGAGCCCCACCTTGAATTCATGGATCCCTGCGCTGGCCGGCGGCGCCCTGATCGGCCTGGCGAGCGGCGGCCTGATGCTGCTGCACGGCCGCATCGCGGGCATCTCCGGCATCCTGCACGGGGCGGTCGAATCGGCGGGCAAGACGGCGCTGGAATCCTGGCGCTGGTCATTCCTGGCCGGGTTGCTCGCCGCCGGGCTGGTGGCACGCGCCGCCGGTGTACTGCCGTCGCTGGAACAAAGCGCGCCGGGGGCGATGGTCGCGATCGGATCGGGGCTGTTGATCGGCGCCGGGACGCGCATGGGCAGCGGCTGCACCTCGGGTCACGGCGTCTGCGGCTTGGCGCGCCTGAGCCTGCGCTCGCTGGCCGCGGTGGGCGCGTTCCTGGGCACCGGCATCGCGGTCACCGCCTTGCTGCGCGCGCTGGGGGTGCAGCCATGATGCGCCATCTTTCGTTTGCGGCGCTTGGGGCGTTGTTCGCCGCCGGGCTGATGGTGGCCGGCATGACCGAACCGGCCAACGTGCGCGGGTTTCTCGATGTATTCGGCGCCTGGCGTCCGCAACTGGCCGGCGTGCTCGGTGCGGCCGTGGTCGTCACGGCCTTGATGTATCGCCTGGCGGGGCAGCGCGCCCACCCGCTGCTGGCGCCAAAGTTTGCCTGGCCCACGGCGAATCGGGTCGATGCACGGCTGATGGCCGGCGCCGTCCTGTTTGGCGCCGGTTGGGCGGTGTCCGGCTATTGCCCGGGCCCGGCGCTTGCGCGTGCCGGGGCGGGGGATGTCACGGCGTGGATTATCGTGGCGTCCATCGGCGTGGGCGCCGCCCTGCAACGCGCATTGGAGGCCCGGCTTGTCCTACCTCGATGATCCGCGCGTGCTGCTTGCCGCGGAGCGCACGCTGCTCGCCTGGAAGCGCAGCACGCTGGCGCTCATGGCCTTCGGCTTCGTGGTGGAGCGCTTCGGGTTGTTCCTGCGCATGGTGACGGGCGCCGCGCTGTCCCCGGCGGACCGCGCGTTCTCGTTGTGGCTGGGCATCGCGCTGCTGGGGCTCGCCGCATTCACGTCGGTGGTCGCCACGCTGCAATACAGGCGCGTGCTGCGCAGCCTGGGCGCGGAGGAAATCCCCAAGGGCTATTGGGTGCATGCGGGTACCGTGGTGACGCTCACCCTCGGCGCCGTCGCCGTCGCGCTGGCCGTGCTCTTCATGGTGAGCGCATGAGGCGCGGAGGGACTGTTGCGCGCTGGGGTCACAACGACTCCCATCGCAGCACCGCCGGCACGCCGGTGCAATGCCCGCGCGGCTAGTGGTGCGGATGCGGTTCGTGCGCCGGGGCGTGGGCCAAGGCGGCCAGTTCCGCGCGCGCGTGGCGGATGACTGAGATGGACGCGGCGATGGCCAGCGTCGCCATGATCGCGGCGACCACCAGGTCCGGCCAGGCCGTGCCGGTGCCGAACACGCCTGCGGCGGCGCCGAGGATTGCCACGTTGCCGATGGCGTCATTGCGCGTGCACAGCCACACCGAGCGCATGTTGGCGTCGCCGTCGCGGTACCGGTAGAGCAATACCGCCACACCCAGGTTGGCGGCCAGCGCCAATGCGCCGATCGCGCCCATGGTGATGGGTTGGGGCGCCGCGCCGCGCGAGAGGTTCCACGCCGTCACGGCCAGCACGCCGATGCCGTAGAGGCCCATCGATCCCGCCTTGACCAGGGCGGTGCGCGCGCGCCATGCGGCACCCAGGGACAGCACGTACAGGCTCATCGCGTAGTTGGCGGCGTCGCCGGCGAAATCCACGGCATCCGCCAGCAAGGAGGCCGATGACGCGCCGAAGCTCCCCGCGAATTCGACCAAGAACATCACTGCGTTGACGACCAGCGCGATCCACAGCGCGCGCCGCACGCGGGGGTTGTCGGCGGACGCCGCGCAATCGCCGTGGTCGTGGTGGCAATGGGCGCTCATTGGCCGGCCCTCATGGAATCGGTTGGTCGCATAATCGGCATTCAACACCCTGAAGTGGCTCCAGGGTCAAGCCCAGTGGGGGAAAGATCATGCGCATCGGTGAACTGGCCCTGGCGGCCCGCACGGAGGTGGAAACCATCCGTTACTACGAGAAGGCGGGGCTGCTTCCCGCGCCGCCGCGTACCGCGGGCAACTACCGGCGCTATGGCCCGGATCACGTGGCGCGCCTGTCCTTCATCCGCCATTGCCGCGCGCTCGACATGTCGCTTGACGAAGTGCGCGCGCTGCTGGCGTTCACCGACGCGCCGGACCGCGATTGCGCGGGCGTCAATGCCCTGCTCGACGAGCACATCGTGCACGTGGAGCATCGCATCGCGGAACTGCAGGCGCTCTCGGAGACGCTGCACCGCCTCCGGCGCCAGTGCCGCAAGGTCCAGCGCACCGCGGCGTGCGGCATCGTGGTGGGGCTGCGCGACACTTCGGGCATGCCGGCGCCGCGCAAGGTTCGCGGCCACGTCTAGGTTGCGGCCGACCATCGCAATCATCGGGAAGCAAGCACAAAACACAAGCACTGGCGCGCCTTTCCGGACAGAAATGCCCCAATCGCCGCACCAGTGCTGGCGTTTCAATCCTGCGCCAGATGGTGCTGGTAGACCTGCAAGTCCTCAGGTGAAAAGCAGCAGAACGTCACGGACTCGATGCCGAGGCCGGGTGCGATCGACTTCACCTGCCGGATGGCGATCGGCGCCGCGAGCTCGATGGGAAAGCCGAATACCCCGGTGCTGATGCTGGGAAACGCGATGCTCCTGAGCGATTTTTCCGCCGCCCGTTGAAGCGATGCGCGATAGCACGCGGCCAACAGTTCCGGCTCACGGTCCCGCCCGCCGTGCCACACCGGCCCCACCGTGTGGATGACGAATTTCGCCGGCAGGCGGTAGCCCAAGGTGATCTTCGCCTCGCCGGTGTTGCATCCCCCCAGTTGGCGGCATTCTTGCAATAGCGCGGGCCCGGCGGCGCGATGGATCGCGCCATCCACGCCGCCGCCGCCGAGCAACGACGTGTTGGCCGCGTTGACGATGGCATCGACGGAGAGGGTGGTGATGTCGGCTTTCAGCGCGCGGATCTTCATGGCCGCGGCAGCGCCGGCCCGGGCGATGCGCGCACCGTCCGATCGAGGGCGTGAATGGGTCGATCGAATCGAGCGCCCATGCCGGTGCCACCGGCAGTTTGCCCATTCACGCCGCCCGCGATTGGGCGTGGCTCCATGCCCTTGCGGCACGCGCCGCTCTGTGCAAACGCGCGGCGTGTCACGTCGCCCCGCCACGTTCGGAACGCCACAAGGCCAGGCCGAACATCACCCACCCCACCGCCAAGGAGGGCGCCAGCGTGACGACCAGGTTGCCATCCGGCGTGGCCCACGACACCGGCCCGGACGTGACAAAGGCGGCGAGCGCGCCGGATGCCATGGGCGCGACGGGCCAACTTTGAGTTGGGCGATTCTTTCGATCGCCAGTGTTCATCGCGTCACGATGCCCACCGCCAATTCGGCCCACACCAGCGCCAGGATGCAGAGCACAAACAGGCCGGCAATCGCCTTGCCCCATGGGGCGTTGACCCGCCGGGCGATCAGTGTGTACGCCATGCCTGCCGCGAAGATAAGGATGCCCGCCGCCACAAAGTCTCCGATTCCCCAATTCACTTCCCGGGTGAACTGCATGGCAATCAGGGGAATCAGGAGCAGGAAGCCGGTGACGGTAGCGACGATTGAGATGGATTTGAAAAGCGTTGAATTATTCATCTTGGCTCAACTTCGGAAAATCGTAGTTAGAAAGGTGGCTTTTACCTGTGAATTTGTATTGTCGCAAAGTCAAATGGCTTCCTTTTCGCGCGGGCCCGAGGGCGCGCGCGACCACTGGAACA
>CAZTYC010000088.1:0-3097 GCA_964617435.1 uncultured Burkholderiales bacterium
GCGACATGAAGCAGGTGCTGATCTTCGTGCGCATGAAGCGCGATGCCGAAAAGCTATCGCGCCAGCTGCAGCGCGACGGCTTCGAGGTGGCCGCCCTGCATGGCGACCGCACGCAATCCGAACGCACCCAGGCGCTGGATGACTTCAAGGCCGGCAAGATCCGCCTGCTGGTCGCCACCGAAGTGGCCGCGCGCGGCATTGACATCGACCAGCTGCCCTTCGTCATCAATTACGAGCTGCCGAACACGGCCGAGGACTACGTCCACCGTATCGGCCGCACGGGCCGGGCCGGGATGCCGGGCGAGGCGATTTCGCTGGTGAGCCCGGACGAACACGAGTATCTCGTCGCGATCGAGAAACTGCTCAAGCGACCGATCCCGCGGCTTGGCGTTCCGACCGTCGAGGCGCCGCGGCGTCGCCCCAGCGTGGACGCCGTGCATGGCGAAATCGATCCCGAGGAACGGCGCACCCAACGCGCGATCCGCGAGGCCAAGCAATCGCGCCGCCCGAAGCCGGTGGACGAAGACCGCAAGATCACCGCCGAATCGAAGCCGGCGCCGCTGCACGGCGACTATCCGCACTTCGATTACTCCAAGCCTTACGAGCCGCAGACCGCCCCGAAAGTGGATGCCGAAGTCGCGGCCCCGATGGCCAAGGGCAAGCCGCAGCCGCGCAAGATCGGCGCCCTGCTCGGCGGCCTGGCCAAGACACCGAAGTAAAACCCCAGCACTGGCGCGGCGTTCGGGGCAAAAATGCCCGGAACGCCGCGCCAGTGCTGGACTTTGGCGTCCCGCCGTCGTCAGTCCGGGATGGTCGCCACGTTGCTAGCGAAGGTGATCTGGTCCGCTGCCGCCGGGCTGGCATTGAGGAGCGTGAGGTTGGTCGCGGTGATGGCCGTCGCGCTGCCCGGCGTTCCGCCGCGCGGCGTGGGACGCACCACCTGCGACGGCGGCAAGGGCGTGCCGCTCCGCAGATAGTTGTACATCGCGTCCATCGCATTGTTGAAATACCGCACCATCGGCACGAAGCGGGTGTCGAGGCCGGCAAGATTGGCGTCGCCCAGCATGGCATCGAAATGCTGCGCGTTGGTGATCTCGGCATACACCAGCCGGCTCGCGGAGCCCTCCACCGCCTTGTTCAACGCAAAGTACGGGCGCGAGGTGAATGCGGCGGGGTGGAAGGCGTCTGCGCGACCGTGCACGATCACCGCCGGCTTGCCGTGCAGGTTTCCGCTGCGCCGCACATCGTTGACTCCCGCCGCTACGCGGGTGGCATTCGCGTCCGTGCCTGTGAACAGGTTGCGCAGGCAACGCGCGCCGTCGGCGTTGTAGTCAGCCACGCCCGAGGCGGGTGAGATCGAGCGGCTGTCTTCCAGCGCCCCGCCCACCGAAGTGTTGTTGATGATCTCGATGCCCGCCGTCGCCGGCAGGCCGTTGGAGGCACCGAAGATGGTGGGCAGGCCGGCCAGTGCCGCGGGCTTGAAATCGCCGTCGACGCCGGCAAAGCTGAAGCCGCAGAGATTGTCGCGCACGCCAAACTTCCCGTAGGCATTGGCGTAGGTCACCGCCATGGCGCGGCTGATCGACGCGTGGCTTGCATGGAGATCGTTGCCCTCCACGGGCCAGCCTTGCGACACCAGCAGGGCGAGCGCCTCGTCGGCCTGGGCGGCGGTCGATGCCGAGGACAGCACGCCCTGTGTCTTCAACGCCGCACAGCGAGCGGCGCCGCGCGTCGCATCCACCAGCGTCGCGCCCGGTGCGGCGGCCACGCTGGAGGCCAGCGCGGCACAGGGTTGCAACTGGTTGGCAAGCGTCATGTAATCGAACAGCGTGCGGCCGGTGCCCGCCACCGTGGCGCTGCCGCGGCGCACCGACACATTGTTGTTGGCCACCATCTGGATGTTCGGCATTGCGGCGACCACGCCATCGACGAGCCCGTTGGTGTCGGCCTCGCCGGCTGCCAGCGCCGCGCCACCCGCGTTGCCCACGCCGGCCACGATGATGGTCACGTTGTCAGCCTTGAAGGAATTGAGGCGCTGGCCATTGATGGTCTGCGAATACTGCTCATTGAGGAAATACAGCGCCAGGTCCGCCGCGCGCAGCGCATACGAACCCCAGTCGCGCTCCGGATTCTGCTGCGAGTGCGCGTGCTTGACGGCGATGCGGTTCGGAAAGGCCGCGTTATAGGCGTCGCGCTCCGCGGCCGTCAGGGTGGCGGTGAAGTTCGAACCCGTACCCGCGGCAGTCGCGGTCTGGCGCAGGCCATTGCCGGCATTCACCGTGTCGGTGGCCAGGTCATGCACGCCGGTGCCGGTGCCCTTGTCGATGTAGGCCACCGCGCAGCCGCGCTTCAGGCCCCACTCGCCGGCAGTTGGCACGGCGCCATACACACCGGAGGAGCCGTCCGAGGGGGCCACGATGACGCAAGGCGCAGAGCGGTTGAACAACAGGGGAATCTGCACCATGACGGTGACGTTCTGCTTGCCCGTGCCGTCGTCCAGGTAGGAAATGATTTCGGTGCCCGGCATGGTGCCGGACGTGGCGCTGGCCGTGCCGTTGACATCCACGTTCGGCCCGTAGACCACGCCAAACCCGCCGCCGGTGGTGGTGTCCATCGCGGCGCGGTAGGCGTTGTAGATGGCCAGCCGGCGCAACTCCCCTGCGGTGGGATTGGCCGCATCGACAAACGCGGGCGGCGTGGCGGATTGCAGGCCGGAAACGCCCAGGCCGGCGGTCAGCAAGTCGTCGGAGAGGCCGTCATACACGAGCGTATTGAAGGTGCCGGTGTTGGCGGGCTTGACGGCGTATTGCGGTGTCTCGGTGGCCTTGCACCCGTACAGCGCAAGAAAGACCAGGGCCAGGCCGAAGGGCTTGGCGGGCAGGCGATGCAACATGCGAATCTCCAAAATGCCGCAAGCGCGGCGTACTGAATGAAGCACACCGGTGAAAGGGGGCGTGCGACCGGCTATTTTAGGGGGTTTTCAACGTCGTCTTGCCGAGGCGACGGTCCCGGGCCATTCATGGCGCCGGGACGCAGTCGGCAGCACAACACGCCGGGCTTTGACCTGCCGCCTCGCCAGAGGTTGCACGGTCCGCCC
>CAZTYC010000088.1:3197-10166 GCA_964617435.1 uncultured Burkholderiales bacterium
GACGGCCCCTTGCCGATGTATTTTTCAAGCCAGTCGAAATATTCGCGATACCACAGGCGCGAGTTCTGCGGCTTGAGGATCCAGTGATTCTCGTCGGGAAAGAACACCCCGCGCGCCGGCACGCCGCGCACCTTGAGCGTCGAGTAATACATCATCCCCTGCGCCAGGGGCACGCGGTAATCGAGCGCGCCGTGCAGCACCAGCGTGGGGGTCTTCATGTGCCTGGCGAAGGACGCGGGATTCTGCGCGGCCACCTTGGCCGGATCGCTCCAGTACTGGGCGCCCAGTTCGTGGTCAAACCAGTACCCGGCGTCGCCGGCATGCATCGACGCCCAGTCGTAGCAGCCGGCGTGGCACACATAGGCCTTGTAGCGGTCGCCACCCTTTTTTGCGCCATTGCGCCCGTTCATCCACGCCACCATGTAGCCGCCGTAACTGCCGCCCGTGGCCGCCATGCGCGCCGGGTCGATGAAGCCGCGCTTGAGCAGGTGGTCGGTGCCGGCTTCGACGTCGGCATGCTCCTTGAGGCCGAACTGCGCCACGTTCGACTCCACGAACTTGCCGCCCCAGCCGAGGGAGCCGTGGTAGTTCACGCAGGCGACGACATAGCCCTGCGCGGCAAACAGGTGGTTGTTCCAGCGGAAATGGAAGTTGTCGCCCCAGCTCGAGTGCGGGCCGCCGTGGATGTTGTGCACCAGCGGCCACTTTTTCTTCGGGTCGAAATCCGGCGGATAGACCACCCACATTTGCACGGGTTCGCCGTTCCAGCCCTTGATCGTCACGTCTTCCACGCGTCCGAGCGCGATGCCTGCCATCGTCTTCTCGTTGAAGGATTCGATCGCACGCGCGTCGCGGCCATCGGCATCGGCGCACCACACGGACGGCGGCGAGGACATGTGGTTGGCCACATACGCCAGAGCGCCGCCCCGCAGGTCGAATTCGGCGACCGTCCCGCCGGCAATCACCTTCTGCGGCGTCTTCTTGCCGCGCGGCAACCGCCAGACGCTGAGCCGCGCGTATTCGTCCGCGGTGAAATAGACGGCCCCACTGTCGGGCGTCCAGCGCAGCGGCGCATTGATGTTGCGGTCCCAAGCGCTCCAGCGCGACATGCGGCCCGTTGCGCGGTCGAGCAGCGCGATCTTGCTGTCATCCACGTACGAGCGCCGCAGGTCGGACACCAGCAGCGCGATCGACCGGCCATCTGGCGAATAGGCCGGGTTCGAGTGGCTCAACGGCGACCCCGCCGTCAGCACTTTCGACTTGCCGCTCTTGAGGTCGATTTCGACGACCTCGGTGGCCTGGTCGCCCCTGCGGTCCTCGTTGGGGTTGAACGTGAACGCAAGGTGGCGCCCGTCGGGCGACAGGTCGAAGTCCGCCGGGCCCGGATCAAACATGGGCAATTCGTAGCGCGTCTTTGCGAACAGGTCGTGGCATTTGCCGCTGGCCACGTCAACCACATGCACGCGCGGCACCCGCCCGTCGGCCAGGAAATGGTCCCAGTGCTGGAACTTGGTCTTTTCGGTGATCAGCGCCTTGACCTTGTCGTCCTTGCGATCCCGGTATCGCTTCGCCTGGTCTTTTTCGCGTTTCAAATCCGGCCACACCCAGGAAATGAAGGCGATCCGCCGGCTGTCGGGAAACCATTTCACGGCGGAGGCGCCGGTGGCCAGCGTGGTGACGCGCCGCGCTTCGCCGCCGTCGGGCGGGATCACATAAACCTGCGGCTCCCCGTCGGAGTCCTTGCCTTCGCCACGCTTGGCCACGAACGCGATGAGCGACCCGTCCGGCGACCATTGCGGCTGCCCGTCCTTCTCCCCGCAGGTGGTCAGTTCGCGCGGCTTGCCGCCCAGGTTGGACAGCAGCCAGAGCTGGGTGCCGGACTTGTTTTCGCGCATGTCGAATCCGGTCAGCGCGATGCAGGTTTGCGCGCCATCCGGCGACAGCGTGGGCGAGGATGGGCGTTTGAGCTTCCACAAGTGCTCGACCGTGAGACGTTTGTTCTTGGCTGCCATGGCTCGAAATCGGGATTGCGACGGGGCATCTTACACTGGCCTCCCGGGGGCTTCCCTTAGAATCCTCCTTTTGCACCGGAAAGGCTTTTCATGGCGTCCCTTTGGCGCGGCAACCCCACCCTCGAGCAACTGAACGCCAGCAACGCGCGCACCATCCATGAGCCGCTCGGCATCGAATTCATCGACATCGGCGAGGACTTCATCAAGGCGCGCATGCCGGTGGACCGCCGCACGCACCAGCCGTTCGGGCTGCTGCATGGCGGCGCGTCCGTGGTGCTGGCCGAGTCGCTGGGCAGCGTGGCCTCCTTCCTCAATATCGACACCGAGCGCTTCGCTGCGGTGGGGATCGAGGTCAATGCCAACCATGTGCGGGGCGTGAAGTCCGGCTTCGTGGTCGGCACGGTGCGCCCGCTGCACGTGGGCCGCAGCACGCAGTTGTGGGATATCCGCATCGAGGACGAGGCCGGCAAACTGGTCTGCGTTTCGCGCCTGACGGTGGCAGTGATTCCCAGGGAATGACGCCGCACCCGCGGGCGACTCGGCCTCGCAGGTTGCGGCAAACCCCAGGACTGGCGCGGCGAACGGGGTATTTTTGCCCCGAACGCCGCGCCAGTCCTTGAGTTCATTGCCATAGCCGCAGGACAACGCCACCGCAACCCCCCATGTCCGGTCCATCGATCCTGGCGCCTTACCGCGCCTTTCTCAAGCTCCCCGACATCCCCGCCATGATCGCCATGGCGTGGCTGTCGCGCTCGCCCATTTCGATGAACGCCCTGGCGATGCTGCTGTTCCTGCGCAACGAACTCGGCAACTTCCAGGCTGCCGGGCAGGTCGTCGGCGCGTTCTTTGTCTCCATGGCCGTCGCGGCGCCGGTGGTCGGGCGGCTGATCGACCGCCACGGGCCGCGCTGGCCGTTGGTGGTCGACGGAATCGCGCATCCGCTGTTCATGGCGGCCATCCTGTGGGCCGGCGTCCAGCACGCCGGGGCAGGCACGTTGATGCTGCTGGCGATCGGCGCCGGGTTGTTTGCGCCCCCGGTCACCATCCTCACGCGCACCACCTGGCGGCACCGCTTCCACGATGAGCAGAACCGCAAGATGGCGTACTCGATCGACTCCGTGATGATCGAGCTCAACTTCACCTTCGGCCCGCTGTTCGTCGCGACGCTGATCACCTGGCTCGGGCCGGTGCGCACGTTTGCTTGCGTCATCGGCGTGGGCATTGCCGCGGTCCTCATCTTTGCGGCCTCGCCGATCCTCAAGTACTGGAAGACCGAGCCGGCCGCCGAGCGGCACCTGCTCGGCCCGCTGACCTCGGGCAAGCTCGTCGCCCTGTTCGGCCTGTCCTTCGGCCTGACGCTGTCGTTCGGGTTGCTCGAGGTCGGGTATCCGGCCTACGCCACGTCGATCCAGTGGGTGGCCTTTGGCGGCGTGCTGCTCGCGCTCAACGCGCTGGGCAGCGGCGTGGGCGGCTTTGCCTACGGGGCGATCCACTCGACGCGCCCGCTGGAGCAGCAGTTCACGCTTGCGCTGGTGATCATGAGCGTGCCGCTGTTCCTGCACTGGCCCATCGACGCGCATGTGGGCTTCGCGCTGCTCGCCTTCGTTTCCGGCCTCATGATCGCACCCGCGTTGACCGCGCAAACGTTGTTGGTCACCCGCATCGCGCCGCCCAAATATGCCACCGAGGCGTTCACCTGGTCCTCTACATTCATTGTGAGCGGCCTCGGCCTGGGCATGGCGCTGGGCGGGGTGTTGACCGAGCAGTGGCACCCGAAGGCGCCATTCGTGATGGCCGGCGCGCTGGTGGCGGGGATGGGCGCGCTGAGCCTGCTGATGCCGCGCCCGGCACCCGCGCAATAAGCGCAGTTCAGGCGGCGCGCAATCGCCAGAGCGAGGTCACTTCCTTCGCGCGCGCCTTGTGCAACGGATCCGTTCGATCCGCGGCCTTCGGATGCTGCGGCCGCGCGTCCCGCCGTCCGGCCACTGCGAGGCCGCATCGCGCGAATTCCGACGCCAGCCAGTCCGGGGCGCGCAGGCCGAGGTGGACGGCGAGGTCCGAGAGGACCAACCAGCCCTCGCCTCCCGGTTCAAGATGCGCCACGAGACCGGCCAGGAATCCCCGCAGCATGGCGCTGTCGTGATCGAAGATCGCCATCTCGATCGGCGCCGCCGGGCGCGCCGGTATCCACGGGGGATTGCACACGATCAAGGGTGCGCACCCCTCGGGAAACAGGTCCGTCTTTTCAAGCGTGACCCGTGAGGCCAGTCCCAGCCGTTCGATGTTCTCCTGTGCACACGCCAGCGCGCGCGGATCCAGGTCCGTCGCCACCACGCGCGGCACGCCGCGCCGCGCGAGGATTGCGGCCAGCACGCCGGTGCCGGTGCCGATATCGAAGGCGCGGGCGGGCACCTGGCCCTCCGGCCAAGGCGCCTCATTGACCAGCGCGAGGTACTCGCTGCGCACCGGTGCAAACACGCCGTAATGGGGATGGATCCGCGCGCCGAGCACCTCCACGACGACACCGCGCTTACGCCATTCATAGGCGCCGATGATGCCGAGCACTTCCCGCAGCGAAATCAGTGATGCTGCCGGATGATCATCACGACCCCATGCTACGGTGAATGCCGCACGCAGATCCGGCGCCCGCGGCAACGCAATGGACAGGTCCGCACCCAAAGGCACGAGCAGGCGGCCCAATGTTCGTGCGCGTTGTGATTGCGCAAGCCGGTGGCGGTTGAACGCATCTGCCGGAACGGGCAACTCGCTCGCGGTATTGGCTGGGCGGCGCATGGCCGATGCCGACGCGCGTTCGTCGATGCGCCGGGCCAGCGCATTGAGGAGTTGCTTGGCATTCTGGAAGTCACCACGCCAGAGCAGCGAGGTGCCTTCATTCGCGAGGCGGAAGGCGCGGTCCGCCTTCAAGGTGTCGTCGGCGACGATCACGCGGGATGGGGGCGGAAGGCCGGCCTCTGAGCGCCACAGCGCCTCTTGTGCCTGCCCGTTCTCGGTCCATCGGACCCTCGCGTTTTCAGTCATGGCTGCAGGTGTTTGCGAGGCAACAGGAAGGCTCGGCTTGCGGCTGCGCACTCAACACGGATGTCTCCGCCCCGTTTCGCCCACATGACACCGCGACCCACTCGGTGGCGTTCGCGATGACCACCCATCCGGAAGCGGCGTGATTTTGCAATGGGTGACGAAAGCGCTTCATGCGAGATCCGCCGCCAGCGGCAACCGATTGCGGTCGCGGGGACGCCCGATCTCAGGCGCCGGCGTCTCCGCCACCGGCCGGCCCGCCCGACCCTTCGCCGCCACCCGGATTCCGGCGGGTGCGGTGGCGGAAATTGCGGCGCGGACGTTTGCGGCGCGGCGCATTGGGATCGCGCGGCGCTTGCGGATCGCGAGGAACGGATTCGCGCGGCTGGCCGTCGGCGGGCGCGGCGCGATTGCCGATGTCATCGCCGGCGTCGCCGCGCTCATGCGTTTGCACCGCGCTGTTGCCCATTCCGTCCGGACCCGCGACAGGCTTCTTGCCGCGCCGGTTGCGGCGCCGGTTGCGGCGGCGCGGTTCGCGGGTTCCGTCGGCCGCGTCAGGACCCTCATGTCCTTTCGCGCCTCCTTCGCCCTGCGGCATCGCCGCCAATTCGAATTCGGAGATGCCGGTTTCGCCGCCTTCAACGGCTGCATCGCGTGCCGGGCGCTTGCCACGCTTGGGTCCGCGCGCGCCTTCGCGCGGCGCCGCCGGCTGGCCCGCCCCGACGTGCGACTGGCTGGCCTTGCCGCGCAGGTTGCGGTGCGCCCGCCGGCCGCCGCCCTCCGGCGCACCCGCAAGTTCGCCCATGCCATGGTCGACAAGCACCTTGCGCACTTCGTCCGGTGTGAGTTCCTGCATCATGCCGCGCTTCAATCGGGGCGGCAGGATGATGCCGCCAAAGCGCGTGCGAATCAGGCGCGACACGGTGAGTCCGACGGCCTCGAACAGGCGGCGCACCTCGCGGTTGCGGCCTTCCTTGATCACCACGTGGTACCAATGATTTGCACCCTCGCCTTCTTCGCCCTCACGCCGCTCGATGCGCTCGAGTTTCGCGAGGCGGTGTTCCGCGGGCATGGCGCTCTCGCCGGCGTGCGCCGGGGGACCGTCTTCATCCATGGGCAGATCACCGGCGAACTCGTCCTCCCGCTCATCCTCGTCGCCCTGGCGCGAGTTGAAATCGAGTTCCAGTCCGGCGAGCAGGCGGCTTTCCTGCTCTTCGGTAAGCTCGCCCAGCAGGCGCACGGCATACTCGCGCTCGACCTCATAGCGCGGGTGCATGAAGCGGTTGGCCAGCTCGCCATTGGTGGTGAAGATCAGCAGGCCCGAAGTGTTGATGTCCAGGCGGCCGATATTGATCCACTTGCCGTTTTCCACCTTGGGCAGGTTGTCGAACACGGTGATGCGGTTGCCCGGGTCGTCGGTGGTGACGATCTCGCCTTCGGGCTTGTGGTACAGCAGGATGCGCGGCAGGTCCTGGCTGAACTTCAGCACCACGGGCCGGCCGTCGATGAGCACCTTGTCGTCCGCGGCCACGCTGGTGCCCTTGGTGGCCACGATGCCGTTGACCATCACGCGGCCCATGGCGATCATCAGCTCCATGTCGCGGCGTGAACCGACGCCCGACTGGGCCATCACCTTGTGCAGCCGCTCGCGCCGGACCGTGGCCTGCGCGGCAAGCGCCTCGGCGAACTGGCCGCTTCTCGCCTCGCCGCCCATGCGGCGCATTTCAGCCACTTCGGACACCGAGAAGGACGGTTGCTGCGCGGGACGGAACGGCGTCTTCTTTCCGGCACGGTTGCGGCGCGCGCCCGCCGGGCCGCGCTTGCCGGTGCCGGCGCCATGGCCGCCCAGCCCCGCTTCCGCCGGAGCCCCCTGGCCTGCACCCTGTACGCTGCCGCGCCCGCGCCGGCCGCGCTTGGCGCC
>CAZTYC010000089.1:0-10108 GCA_964617435.1 uncultured Burkholderiales bacterium
CCGCACCTGCTCACGCGCAACGCGTTCGACCCGCACTGGGAGCGCAAGAGCGGGCAGGTGGTTGCCTTCGAGCAGGTCTCGCTCTATGGGCTCATCGTCAATCCGCGGCGGCGCGTGCACTACGGCAGCATCGATCCGCGACACGCGCGCGAGATCTTCATCCGCCAGGGCCTGGCTGCGGGCGACATCGACACGCGCGGCGATTTCCTGCTCAACAACCTCAAATTGGCGGGCGAAGTCGAGGAGATCGAAGCAAAGGCGCGCCGCCAGGACATCCTGATCGACGAGGACGAGCTCTTCGCGCTCTACGATGCGGTGATTCCCGCGGACATCCACAACGCCGCCGCCTTCGAGCGCTGGCGCAAGGACGCGGAGAAGGACCATCCGCGCATCCTCAAGTTCGAGCGTAGCCAGTTCATGCGGCGCGGCGCGGCCGAGGTGACCTTCGAGCTCTACCCGCGCACGCTGAAGCTGCCGGGCATGGAGTTCCCGCTCTCGTACCGGTTCGAACCCGGCCACGCGCTCGACGGCGTGACCGTGACGCTGCCGGTGTCGGTGGTCAACCAGGTGAACGCGCACCGCTTCGACTGGCTCACCCCCGGGCTGCTGCGCGAGAAGGCCGGGCTGCTGATGAAGTCGCTGCCCCAGCGCTTCCGCAGCCAACTCGTTCCGCTGCCCGAGTCGGTCACCGCTTTCCTCGAGTTCGCGATGCAGGGCGAGGGCATGCACGACCTGTCCGCCGTGAAGACGCCGCTGGTCGATGCGCTGACCGACTTCCTGGCCACGCGCCGCGGCATGGCGGTCTCGCGCGAGGACTTCGACCCGGCGCGCCTGCCGCCGTACCTGTCCATGAACGTGCGCGTCGTCGATGCCGACGGCCGCGAGCTGGCGATGTCGCGCGATTTCGCGGCGCTGCGCGCGGAATACGCCGAGCAGTCGCGCACCGTGTTTTCCACGCTGCACTCCAACCGGCTCGAGCGAGAGGGCCTCGTGCGCTGGGATTTCGGCGATCTGCCGGAGACGGTGAACTTCGAGAAGAACCGCGTACGCTACGACGGCTACCCGGCGTTGACCGACGATGGCGCCTCGGTGTCGGTCAAGATCTTCGACGAGCAAGAGGCCGCGCGCCAGTCGCACCGCGAGGGCCTCGCGCGGCTGGCGATGCTTGAGCAGCACGAGCAGGCGCGCTTCCTGACCAAGGGCATCAAGTTTTCGCCGGTGGCGGCTTTCCAGTTCGCGCATTTCTTTCCAGAAACGAAGAACCACACGCAGGATGCCATGCGCGAGGAGGCCGTGTTTGCCGCCTTCGCCGCCGCGTTCGCGGACGATGTGATCGAGCGCGAAGGCCGCGACATCCGCAGTGCGGAGGGCTTTGCCGCCGCGCGCGCGCAGGGCAAGGCCGCCGTGCAGGAGCGCGCCGGGCAGGTGGTTCGCGCGCTGGAGGAGGCGCTGGCCAGCGTGGCGGTGGCGCGCGACAAGCTCGCCGACCGCTATGTGAAGAACTGGGAGCACGTGGGGCCGGACATCGAGTCCCAACTCGCAGCCCTGTTCGCGCCGCGCTTCCTGCGCAGCGTGCCGGCGGCCCAGCTGCTGCACTACCCGAGGTACGCCAGGGCCATCGTGCTGCGACTCGACAAGGCCAAGGCCGGCGGCATGGAGCGCGATCTGGAGAACCACAGGCAACTGAAGCCGCTATGGCAGAATGTCCTGCAGTTGCCGGACCCGGCGGAACCAGCAAGCGCGCGATTCCGCTGGATGGTCGAGGAATTGCGCGTGTCGCTGTTCGCACAGGAGCTGCGCACCCCGTACCCGGTGAGCGTGAAGCGCGTGAGCAAAGCCTGGGAAGACCTGCAAGACTGACGCCTCATGAACGCCGTGCCGAGCCCCCCCGCGAACGCCCCGCGCCTGCAACGCATCGCCGCGCGCATGCGCGGCATCACGCCGTTCGAGGTGATGGAGATCCAGACCGCGGCGCGCGCGCTCGAGGCGCAGGGGCGCGACGTGATCCACATGGAAATCGGCGAGCCGGATTTCGCCACGCCCGCGCCCATCGTCGAAGCCGCCATCGCCGCGATGAAGAACGAGCGCATGTTCTACACCTCCGCGCTGGGCATCGCGCCGTTGCGCGAGGCGATCGCCGGCTGGTACGGCACCCGTTTCGGCGTCAAGGTCGATCCCGCGCGCGTGGTGGTGACCGCCGGCTCGAGCGCCGCGCTGCTGCTGGTGTTCGGCGTGCTGCTCGACAGCGGGGACGAGGTGCTGATGGCCGATCCGGGTTATCCATGCAACCGCCACTTTGTGCGCGCGCTCGACGGCGTGCCGGTGTCGATCCCCTGCGGGCCGGCTGAGCGCTACCAGTTGACCACGTCCGCGCTGGTCTCCCGCTGGCGTGCGCGCACCCGCGCCGCCCTGGTGGCCAGCCCCTCCAACCCGACCGGCACGCTCATCGCGCACGACGAACTGACGCGCCTCAACGATGCGGTGCGCGCGCGCGCCGGGGCGCTGGTCGTCGACGAGATCTACCAGGGCCTCACCTACGGGCGCGAGCCGGCGACCGCCGCGTCGCTCGGCGAGGACGTGTTCGTGATCAACAGCTTTTCCAAGTATTTCCAGATGACCGGATGGCGCATCGGCTGGGTGCTGGTGCCGCCGGCCTACCTGCGGGCCGTGGAAACGCTGGCGCAAAACCTGTTCATTTCGCCCTCCACGCCCGCCCAGCACGCCGCGCTCGCCGCGTTCCGGCCGGAAACCCTTTCCATTGTCGAGGAGCGCCGGCGCGAATTGCAGCGGCGGCGCGATTTCCTGGTGCCCGCGCTCGAGCAGGCCGGCCTGCGCGTGCCGGTGGCCCCCGACGGCGCGTTCTATGTCTACGCGGATTCCACCGGGCTGGGCACGGACAGTTACACGCTGGCCACGCGCATCCTGCAACAATGCCATGTCGCCCTCACGCCGGGGAAGGACTTCGGGGTGGCGGCCCCCGAGAAGCACGTCCGCATCGCGTACACCCAGCCGGTCGATCGCCTGTCCGAGGCGCTCGACCGCATCCACAAACACTTTCGCGCATGATCATCGATTCGCTGCTGGCCTACCTGCACTTCATCGCGGTGTTTCTTTTCTTCGCTTTCCTGACCGTGGAGGCCATGCTGCTGCGGCAGGACGCCGACGCGCGGTCGGTGGCCCTGCTGGCGCGCACCGACCTCTGGCTGGGCCCGTCCGCCGTGCTCGTCGTGCTCACCGGCATCGCGCGCGTCATGTTCGGCGCCAAGGGCAGCGCATTCTATGTGGACAACCCGGTTTTCTGGGCCAAGGTGGCCCTGTTCGCGGCGGTGGGCGTGATGTCGATCCGCCCCGGCCGCACGATCCGGGGTTGGGCGCGATCCTTGCAGGGCGACGCGCAATTCGTCCCGGATGATGTCCAGCGCCTTGCGGTGCGGCGTTGGGTGATGACCGAACTGCACCTCGCGGCCCTGCTGCCGCTGTCCGCCGTGCTGATGGCGCGCGGCGTCGGATATCTCTGAGAAGGAGCATCACCATGCATTCGATCACGCGCGGAAGCGTCATTGCGCTGCTGGCGGGGCTGGCCTGGGCGGCGCCGCTGGCGGCACAGGAAAAGGCCATCACGGAGAAGGTCACCGTCAAGGCCAACGTGGCCGACGTCTGGCGCGCGTGGACGACGTCCGCCGGGATCAAGACCTTCTTCGCGCCGGACGCGAATGTGGAACTGAAGGTCGACGGGCCGTTCCAGATCTACATCGACCCGACCGGCGAACCCGGCATGAAGGGCGCCGACGACATGCGCATCATCGGCTTCCAGGAAAACCGCATGCTGACGTTCAACTGGAACGCGCCGCCCTCGCTGCCGGAAGCGCGCCGCCAGCGCACCGTCGTCATCGTGCGATTCGACAGCCGCGGCGATGCGGTCACCGATGTCACGCTCACGCACATCGGCTGGGGAGAAGGCGGCGAGTGGGACAAGGCGTATGCGTACTTCTCGCGCTCCCGGCCCAACGTTCTGAAGAACCTCAAGAAGCGCTTCGACGACGGGCCCGTCGACTGGACCCCGTGGCTGGAGCAACTGAAGAAATCGAAGGCCGCGAAGAAGTGACACGCGCCGGGCCACCCCGGCGAAATCAAGGCAAACTCATGGGCTGGCGCGCCTTTCAAGGCGTTTTTGCCCGGAAAGCCGCGCCAGGCCTTGTGTTTTGTTTTTGAATCGCCGCGTGCGCTACGGCAGCCACGCCGCCAGGTCGAACGCCCACGAGGCCTTGAAGAAGACCTCGTTCTGCCGCCGGGTCTGCAAGCCCGCATCCACGTTGCGCGAGGAATTGGCGCCGATATAGAAGTTGGTGCCCAGCCGCTCGATATGCCCGAACACGATGGAAACCGTTTCCGACTTCTCGTCCGGTGAATAGCCCGGCGCGAACAGCGCCAGGTTGCGCTTGACGCCGTTGTACTGCCCGATCACGCGCAGGGTGTCCTTGGCATTGAAGTGGTACACGGACGTCACCTGCACGGCGCGCTCGCGGATCACGCGGTCGTCGCCGCGCGTGAGGATGTCTTCCCGGCCCATCATGGACTCGTCGATGCGCGGCTCGATTTCCCAGCGGTCCGACAGGCGGAACAGTGCATTCGCGCCGATGTAGTACCCCTTGCGCACCCGGTTGTTGGCCAGGTCGGCGCGGTCGCCGATCGCGGCCTCGATGTAATAGCGCGCCAGGAACCCGCCCGGCGCGGAATCGATGAAGGCAAAGAACTGGTCGCGCTTGAGCGGCGCGCCGTCGGCGCGCAGGCGGGTCTGCGGATTGACGCGCGCCTCGAACCCGAACGTGGTGCCGCGCGCGGCGGAAAAACGCATGCCCGGCACCATCTGCTGGTAGAGCACCTGGTCGCCGTTGCCGGTCTTCCGGCCGGTGTTGAGGAAGAACGTCACCTCGCTGAATGGGCCGACGTCCGGGACCTTGCGGTTGATTTCCTGGTACCAGTTCAGGTAATCGGCCTGGCTGAAAAAGCCGTTGTCGTTGCGAAAGCCCTTGCCGACGCGCTCGATGCCGCCAAAGAACCCCCACTTGGCATCGATGTAGTTGTAATCGAGCAGGCCGGCGTGGTCGCGGTCCGGGACGCCCGGCCTTGCGTTGCGCGGGTCGTTGGTGTCGCTCGCCATCACCTGCCCGCGGATGCGGATCTCGTCCATCGGCCGCCAGGTGAAGTCGGCACCGGCGACGCGATTGTAGGCGCGCGCGGACCCCGCGGAAGGCTCGTACGTGCGGTCGTTGAACAAGCCCCCGACGCTCACGCTGCCGTTCTGCGACCGGAAGCGCAGGATGGTGGCCTGCGATTTGGTGTCCTGCAGGGCCACGTCGGTGCCGAGCGCCTTGGGCAGCAGGATGAGGCCCTTGCCGTCGTCGCGCGCCGTCAGCAACACCAGGTCGTGGCCCTCGCTGCGGCGCGTGAGGCGCGCGCCCCACGCGGGATCGGTGATGGCGCGCGTGTAGATCGAGTTGCCCCACGGCGCGGCGAGGATGTCCGCGCCCTCCAGGAAGAACGGCCGCTTTTCCGGGAAGAACAAAGCGAATTGCGCATTGGCCGCCAGCTGCGGCGTATCGAGCTCGACCTGCGAAAAATCCGGGTTGACGGTGGCGTCGAATACGAGGTCGGGACGCGGGCGGTATTTCACGTCGGCCCCGGCGACGATGTCGTTCTCGCGCAGCGGATCCGCGCCGCCGGCGCGGTCCGCGGTGCGGCGCAGGGTCAGCTGCGGCGTGAGCGTCAGCTCGCGCCCATGCGGCAAGCCGGTCATGCCCGCCAACACCTGCGCGTAGCACATGAAGCAACTGCCGTCCTTCGGCAGCCGCCCGTTGACGAGGCTGTACTGCTCCCCGCGCGGCACGCGGCGAAAGATCAGGAGCGACCAGTTCTCGGACGGCGGGTCCGCGTAGCGCAGCGTGGAAAACGGGATGCGGAACTCCGCGCTCCAGCCGTCGCTGCGGCGATGCGTGGCCACATCGAACAGGAAGTCCGGCGAAAAATCCTCATTGCCGGTGTCCTCGTTGAACAGGCCGTCGCCGATCGCCCCGGCGGCGTTGACGCGGAAGATCTGCGCGAACTTGCGGTTGCCCACCGGGTCGATGTGCACGGCGAAGAAATCCTGCGCGCCGTACACCTGGTCGCGGCGCACCAGCGGCGCCTCGATGAGCGACGGATCGGGATCGAAGGCGATCAGGCCCACGTAGAGCGCGTCCTTGCCGATGATGAGGCGCGCCTCGGTGCGGAACTTGGCCGGCGCCTCGCGCGGGCGGTATTCGAAGAATTCGCGGATGACGGGCGCGCGCTCCCAAGCTGGATCGTCGAGGCGTCCGTCCACCTTGATCGACTCCCCCTGCTCGAGCGTGTGGGCGCGCACCGGCGGCAGCCGCCGCTCCTCGATGCCCTGCGCCAGCGCGGCGCCGAGCGTGAGCCATGCGGCGCACAGGGCCGCGACGTGCCGGGCGATGGCCGGACCCGGGGGAAAGAGTCGATTTCTCATGGGCGCGGAGTATGCGCGGGCGGGCCGCGCACGGGGACCTGAAACGGACGAAACGCGGAATTCATGGCGCGGACCGCGCTGAATGCACGCAGGATTGGAACCCTTTGGCCTGCTCGAAGGAAGGTGATTTTCAGACAGGAGGTGCCCATGGGCAACCGGAAAGATGGCGCAACGCGGGCGGCGGCGGCCGCCCTCGCCGTGACGGGAGCGATCGCGACATCGGCGGCCGCCGGGTCGCTGGACGGCGCGCTCGAGGACATCCGCAAGCAGCAGCAACTGCCCGGGCTGGCGGCGCTGGTCCTGCGCGAGGGCAAGCCAGGCGCGGAGGGCGCGGCCGGGGTGCGCAGGCTCGGCGAGCCGGGCGCGCTCAGCGTGGACCACCGCCACGCCATCGGCTCGCTCACCAAGCGGCTCACCGGCCTGCTCATCGCACGCCTGGTGGACGACGGCAAATTGAAGTTCGATTCGACGGTGGGCGAGTTGCTGCCGGAGGTGCCGATGCGCGAGGAATACCGCAAGGTGACCCTCCGGCAGCTGCTCGACTTCACCGGCGGCATCCCCGCGTACGAGCGCATCGGCCCGAAGATCACCCCACAGCTGTTCGACCTGGAGGGGTCGCTGGCCGAACGCCAGGCGAAATTCGTGCGCTTTCTGCTCCAGGAACCCCCCGCCGGCCCGGCGGGCCGGGAGGCGCGCTACTCGAACGCCAGCTACGCGCTGCTCGGCTACATTGCCGCCACGACGATGAAGACGCCGTACGAGGCGCTAGTGGAGGAATGGGTCTTCCGGCCATTGGGATTGGCGAGTGCCGGCTGGGGCCGGCCGTGGCACCCCTCGCGCCCCCAGGAGCCCTGGCTGCATGTGGCCGGACCCGACGGCTACGCCCCGGAGCCGGACCGCGAGCGGCCGCCGGAGCAGATCTTCATGGCGGCCGGCGGCGCGCACATGACCCTGCGTGACCTGGCGCGCTTCGCCCGCTATGAGATGCGCGCGCGGCGGGGTGACGATGCGCTGCTGCGGCCGGAGACGTCGCGGCAATGGCACCGGCCCGCCGCAGGCGGCGCGGAGCCGTCGATCCTGGCCGGCGGCACGCCGGCGCTTTCCGCATGCTATGCGCTGTGGCCGTCGCGCGACGCACTCATGGTCATGGCGACGAACGCGGGCTCGCCGGGGGATGCTGCGTGCAAGGCCGTCGTGCGCAGCGTGGAAGGCGAAATCACCCGGTGACCGCGGCGGCGCCGCGCGCGGGCGGCCTGCGCGCGGCTATTCGATCCCCGTGTAACTCATGAAATTCTCCGGCGATACGCGCAGCGCGGCGCCGGTGGGGCAGGAGCGCACGCACGCCGGACCGCCCGACTGGTCCTTGCACATGTCGCATTTGACGGCCTTCTTGGGCGCGCTCTTGTCGTAGGTCTTGGGGATCGGCCCGGGCTCGCGGCCGATGCCGAACAGCAACCACGACACCAGCGAGGACCCGCTCTTCTTGTCCGCCACCGGCGCCATCTGGATCACGCCGTACGGGCAGTTCTTCTGGCAGTTGCCGCAGCCGATGCAGGTGTCCGCGATGAACACCTCGCCGCCGGAGGAGCGGTGGATGGCGTCCGGCGGGCAGTCCTTCATGCAGTGCGGATGCTCGCAGTGCCGGCAGCTGGTCGGCACGTGGATCTGCGCGTAGGTCGGTCCCGCCTCGCGGTTCAGGCGCGAGGTGCCGCCGTGTGTCTCGGCGCAGGCCTTTTCGCAGTTGTTGCAACGCACGCAGAGGCCCTCGTCGATCAGCAGCACGTCGGTCGCCTCGCCGAGGCCCTGCTTCATGAGGAAGGAGATGATCGAGCCCGATTCCCCCGACTCCATCGCCTGGTTGCTCTTCATGCGCTCCATCGAGCGGTTGTCCACCGTGGCGCGCACCGTCGAGTGCGAGGACATCACCTCGTTGAAGCGCTTGGCCTCGAGCATGATGACTTCGGTCGGCACCGCGGCCTTCACCGTCGCCGAGCGCGGCGCGTCGCTCATGAGCGCCATCTCGCCCACGTAGTTGCCGGCCGCCACGTACGAAAGCACGATCTCCTTGCCGCCCACCTGGCGCGACACCATCACCGAGCCGCGGCGGATCATGTACAGGCCGTCCGCCGTGTCACCCTCCTTGAACAGGACATCATTGGTCGCGTACTTCTTGATCGTCGCCGTGCCGACCAGGTAATCGACCTCGGATTCGCGGATGGTGGCGGACAGGTACTGGCGCACCGCGCGGCGGATCATCACCTCGTCGAGCTTCTTCCTCACCGAGTCCACCGAGGCGAGCAGCTTCAGCATGGCGCGCCGCGGCGTCTCCACGAGCAGGGTGCGCTTTTCGGCACGCACGGTGGCGGTGCGCCGCCGGCCGGAGATGAGGCCCATTTCGCCGAAGAACTCGCCCTTCTCGAGCTTGAAGGCGATCGCGGCGCCGGTGCTGGTGGTGGCCTCCACGGTCACCGCGCCCTCCACGATGGAATAGAACGAGTTGGTGTAATCGTTCTTGTTGAACACGACCTCGCCCTCCGCCGGGCGGTGGATTTCGCTTTCGAGCAGCAGTTCGCGCAACTGCAGCAGCGTGAGCCCGGACAGCAGCGGCACGCTGTTCTGGATGTGCAGGATCGCCTCGGTCACGGTGGTGATCTTGACGTTCTTGAATTTGGCCTTGAGCACCGGCTCGTCGGCCGGCTCGACGGCATTGCCGAGGATGTACTCGACCGCCTCGTAGCCCTGGTTCATGGCCTGCTTGATCAGCGGATAACCGCCCAGCGCGCCGACGATGTAGATGCCCGGCACGTTCGATTCGTACTGCGGCGAGAGGACCGGGACCGCCTTCGGGTCGTCGTTCGGGAAGGTGATGCCGAAGCCCTCCACAAGCTTGCGCGGCGGCGTGGCGCCCAAGCGACCGATCACCCGGTGGCAGGGAATGGCTTCCGCGCCGTTGGGCGTCTTGGCGTTGAACACCAGCGGGGTGTCGCCGCTCTCGTTCACCACCACGCTCTCCACCTTGGTGCCGTACCGGCACTCGAGCTTGCCCTCGGAGATGGCCGCGAGCACGAGGTCGAGGTTGCCCTGCTTGCACCGCGCGAATTCGTCGTTGCGGTTCACCAGGATCACGCGGTTCTGCTTGGACAGGCCGATCGCGTTTTCGATCGCCGCGTCGCCGGCGCCGACGACGATGATGGTTTCGTCGGAAAACTCGTCCGGGTCGTCGAGCTGGTATTGCACGCCCTCCAGGTCCTCGCCCGGCACGCCAAGCTTGCGGATGTTGCCCTGCAGGCCGATCGACAGGATCACGGCCTCGGCGGTGACGGTCTGCTTGTTCGACGTGGTGATGGTGAAATTGCCCTTGGCGCCGCTGATGCCGGACACCTGGTGGCCGTACTTGATGTTGACCTTGTACTTCTTGAGTTCGTTGTCCCAGGCGCCGAGGATGGTCTCGCGCGCGCCGGCGCCGAAGCTCATCGGCGAGCGCAGCGGCAGCACGCCCGGCTCGGCCATGACGTGCTTGCCCTTCTGGTACTTGTAGATCGTGTCCGCCGCGTGCTGCTCCGCCTCCAGCAGCACATGCGAGAT
>CAZTYC010000090.1:0-10003 GCA_964617435.1 uncultured Burkholderiales bacterium
ATGAGCCCGGCTTTTTCGTAATAGCGGATCGTTTCCACGTCCGTGCGGGCAGCTACAGCCAGTTCGCCAATTCGCATGTGGGATTTCCTTTCAAAGTACTTGACCTTCGAGTAACTACAGCGTTCCAAATGCAGCATTTGTACTATTTCAGAGAAACTCAATGAGCAACGATTGCCGCACTCAAAATTGCTGTGCCGCGCCATCGGCTGCCACATTGAATGTGAATGTGGCGACACCACTTCCGGCCGGAGTCAAAATGCTGCGGCTCAAGATTCAGAAGATGGACTGTCCGACCGAAGAGGTGTTGATCCGCAAAGCGGTCGATGGCTTGCCGGGAATCGCCGGGCTGGAGTTCGATCTGATCAACCGTATTCTGACCGTCAATCATACGTTGGTCGATGCCGGTTCGATCAATGCGGCGCTATCGAGCATCGGCATGGCAGGTATTCCGCTGCCAGATAGGAGCATGGACGCCAATGTTGGCGCTACCGGCGCGCATGGGTCCGCAACCATTTCCCGCCGACAGTGGGTATTGATGGCGCTTGCCGGTGTCGCCGCGATCGGCGCAGAAGTTGTGGCCTACAAGACGGGAAACGAAACGTCGATTACCGTGGCCATCCTCGCGCTGATCGCGATTTTCACTGGCGGCGTGGAAACGCTGAAGAAAGGCTGGATCGCGCTCACGACGTTCACGCTGAATATCAACTTACTGATGTCCGTGGCGGTGATCGGTGCCGTGGCGATAGGGCAGTGGCCGGAAGCGGCCGTCGTGATCTGGCTGTTCGGCATTGCCGAAATGATCGAAGTACTGAGTCTTGACCGCGCCCGTAATGCGATCCGCGCGCTGATTGCGAATGCGCCCGAGACGGCCTTTGTGCAGCAGAACGGTACGTGGTCGGAAATTCCCGCAGATCAGGTCGCGATTGGCGCTATCGCTCGCGTGCGGCCCGGCGAGCGCATCGCGCTCGATGGCATCGTGCTTTCCGGTCAATCGGGCGTCAATCAAGCGCCGATCACCGGCGAGAGTATTCCGGTGGAAAAATCTGTCGGTGCTACGTTGTTTGCGGGTACGTTGAACGAACGCGGTGTGCTTGAATTTCGCGTGACCGCGGCCAAGGGCGAGACAACACTGGATCGTATTGCAAAGTCGATTCAATCCGCGCAAGGTCAGCGGGCGCCCACGCAGCGCTTTGTCGATAAATTTGCTCGCGCCTATACCCCGGTGGTGTTCGTATTGGCGACGCTGGTGGCGATTGTGCCGCCACTGGCCTTCGGCATGCCCTGGTACGACTGGATTTACAAAGCACTGGTGCTGCTGGTCATCGCCTGTCCGTGCGCTTTGGTGATTTCGACGCCGGTGACTATCGTTAGCGGATTAGCTGCTGCCGCACGGCGCGGCATTCTCGTCAAGGGAGGCATGTACCTTGAGCAGGGCCGCGAACTCAAAACCGTGGCGCTGGACAAGACTGGCACCATTACGCACGGCAAACCGGTGCTGACCGATGTGGTTCCGCTGGCTGGAATGTCCAAGGAGGAAGCGCTCCGGATCGCGGCCAGCCTCGACACGCTATCGGACCATCCTGTCGCAACGGCCGTTGTCGCCGGCTACAGCGGTAGTGTGGCCGCAGTGCAGGAATTTGAGGCGTTGCACGGACGTGGCGTGAAGGGTGCGCTTGGCGGAGTTACGTATTTTCTCGGCAACCATCGTTTGATGGAAGAAATCAAGGTGTGCTCGCCACAAGTAGAGGAAGCCTTGGATCGGCTGGAGGCTGAAGCCAAGACAGCAATCGTGCTTTCGACGGAGAAAGAGCCGTTGGCCATACTTGCCGTGGCCGACACCATTCGCGACACCAGCAAAACTGCCATCGCGGAGTTGAAAGCGCTGGGCATCGAAGCCATCATGCTCACCGGCGACAATGGCAAGACGGCGAAAGCGGTCGCAGCGCAGGTAGGAATTGCCGATGCGCGGGGCGACATGATGCCGGACGACAAGCTTGCCGCGATTGGAGCCTTGCTTGAACGCGGCCCCGTGGGTATGGTGGGCGACGGTGTGAACGATGCGCCGGCGCTGGCGCGTTCCAGCATTGGCTTCGCAATGGGCGCGGCGGGTACCGATACTGCTATCGAAACAGCGGATGTCGCGCTGATGCAGGACGATCTTCGTAAACTACCCGAGTTCGTTCGCCTGTCGATAACGACATCGCAGGTATTGTGGCAGAACATTATTTTCGCGCTTGGCGTCAAGGCCGTGTTCTTCGTCCTGACGCTTACCGGCCATGGCACCCTGTGGATGGCCGTGTTCGCCGATGCCGGGGCCAGTCTTATCGTGGTGGCGAATGGGCTGCGATTGCTGCGGGGGGCGGGGCGTGCATAGCGTGGGTATTTTTCAGGGACTCGCACCGCAAATTTCCTTGGAACGGGAACCCAGTTCTGCATGCGCCGGTCGTAAGACATTGACACCGAACGCCGCACCAGCGCCAGAGTTTGTACTTTTGCTTGCGACACAATGTCTTCATCTGGCACAATCGCCGACGTCATGAAACGCTTTCTCGCCATTTTGCTGATGCTGGTCCTGCCGCTGCAGTTTTCGTTTGCGGCAGCGGCATCGTATTGCGAGGATGAAGTTGCCGCCGTGTCCCTCGAGCACTATGGCCACCACGACCATGGCGACCTTGGTGAAGCTAGCGAACCCGCCAAGTCTGACGGCGATCAGAAGCCGGCTGCGCATGCCGAATGCGGCGTTTGCCATTTGGGGTGTGCCAAAGTGCTCAACGCGCCCTTGGCGCTTGGTACACTCGAGGCCGAACTACCTTCCGATGTGCAGCTGCTGCTATCTGCGGCTCAACATCAACCTTCCCCGCTGCAACGTCCTCCCATCGCATTGCTCGCCTGACCCGGCGGGCTGTCGTCCTCAGTTCCTACTGATGCCTTAGTTCCGGCCCCGCGCGGTGCCCGCCGGATTCTTCCTTTGTCATTTGGAGTATTCGATGCAATGCAATTATTCATGGCGCGCAACGTGCGTGGCACTGCTATTCAGTGCCACTGCCAATGCCGCGCCGACCCTCAAAGACGCGCTGGACGCTGCCTGGACCAAACATCCGCTGGCGCAATCTGTCGCAACACGGCAGGACGAGAATGCGGCCAAGCGTGACGTGGCGTCTTCTTGGCTGGCCGACGCGCCGCGCGCTACGGTTGGACAAAAAACCGATCGCTGGAATCAGAATGCCGGTGCGCGCGAGTGGGAAGCAGAGATTGGCGTCCCGCTGCAATTGCCGGCTTTGCGAGCAGCACGCAGCGCGGTCGCCGAGAGCGAGACGATCGGTTACGAAGCGCATACCCTTGCCGAAAAATGGCGGCTGGCTGGCGAGGTGCGAGAAGCCTATTGGCTGGCGCGCATTGCCGCAAGTGAATTGGCGTTGGCCGAGCGCAAGGCGGCGGATGCGAGCGCGCTAAGCGCTGATGTCGAGCGCCGCTTCAAGGCCGGCGATGTCGCGCGTACCGACTGGAATCAGGCACTAGCCGCACAGAATCAAGCGGAATCGATCGCGGCAGAAGCGCGAGCCAAGACCTCTCGCGCCGAGCGAGGCTTTCTTGCCATCACTGGCCTTTCACAAATACCCCACGGCGACGAGCCGCAGAAAAATGCGGCGGCAATCGAGCAGCACCCGCAGTTGCGCGAGCTGATGAGCGATGCGGCCACCTCCCGTGCGCGCCAGCAGGAAGCGAATGCCAATCGCCGCGATCCGCCGGAAATCTCCCTCGGCACCGTTCGCGAGCGCAGCGCATTTGGCGAATACTCGGCCGGCAGTGTGGTACTGCGCCTGACGGTACCGTTGGCGTCGGGCGCGCGCAATCGCGCGCGGCAGGCAGCGGCCGGCGCGGATCGCATCGAGGCCGAGGCCCGTGTGCCGCAGATGCGCGCGCGGATCGAGGCCGAGATTGCATCGGCCACGGAGGAGATCGCGCAATCGGCGCGGCAGGTGGAGTTCGCGGAATCGCGTCTTGCCCTGAGCCGCGAGACACATTCGCTGCTCGACAAAGCTTACCGGCTTGGTGAGCTGGACCTGGCGGCGCGTCTGCGGGCCGAGGCTGATCGCTTCGACGCCGAACTTTCCCTCGTGCGTGCGCAACTGGAGCGTGCACGAAACATTTCCCGATTCAATCAAGCATCAGGATTTCTTCCATGAATGATATTTTCAGAAAAACTATTGCCGCCGCATTGATGGCGTGGGCATTCACTGCAACAGCCGTATTTGCCGGTCCAGGCCATGATCATGGCGACGCCGCACCGACGGCCGGCGCAGGCAAGATGTCGCCGCGCTTTGAGGCGCACTCTGATCTGTTCGAGGTTGTTGGTGTTCTTGCCAAAGGCGAGTTGTCGATCACCGTCGATCGGTACAAGAACAACGAACCCGTGCTCAACGCCAAGGTGGAGTTGGAAAGTGGCTCTATCAAGGCTGCGACGAAATTCCTGGCCGATCATGGCGACTACCGGTTGGCATCGAAGCCGTTCGAAAAGCCGGGTACTTATCCCATCAGCCTGACCATCACCGCGGGCGATGAGATCGACATTCTCGCCGGTAGCCTGGTAGTTCCTGATTCTGAGGCGGGCCACGATCACACCAGCGGCGTCTTTGCTTGGAAGCGCTGGGCGGTTATCGGCACCCTGATTGCGGCATTGCTCGTTGTCACCATTTTTATCGTTCGCCGTCGTGCGACAAGGATCAACCATGTTTAGTCGATTTGTTGCACTAAGTGCTTTTGCCGTTGCTGCCCAGGCATGGGCCGGCCCCGGCCACGATCACGGCGATGGCGCGCCAGTAGCTGCCATAGCCGATACGCCCAAGCGGCAGCCGGATGGCAGTGTATTTCTGCCGAAGACCGCGCAGCGTCAATTGCAGGTACGCACCGAAACAGTAACTCTTGCGGATTTGCCGCAGACAGTTGAATTGACCGGCCGCGTCATTGCCGACCCGAATGCGGGCGGCAAGGTGCAACCGACGCAGGCAGGCCGAATCGAACCCGGTCTGCGTGGTCTGCCTTCCTTGGGCCAGCCGGTGAGCAGGGGGGAGGTTGTGGCGTATGTGCGCGCATCCGAAAGTGCTACGCCGGAAATGAAAGTGAATCTCGAGTTGGCACGCAAGAAGCTGGCACGGCTTGAACAGCTTGAAGGCGCGGTACCGCAGCGGGAAATTGAATCGGCACGCATCGAGGTGCAGAGCCTGACTCAACGGCTTTCGCCCGCAGGTGGCGCCTACGTTGCGCGCGAAGCGCTGTTGGCGCCAGTGTCGGGCGTGATCGCTGCCGCGAATGCGGTGGCCGGTCAGGTGGTCGATGCGCGTGAAGTGATTTTCGAAGTGATTGACCCGGTGCGGCTGCAGATCGAAGCACTGGCCTACGATGCGGCGTTGCCCGCGAACATCGCAGCCGCGACGTTAAGCCCATCTGCGGATGTTCGCGTCGCGCTGACTCTCGTTGGTGCCGGCCGCTTGCTTAAAGAGGGGGCGATCCCGGTGCTGTTCCGTGTCAACGCGGATTCGAAATCGGCAATCGCACTGGCCGCGGGCCAGACGGTGAAAGTGTTTGCCGCCACCCGCAGCAAGGTCAAAGGTCATGCCATTCCGGCGGCTGCCGTGGTGAAGAACCCGGCCAATCAAGACATCGTCTGGGTTCACACCGCGGCCGAGCTATTCGCACCGCAGACCATTAGATGGGTGGCGCTGGATGGGGCTCGTGTGGCGGTACTGGATGGCTTGAAGGATGGCGCGCGCGTGGTAGTGCAGGGTGCATCGTTGATCAATCAGGTGCGATGAGGCGACGATGAACCGATATCAAGCTTTCGAGTTGGAATGCAGCCGCGCTGTCGCAGCCGAGAATATGGCCGATTGGCCGACTGCCGAGATGCATTGGTCGCGTGCGCATATCCTGGGCCAGCCGCGCGTTGGCCCGCATCTGCGCACGCATTTGGCGCTAGCCCGCATGTACCTGAGACAGAACAGGTTTGGCGACGCATTCGGTCAATGGTTGCGTTTCGCGTTGGTAGTACCGGGCACATTGCTCCACCGCTTGCCGGCCGGCAATACCGGTTTGTCGAACGTCAGCGCCTTCAAGCCGATGCCTGTACCGGAAGATCTGGTCCGGCTGATCGCTGGCAACGAGCGGGAGAACGCAGATGTTTAAGCTGCTCGTCGAGGCGAGCCTGAGAAATCGCCTGATCGTCGTCGTCCTCTCGGTAGTGATGATGATTTACGGCGCATTCACGTTGTCGCGCATGCCGGTGGATGTGTTTCCCGATCTCAACAAGCCCACCGTCACGATCATGATTGAGGCGGGCGGCATGGCACCGGAGGAGGTGGAGCAGCTCATCACCTATCCGATTGAGACCAATATGAACGGCATGCCCGGTGTCGGCAGTGTGCGGTCCGTCTCAAGCGTCGGGCTGTCGTTTGTCTATGTCACCTTCGATTGGGGAATAGACATCTATCGCGCCCGACAGATGGTGGGCGAACGTCTTGCCCTGGTGCGCGAGCAACTGCCGCCGGGTGTCGATCACGCCGCGATGGGCCCGATCACCTCGATCATGGGCGAGATTATGCTGATGGCGCTGCCGATCGATACGGCGAAAGTGACGCCGATGCAGGTACGCGAGTACGGTGATTACGTGTTGCGCCCGCGCCTCCTGACCATTCCCGGTATCGCGCAGGTGATACCCATCGGCGGCGAGGTACGCCAATTCCAGGTGCAGCCGGATACTGCGCGCATGGCGCAGCTCGGCATTACGCTGGAGCAGATTGAGCAGACGCTACGAGGCTTTTCCGCCAACACCAGCGGCGGATTCCTGGAGCTCAATTCACGTGAATACCTGATCCGCAATATCGGCCGCACCTCGCGGCTGGAGGACTTGCAGAACCTGCCGGTGGATTCACGCAAAGGGCAGTCTATCTTGCTGAAGCAGGTTGCCGACGTGCGTTTTGCCGCCGCGATCAAGCGCGGCGATGCCGGGTTCAATGGCAAGCCTGCTGTGATCCTCGGCATCCAGAAGCAGCCTGATGCGGATACTGTGAAACTCACGCGTGATATTGAGTCTGCTTTGTCGGAGCTAAAGAAATCATTGCCACCGGGAATGCAGTTGCCGCAGGTGACGATGCGTCAGGCCAGTTTTATCGAAAGCTCGATCGACACCTTGAAGGGCAAGCTGATCGCCGCGTCCTTCGTGGTCGCCGTGGTGCTGTTCGCCTTCCTGATGAATGCCCGCACCACGCTGATCTCGCTCACCGCCATTCCGGTTTCGGTGCTGACCACGGTGCTGGTATTCAAGTACTTCGGCTTCTCCATCAACACCATGACGCTGGGCGGGTTGACGATTGCCATCGGCGGACTGGTCGATGATGCCGTGGTGGGTGTCGAGAACGTGCTTCGTCGCTTGAAAGCCGACCGGCAATATGCAAAAGTGCACAACACGCATCTCAATCCGCTTGAAGTGATCGCCAAGGCAACGATGGAGGTACGTTCCGCCATCGTCTATGCGACGCTGATCATTGTGCTGGTGCTGCTGCCACTGTTCTTCCTGCCGGGTATCGAGGGCCGCCTGATGCAGCCGCTGGCAATCGCTTACATCGTGTCGCTGTTGGCGAGCATGCTGGTGTCGGTGACGCTGACACCGGTGATGGCTTACTACCTGCTGCCAAAGATGAAGCAGCTGGATCATGGCGATACGAAGCTGGTGGCGGCGTTGAAGCGAGGCTATCGTACGCTACTGGAGGACGTGCTTGCGCATCCGCGTGCGTTGATTTCCGCCGGCGCAGTTGCGGTAGTGCTGGCAGCAATTACCGTTCCGTTTTTCGCCACCACCTTTCTGCCACCGTTCAACGAAGGATCGGTGCTGGTGGGATTGCGGCTCAACCCCGGGACAACGCTGGCCGAATCGGTAAAGCTCGCCACGCAGGCGGAAATTGCACTGCAGGGTGTGCCTGAGGTCGAAGCCGTGGGCCGTCGCAGCGGGCGGGCGGAGCTGGACGAGCATGCCGAGGGCGTGCACGTCTCCGAGCTTGATCTACGATTGAAGCGCTCTGATCGCTCGCTGGAACAGATTTACGCCGACATACGCACGCGATTGGCGAATTTGCCTGCGGCCATCGGCATCGGCCAGCCGATCTCGCACCGCATCGACCACATGCTGTCGGGTGTTCGCTCGCAGATTGCGATCAAGATCTTCGGCGACGATCTCGATACCTTGCGAGGACAGGCGGATGCGCTGCGCGCAAAACTGGCCGGCATTTCCGGTATCGCCGATCTAGAAATCGAAAAACAGGTGCTGACACCTGAGATCAAGGTGCGCATCGATTACGATCGTGCCGGGCAGCTCGGCCTTTCGCCGGCCAAGCTCGCGCGTGAACTGCAGATGCTGATCGACGGCGAGCGGCTGACGCAGATTGTCGAAGGTAACAAGCGCTTCAATCTGGTGTTGCGCCTGCCGGAGGATGCGCGGTCGGTCGAGGGGCTGCGCAATATTTTCATCGACACGCCCAGCGGGCGTGTGCCGCTGTCACGATTGGCTGTCATCGAAGAATCCGATGGCCCCAACCAGATCAGCCGCGATGATGGCCGCCGACGCATCGTCATTTCCGCCAACGCGCAGGGCCGGGCGCTGTCCGAGGTGGTGGCGGATATTCGCGCGGCGGTGGCGGAGACCAAACTGCCCGAGGGCTACTTCATCACGCTAGGCGGGCAGTTCCAGGCGCAGGAGGAATCCAGCCGCCTGATCGGCCTCTTGTCGCTGGCTTCGCTGGCGATGATCTTCATGGTGCTGTACTCGCGCTACCGCTCCGGTGTACTGGCGGCGATCATCATGGCCAACATCCCGCTGGCGCTGGTCGGCAGCGTGATCGGCTTGTGGCTGTCCGGCCAGCCGCTGTCGATCGCGGCGCTGGTGGGCTTCATCACCTTGGCGGGTATGGCGATTCGCAACGGTATTCTCAAGGTCAGTCACTACGTCAACCTTTGCGCGTTCGAGGGAGAAGCCTGGGGCAAACCGATGATCGTGCGCGGCTCACTGGAACGTTTAACACCCGTGCTGATGACCGCGCTGGTGGCTGCATTTGCATTGGTACCGCTGTTGTTTGAAGCCGAAATGCCGGGCACCGAAATCCTGCACCCGGTCGCGGTGGTGATTTTCGCCGGGCTGATCTCGTCCACGCTGCTCGATACCTTCCTCACGCCGGCGATGGTGTGGGTGTTCGGCAAGGAGCCGGTGCAGCGGCTGGTGGATGACTCGGGTAGTGACGCGTTCTAAAGCAGTTTCAATTTCAATCACATGAAAGGAAAAACCATGAATTACACAAAGATGATTCTCGCTTCGGCCGCGTTTCTGGCGGCGTCCAATGCGCTGGCCGGTGGCGACCACAAACCGAAGTTTGGCGGCGTGGTGCAGGAGGTCAACGAGATTCAGTACGAACTCGTCGCCAAGGCGGACACGATTGCGCTCTTTATCGAAGATCATGGCAAGCCAGTAGATACCAAAGGGGCGACAGCAAAAATTACTCTGCTCGCAGACAAGGAAAAGAGCGACGTCGTGCTGAGTCCGGTGGGCGGAAACAAGATGGAAGCGAAGGGTACTTTCAACGCAAAGACCGGAACCAAAGTCGTTGCGGTGATCGCGCTTTCGGGCAGGGCAACCACCGCAGTGCGTTTCGTCGTGCCCTGAGCCGATGATAGAACCACGAATTCACTGTATCCGCGGCACGGAAACGCGTTGTAGATTGACCTTTTGTCTTTAACCCAAATCCGGTCGTGTGTTATCGAGCAGCCGCCGTGGCGCTTCCCACCGAATCGAACTTGGTGCGATTTGCCGCCTCCCACTCGCGCGCGGCTTTGACCGCCTTGGCAAACGCCTCGCCGTCGGTCAGGAACTTGGCCCGGATCTTGTCGTCCAGCGGCTTTTCGGTGCCCGACTCATCAAGCGGCATGCGGTCGCGTTTCACATCGCGGATCGAGCGTTCGATTT
>CAZTYC010000091.1:0-9862 GCA_964617435.1 uncultured Burkholderiales bacterium
ATCCGTTCGATCGCGCCTCGCTTGGCCGGTGGGGCTAGCGCTTTGTGCCGAACACCACCTTCAGGGCATGGATGTCCAGGAATAGCGGATTTCTGTAACTCACGCTGGCAC
Source organism: uncultured Burkholderiales bacterium (assembly GCA_964617435.1). GTDB lineage: Bacteria > Pseudomonadota > Gammaproteobacteria > Burkholderiales > Usitatibacteraceae > UKL13-2. The sequence continues at coordinate 112 of CAZTYC010000091.1, forward strand.
GCTAGGACGAGGGCAGGTCAAAAAAACGACTCAAACTTTGGACCTTCCTCCAAAGGCAGACACCCAAACTGCCTGAACCTCTCTTGCCGCATTGGCAAAGTCAAAGCTCTCCCGCTGAGGCTTAGCGCAGCAAAAACCGCGACCATTCGGTTGAACTCCGTCCAACCAATTTGAAGTTCGAACCCCACAATTTGAATTAGGGATAAGGATTACCTCGTCCAAGATAATTCATGATGTAGTTGGTTAGCGACGTATCTCCGCAAAATCCACGAGTGACATTAGCATCGGCGCACATCTCTTTCTTGATGCGCATCTCATTAGGATATGGCCACAAGACAGTTCCAGTACTAACATTCCATCCCGCCTCTCCCGAGAGCGTACCAGGAGAGCCAATGCGATCAACAATCTGTGCACCCATCTGCCCCCCTCCCGCGCCAGCAGTTTTCAACGGCGTCCCTGCCTCGATCCGTATAAGAAATGATAGACCGTTCGCAAATGGATCATAGGTGACTCGACCGGTGCCTGAGGACGCCGAGCCATTTTGGAAACTGTCAAAGTACGTAGCGGAAACGCCATTGAAGTCTCCCTGCATATTGCGGATGATTACATTTGTGATTGTCGCAGGACCGCCACCAAACTTGCCAATACCTCCTTTGTAATCCCCCGAAAGAGGTACTTTGGATTGCCCTATCGTGACCCGATTGATGGTGAAATTGGTAAATCCACCTTGCCCCAACGAAATTCCTCCGTTGGAGGTATCCCAGAATACAGAGTCCTTAATCATATTACCTATGCCAGATTGCGTGTCGTTTCGGAAGCCTGTATTCGCGCTGGCTAATGCAATGCACCCCTCCCATACATTATTTTGGTTTGGGATCGCCGAACTGGAGTTCTTCACCGCGTAAAAACTCGTTGCCCAGGTAACATAAGTCAGATTGGAATCAAGAACCAGAACATTCTGGGCTGCACTATCTTGCGTATTGTAAAAGTTAAGCCCAGCCTCCGGGTCACCAGTTCCGTTATCCGTCCACCCACCGTCATGACGGATCACAGCACGCCTGACCACGACTCGCGACGAATTATAGACAAGCAAATTGTAGCGACCGCCTGGACCGTGAAACCAGTTATCTTCTAAAAGAATGTCGCTTGTAGTATCGACATTATTCGTACCTACAACTGTATTCATGCAGTTTCCTGAACTACAACCTCCAGCAAACTCATTCCTCAAAAACTTAATATGATTTCCAAGAATGTTCTTTTGTTGGTTACCTTTAAAGCGAAGTCCGACAACGGAAATGTAGGAATTCGTTGTCGCCAGGTCCAAACCTGATGTCACGATGACGCCACCTTCGTTCTCAGCCCGCAGGGTGACATAATTGGCCGCCGTACCATTGGGAAGGTTGGTAACCGCATTACTTGTACCACCGTATGTGCCGTCACGAATAACGAGAGTATCCCCCGGTGCCAAGCAAGACAACCCACCCTGAATTGTCAGTTTTGGCGTAGCTGACGACTTTGCAGCGGCGCAGGAATTCATATCACTGCCAGAGTTCGATACGTAATAAGCTTGACCCACATTAAAACTGGCGACAACAGTACAGTTGGCAAACACTGCGTTAGTTGTATACGTATTTCCGGATAGCGAGCCGCCGCATGTGCCACCCATACTTGTAATGAACCCAGAATTAGGCGTTACGGCAAATGTCAACTGGCCACCAGGCAACACCGTCTGCGTCGACGCCGGGCTGATGGTGCCGCCGGCACCGGCAGACGAAGTCACTGTATAGCTCACGCATACCGTGGGCGGACAGGGATTGCCAAGGTATTCCCAAACGTAGGTCGTCAAGTTCTTCGCGCCACCATAGACCGCATTTCCAACCGCATTGGCAAACCCTCGATTCGTATCGTTGGTGGCCGGACTGTTTCCCGGCGGCACCGGGTTGGACTCACGGAACACGGCAGCGATCGTGTCCTGGAACGGCCAGGGCCACAGGTCGGTCGTCGTCGGTTGGTCATAGCCGGCTTGTCCCCAACGCGTACCAGCGGCACCTAGGCGTTTCGTGATCACAGCACCAGGGGAGTTGTTGAGCAAGTTGGCAGGGTTTGCCATCGGCTTCAAGAGTGAATTCGTGGCAGGTGTTAGCAGGTTTGCAGCCGCGCCCTGCACTGTGCCCCCAACCGTCAGCCGATCTCCGCTCCCCGCAACGATTCCCGTCGCGGACGGCAAGCTGTTTTGCACATCCCACACGACCATATTGCTTGCAGGATTGTTGCTGCCCAACTCGCTCAGCAATGCGCCTGCGGGACCCGCACCTTCGTTGAGAACCATGCTTCCTTGAAACTGGACGTTTGATGTGTTGGAAGACACGTAAAAACCGCCCATTTTTTCGGAGCCCCCGAGATTTCCCGGGTTTTGGCCGTCGATGGCGATGACATTTTGATAAAGATGATCCCTGACATTTCCCGGCGTAGCGGATCCTTCAGTTGCAAATGTCGCCTTGGTCTGGGTGGAATTGGAATAGTCAAATCTACCGATCACCCTGCGCCAAACATTGCGCTGCGTCATCGTCGATGATCCACCCTGGGTAAAGCAATAGCGGCACGCACCAACACCGGCAACATCCTCGATCAGGGTGTCGCTGCCGATCACGGCAAGTAGGCCGCCCGTCGAGTCAATGTCCCCGCTTCGCTTGAAGATGGATCTGCTGAGCGTATTGAAGTTTCCGGAAATCACGCCGGTAAACGCAGGATTGATCGACGCGGACAGGTCGAATATGAAGCCGTCCACTTTGATGTAGTTCCCTGCCAAATTCAGTTGGTTATCCGTCACCGTCAGTGATGTGGCACTTTGAATGCGCACCTGCATGGGAGTTTCGGCGACGATATTTGTATAGAGCTGGGCGGTCCCGGAAGGTACATTGCGGATGAAATTTGCCGTGCCGGAATATGTGCCGTTCTTCACGATCAAAGTCTCCCCGCCCACCAGCGAGGAGATGCCTTTGTTGATCGTCTTCCAGGGATTGGCCGAGGTGCCGGTGCCGGTCGTGTCGTTACCGGTCGTGGCAACGTACTTGGGCTGGGTTGAGGCAAACGTCGCAACTACGGAGCAATTACCTGATATCGGGCTCGTTGTGAATGTGGTCCCGGACAGGGTTCCCCCGCAAGTTCCGCTCATGATTGCCGTAAATCCGGCATTGGGAGTCACGGTGAACGTCTTGGTGGCGCCACTCAACACCGACTGCGTTGCCGTCGGACTGATCGTTCCATTCGCGCTTGCAGACGGAGTCACGGAATACGAGAGCCGTGTAAACGTCGCAGCAACCGTACATGCCGCGGTCACCGGATTGGTCGTAAAGGTGTTTCCGGAAAGCGTTCCCCCACAAGTCCCGCCCACGCTTGGCGTGTAATTCGCACTGGGGGTGACGGTAAAAGTACGCGTCGTTCCGTATGGAACAGCCTGGACCGTATTTGGCGAAATGGTGCCGTTCGATCCCGCACTGGGCGTCACGTTCACATTTTGAGCATTGAATGCCACATTGACGGTGCAATTTGACGTGACTGGAGAAGTCGTAAACGTGTTGCCCGTCAGAGTGCCTCCGCAAGTACCCGTGACAGCAGGCACAAAGCCCACATTTGGCATCAATGTGAAAACGACACTTGAATTGAAATTGACAGTCTGAGGCGAAGCCGGGGTGACTGTGCCATTGGACGGCGAGTTGGGTGTGACGACTCGGGTATCCAGGTTGAAGGTCGCGACACAATCCGAGTTTTGGGTCAAAGAGATGCTCGTGACATTCATTGCGCCGCTGCATGCGCCGGACCAGCCGCCAAAAAGCGACCCCGTATTGGGTGTTGCCGTCAGTTGCACGGATTGTGGTGACATTGCGGCAGTTGTGAATGCCGCCATGCAGGCTGTTGACGGGCAGGATATTCCGGGGGGGCTCGACGACACCGTGCCGTTACCGGCACCTGCAAATAGCGCCCGAAGCATGACCTGAGTTGAGACGGGAAGCGCACGGCCCAGGTGGGACTTTGCAATGGCGATGTCGACGGCACTCACGCGTCCCGAAGTGCCCACGTCATAGCGGCCGTTCGCCTGCACCACGGTCGCGCCCGATCGCGTCTTCACGGACCCGACATCCACTGAACTGACCGTGCGTGAAGAATCAAAATCAGCAACGAGAAAACCGACGGCCACGCTGCTCGTCACCGCGCCGTTCACACCGGTGACGGTCACATTGAGCAATGAGGCATCTGCGATGCCGGTGAGCGTGACGATGACCTCGTTGCCGGCGTTGGATACCGAGACAACGCCGACACTTGCACCGACAGAGTTCACCGCAGTCGCGCCGCCAACCGACGTGATCGGCACGTCATACTGGAACACAACGCGATGACCAGTTCCCTCAGCCCTGGGCTCCACCGACACACTGCCGGTGATGGCTTGGTTCACATCGATCGGCAAATCGACATCGCCCGCCGCAGCGTGAGTCTTGCGAAATTGCGCCCCTTGAAGTGTTTGGGCGTAACTTGACAGTGATCCGCATGCCAATATCGCGATGGCAACAATGAACAGCAAATTCGGCACAGCGCAGGCCCTCCCGTTGTGGGGTGCACGCTAATCATACCCCGTGATCCTGCCATTCGCTATCGCGCGAATGCGGGGCAGAACCGCAAAAATTTGCGACCTTGGCGACCGCGCCGCTCGGGCTTCTCGATGCGCTTGAGAACAAGTGAGGTTCTCTTTTGCTGACACGGTCTGTCAGCTTCGTCGAAAGTTCAGGAATTCAAAAAAAAAAGGGCCGTCATTCGGCCCCTTTTTCCTCCTCAAATCGAATCGTCCATCTTCGTCCTAACGGGACCCTTGGGCAAACAACACCACTTTCACGGAATGAAAAAGAACCATAAAATCAAACAGTAACGAATGATTCTTCACGTAAAACAGGTCGTACTCCAACTTGTCTGAAGAATCCGCAATCGACGCCCCATATTGGTGCCGAACCTGAGCCCATCCCGTCACACCCGGTTTTACACTGTGGCGCGCGTTATAGAAAGGAATCTCCTTTTCCAGTTGCGCGACAAAGAACGGCCGTTCCGGACGCGGCCCCACGAGGCTCATGGTCCCGGCAAGCACGCAGAAGAGTTGGGGCAATTCATCGATCCGTGTCAAGCGGATAAACCGGCCCACGCGCGTAACACGGGAATCTCCGCGCTGCGCCCATTGAGGCATGCCATCACGCTCTGCATCGGTGCGCATGCTGCGGAACTTCACGATGTTGAACACGCGCCCCGCCAGCCCCACGCGCTCCTGCCTGTACAGCACAGGGCCCGGGCTTTCCAATTTAATGAGGATTGCCGTCACCAGCATGACGGGCCAGGCAAACGCCAGCAGCAACATGCTCGCCACGACATCAAAGGTCCGCTTGACGAACATGCGGAACCGGCCTTGCCGGAAACCGTCGCCAAAAATGAACCAGCTTTCTCGCAGGAGGTCGATTCTGACCCGGCTGCGCTGCTGTTCGTAGAACGTAGACAGGTCCGTGACCTTGATGCCCTTGAGTTTGCAATCCAGCAAATCGTTGAGCGGAAGCGAGCCCCCGCGGCGTTCCCGCATCGCGATGACGATTTCGCTGACATTGTGCCGCCCCGTGACCTCGCCGATCGACCTGGAAGCCGAAATCACCTTGTTGGCGGGCACGGCCCCGTCGACGGTCTGATTCTCAAACGGGGCGTAAAAACCAACAATCGACAACGCGGGATTCTTGCTCCGCTCGAGAAGGTCGTTGACGGCGGCTGCATCCGCGCCCACCCCCAGGATCATGACGCGCCGCTCACGCAAGGAAGACGCACCGCTCAACATCAGCATCGCCAGCTTGCCGGCAAATGCAATCGCAATGGTTCCAGCGAGGCAAGGCGCGCAGACGGACCCGTCAGGCAGCCGGAAGAAAACCCAATGCAACGCCGGAAGCACCACCACGAACGCGACCCCCGTGCGCAACACCGCCGGCCAAAAACGGGTCCTTACATCTGATTGATACAGACCCAGACCCCCGGTCAGGAGCACCATCGCCACCACAATGGCCAATGCACCGGGCACCGAACTCATCGTCGCGTTGGAGCCACCCGGATAAAGAAGCGTGTAGCCGATGAGGATTGCGAGGAAAAGCCCCATCGCATCCACGGCGACCCACATCAGATTGGCAAACGGAAATGCCCTGCTGAAAGCCCGGCCCATCCACATCTCCCGCGTATGCTTTTTATCCCCGGCTTATGCCGGTGGTATTCGATCGTGCGTTGGAACAATTTGTTTTTTTGATCTCCGCACGCACTTCATGCGAAAAGACCTTGTTCCTGATGGGGAAAACGATACGCGCCGCCCACGTTTATTGATGTGAAGCAGTTCACAATTTTGCAAAATTACACAAGTCTGTCGTTCGCCGAAATCAGGGACGAATCAACTTGACTCGAACGCACTCCCCGCACTCGGAATTGCAGAGGCCGCGAAACCCCGATGACTTGCGAATCGAACTCAAAAAAGCCGCCCGCAGCGTTGCGCCGCGATTTGATTCGATTGGTAGGCACGATTGGACTCGAACCAACGACCCCCACCATGTCAAGGTGGTGCTCTAACCAGCTGAGCTACGTGCCTATCGCGAAGTCGCCATTTTATCAGACGCCAGGGTATTTCCAAAATCCCGCGCGCGGATCAGGCTGCACCCCGACGATTCACGCTCTCGACACCCTTGACACCGGCCAGGACCCGGAATGCACGCTCGAGCTGGGCCTTCTGTCGCACCTCCAATGTGAAGCGCATGGATGCCACATTGCCACGCGATATCGAGTTCACGGCAACGACGTTTAACCGCTCGTGGGCCAGGGCGTCGCTGACATCGCGCAGCAACCCCTGTCGATCCGCCGCCACCAATTCAATCTCCGCGTGAAACGGCTGGTCCCCGGTTTCGCCCCAGGCGGCCTGCATCAGGCGCTCGCGCTGCTGCGGCGAAAGCGCGACGATGTTGCGGCAGTCCTGCCGATGCACGGTCACGCCCCGTGCCTTGGTCACAAAGCCGATGATGGCGTCACCCGGCAACGGCTTGCAGCACTTGGCCACCAATGTGGCGATGTTGTCGATCCCCAGCACCAGCACCCCGCCTGATGTGCCCGCGCCCGGCCGCGGCGATACCGTCGGCAACGCCGGCGGCACAACCTCGTCGGCGTGGGCCTGGTCGCGACCGCGCAATGCCACTTCGATCATGTGCGGCGTGATTTCTCCTCGTCCGATCGCCGCCATGCATTCGTCAAGATCGCGCTGGCCGAGCCAGGCCACTACCTTGTCCAACGCAACCGCGCTTGCGCCGGCGCGCGCAAGTTCACGATCGAGGATCTGGCGTCCATGCGCCACATCCACTTCGAAATACTCCTGCCGGAACCAGGCGCGCACCTTGGCCTGCGCGCGCGGGCTGGCCAGATACCCGAGCTGCGGGTTGATCCAGTCGCGGGACGGCCCGCCCTGCTTGGCCGAGAGGATTTCCACCCTGTTGGTATTGGCCAGAGGCGTGTTCAGCGGCACGATGTGGCCGTCGACCTTTGCTCCACGACACCGGTGCCCCAGGTCGGTGTGCACGTGGTAGGCGAAATCCACCGGCGTGGATCCCGCAGGCAGGTCGATCACCTTGTCCTGCGGCGTCAGCACATAGATGGTGTCATTGAAGAGCGTCTTGCGCACCTCGGCGGAAAATTCCCCCGACGCGATCAACTCGTCTTTCCACTCCAGGACTTGCCGGAGCCAAGCGATCTTCTCCTCGTGACGCTTTTCCGACTGCGTTCGCGCGCCCTTCGCGTCTTCCTTGTAGCGCCAGTGCGCGGCGATGCCGTGCTCGGACGCCCGGTGCATGGCACGGGTGCGGATCTGGACTTCCAGCGTTTTCGCTTCCGGGCCGACGACTGCGGTGTGCAGGGACTGGTAGTTGTTCGCCTTCGGCTGCGCAATGTAGTCGTCGAATTCACCGGCAACCGGCGCCCAGCGGTCATGCACCACGCCCAGGACCTTGTAGCAATCCGCTTCCGTGTCCACCAGTACTCGCAGGGCACGAACGTCGTACAACTTTTCGAACGGCAGGTTCTTGGATTGCATCTTGCGGTGGATCGACCACAGGTGCTTGGGCCGGCCCATGACCTCCGAGGAAACGCCCGCTGCCTCCAGCGTCGAGCGCAACTCCTCGACCACACGGGCAATCCACGCCTCACGCTCGCTGCGCTTGCCGTCAAGAAACCCGGCAATCTTGCGGTACAGGTCCGGCTCCAGGAACCGGAAGGCGAAGTCCTCCAGTTCCCACTTGATCTGGAACACGCCCAGGCGGTTCGCCAGGGGCGCATACAGGTCACGGGTCAGGATCCCGGCCGTGCGCTGCTCACCCTCACTTGCACGCGTCAGGCTGCGCAGCAAGACGACACGGGCTGCGAGCAGGATCAGCACCACCCGCACATCGTCGGCCAATGCCAGCAGCATCTTGCGCATCACTTCCACATTGGTCCCGGTGTCTGCCTGCGCGTGCACACGGTCGACGCGCGAGGCGCGCTGTACCCCCTGCACGATCGACAGGACTTCCGTGCCAAAGGCGTCCGCAACCGGTTTCCAGTCTTGATGGTTCGCGTCGAGCGTTTCCGCGATCAGGCCTGCGGCCAGCGTTTCGTCGTCTGCACCGATGTCCCAAAGCAACCTGGCGACCGCTTTCGCCTTCTGCCACTGGCCCGAATTGTCCGTCGCCACATTGGTGGCGTTGCAGAACGCCCACGCGCGGGCCACCTTCGGTCGGTTCCCGATCGCCGCGTCGAAAGCCGGAATTGCCAACGGTTCGTCAAAGTCGCTCATCACGGCATTTTAAAACGTGGATGCGCGCGCACAGGGAAAGCAGTTAACATCGTTGCAACGCACCATTCTCCGCGCATGGCACTCAAACCCTATTACAACGAAATGACCAGCGCGGATGGCGCGGTGCGCCCCCATTACGCGCTGTTCAACGACTGGCTGACCCGCACGCCGCCTGAAAAGATCGCGCAGAACCGGCAGGCGGCGGACCTCATGTTCCATCGCGTGGGCATCACGTTTGCCGTTTATGGCGAATCGAGCGGCACCGAGCGCCTGATCCCGTTCGACATCGTGCCCAACATCATCGCGGGAGAAACCTGGGATCACCTGTCACGCGGACTGTCGCAGCGCATTCGGGCGCTCAACGCCTTCCTGCAAGACATCTACCACGGCCAGGACATCCTGAAAGCCGGTGTGCTGCCCAGGGAGAAGGTGCTGGGAAACAGCCAGTACCGGAAGGAAATGGTCGGTGTCGGCGTGCCGGGCGGCATTTACGCGCATGTCGCCGGCATCGACCTCGTCAAGGACGGCGACGGCAAGTACTATGTGCTCGAGGACAACCTGCGCACCCCCTCCGGCGTGTCCTACCTGCTGGAAAACCGCAAGATGATGATGCGCCTGTTCCCCGAGCTGTTCGCGGCGCAGCGCGTGCGGCCGGTCGATCACTACCCGGACATGCTGCTGGAGACGCTGCGCAATGCGGCGCCCTTCGGCGTGGACCAGCCGACCATCGTCCTGCTCACCCCGGGGCATTTCAATTCCGCCTATTTCGAGCACGCCTTCCTCGCGCAGCAGATGGGCGTGGAACTGGTCGAAGGGGCCGACTTGTTCGTGCAGGAAGACCCCGTGTTCATGCGCACCACGCAGGGGCCGCAGCGCGTG
>CAZTYC010000092.1:0-5389 GCA_964617435.1 uncultured Burkholderiales bacterium
GGCTCAAATCGCGAAAACCGGCAAGTTTGGCGACCTGCGTCGCCGGCTGGTTTTCCTGCTGCTTGCGCTGGTGGTGTACCGGATCGGTGCGCATATTCCTGTGCCGGGCATCGACCCCGCCCAGTTGCAACAGCTCTTCAAGGGCCAGCAGGGCGGCATCCTGAGCCTGTTCAACATGTTCTCCGGCGGCGCGCTGTCCCGGTTTACCGTGTTTGCGCTTGGGATCATGCCGTACATTTCGGCGTCGATCATCATGCAGCTGTTGACCTACGTGGTGCCCACGTTTGAGCAGCTCAAGAAGGAAGGCGAAGCCGGTCGCCGGAAAATCACCCAGTACACGCGATATGGCACCTTGGGTCTTGCTGTATTTCAGTCGCTCGGCATCGCATTGGCGCTGGAAGGCTCTGCTGGCTTGGTATTGAGCCCTGGCTTCGGCTTCCGAATGACTGCGGTGGTGAGCCTTACAGCCGGGACCATGTTCCTGATGTGGCTGGGTGAACAGATCACGGAGCGCGGTCTGGGCAACGGGATCTCCATCCTGATCTTTGCAGGCATCGCCGCGGGCTTGCCAAGTGCGATCGGCGGACTGCTGGAACTCGTTCGTACTGGTGCAATGAGCATCCTTGCTGCTGTCTTCATCGTCGCAGTGGTCATTCTGGTAACTTACTTTGTCGTATTCGTTGAGCGTGGTCAGCGCAAGATCCTGGTCAACTACGCCCGTCGGCAGGTTGGCAACAAGGTCTACGGCGGGCAGTCTTCCCATCTGCCCCTGAAGCTGAACATGGCGGGGGTGATTCCGCCGATCTTTGCCTCATCGATCATTCTTCTGCCGGCGACGGTGGTCAGCTGGTTCAGTACGGGTGATGCGATGCGTTGGCTCAAGGACATCGCGGGCATGTTGACCCCGGGGCAGCCGATCTATGTGCTCTTGTACGCCGGCGCCATCGTATTTTTCTGCTTCTTCTACACGGCGCTGGTTTTCAACAGCCGTGAGACGGCAGACAACCTCAAGAAGAGTGGCGCGTTCATCCCCGGTATTCGTCCGGGAGATCAAACGGCCCGGTATATCGACAAGATTTTGGTCCGGCTGACGCTTGCGGGAGCGGTTTACATCACTTTCGTCTGCCTTTTGCCCGAGTTCCTGATCCTGAAATACAACGTCCCCTTCTATTTTGGTGGGACTTCCTTGCTGATCATCGTTGTTGTCACCATGGACTTCATGGCCCAGGTGCAGAACTACATGATGTCCCAGCAATACGAATCACTGTTGAAGAAAGCCAATTTCAAGACGACATTGAATGGTTGAGTTCGATGGCGAAGGACGATGTGATCCAGATGCAGGGGGAGGTTCTCGAGAACCTGCCGAATGCGACATTCCGGGTAAAACTGGAAAACGGGCATCTGGTCTTGGGGCATATATCGGGGAAGATGCGGATGCACTACATCCGCATCCTCCCGGGCGACAAGGTAACGGTGGAATTGACGCCGTATGACCTGTCACGGGCAAGAATTGTTTTCCGTGCCAAGTAGGTGCGGTATTAGGAGAGAGCAATGAGAGTTTCGGCTTCGGTCAAGAAAATCTGCCGCAACTGCAAGATCATCCGTCGCAAGGGTGTGGTCCGCGTCATCTGCACGGATCCGCGCCACAAGCAGCGCCAAGGCTGATTGGAACGAGTAACTGAGGACGTATATGGCACGTATTGCTGGCATCAACATTCCGCCGCATCAGCACGCTGAAATTGGCCTGACTGCAATTTTTGGCATCGGGCGCACGCGAGCACGCAAGATCTGCGAAGCTTGCGGCATCGCCTATTCCAAGAAGGTCAAGGATCTTACGGACGGCGATCTCGAAAAAATCCGAGATCAGATCGGACAATTCACGATCGAGGGTGATCTTCGTCGCGAGACGACGATGAACATCAAGCGGTTGATGGATATCGGTTGCTATCGTGGTTTCCGCCACCGCCGGGGCTTGCCCGTCCGTGGCCAACGTACTCGCACGAATGCACGCACTCGCAAGGGTCCGCGCAAGGCCGCGGCCGCACTGAAGAAATAAACGGGAAAGAGAATAGTCATGGCAAAAGCTCCCGCCAACAATGCCGCACAGCGCGTGCGCAAGAAGGTTCGCAAGAACGTCTCGGACGGCGTCGCGCATGTTCATGCGTCGTTCAACAACACAATCATCACGATCACCGATCGCCAGGGCAACGCATTGTCTTGGGCCTCTTCGGGCGGTCAAGGCTTCAAGGGTTCGCGTAAGTCCACGCCTTTCGCAGCGCAGGTTGCCTCGGAAGTGGCCGGTCGTGCAGCTATTGAGCAAGGCATCAAGAATCTCGATGTCGAGATCAAGGGGCCGGGCCCGGGGCGTGAGTCTTCGGTTCGTGCTTTGGCCGCTTTGGGGATTCGCATCACTTCAATCGCCGATGTGACGCCGGTGCCGCACAACGGCTGCCGCCCTCAGAAGCGTCGTCGCATCTAGTCATTTCAACCAAGCCCACTGCCAGCAGTTTTGTGCTGATGGCTCCCGCAGTGTATGGCTGCGGCAGATGATGTAAAGGAAGCAACGTGGCACGTTACCTCGGCCCCAAGGCCAAACTTTCCCGCCGTGAAGGCACGGACCTTTTCCTCAAGAGCGCTCGCCGCTCTATTGCGGACAAGGCTAAATTCGATTCCAAGCCGGGCCAGCATGGCCGGACTTCCGGTCAGAGAACTTCGGATTTCGGCCTGCAGTTGCGCGAGAAGCAAAAAGTCAAGCGGATGTACGGCATTCTTGAGCGTCAGTTCCGCCGTTACTTCGAAGAAGCAGACCGCCGCCGTGGCAACACCGGCGCCAATCTTCTGTTCATCCTTGAGTCGCGGTTGGACAACGTTGTTTACCGGATGGGATTTGGATCAACGCGCGCCGAGGCAAGGCAGCTGGTTTCGCACAAGGCGATCACGGTCAATGGGCAAACTGTCAACATCCCGTCTTTTCTGGTGAAAACGGGCGACGTGGTGGCCGTACGCGACAAGTCCAAAAAGCAGGTGCGCGTCCTCGAGGCGTTGCAGTTGGCCCAACAAGTCGGCCTGCCTGCCTGGGTGGATGTCAGCGCGGACAAGGCCGAAGGCACTTTCAAGAAGGTGCCTGATCGGGATGAATTCGCAGCCGATATCAACGAGTCGCTGATTGTGGAGCTCTATTCCCGCTGATCCTGGCGCCTGCCTGAGTCTTTTTGTTCCCAGTCGCGAGATCTCGTGGTCTGGGTGCTTCACCAGCCTTACCGGTGTAACGAGCCGGGGGTATTGAGAGGAAGTCTGAATGCATACGAATCTGCTTAAACCGAAAACCATTAACGTCGAACAGCTTGCGGCCAACAAGGCCAAGGTAACGCTGGAGCCATTCGAGCGTGGCTATGGGCATACGCTTGGCAACGCCTTGCGGCGCGTGTTGCTCTCGTCAATGGTCGGCTATTCCGCCACGGAAGTCACCATCGCTGGCGTCCTGCATGAGTACTCTTCTGTCGATGGAGTGCAGGAGGACGTAGTCAATATTCTGCTCAACCTCAAGGGCGTGGTTTTCAAGCTTCACAACCGCGATGAAGTCACTCTCAGTCTCCGCAAGGAAGGTGAGGGCTTGGTTACGGCGGGCGATATCCAGACGCCTCACGATGTTGAAATCATCAACCCCGGTCACTTGATTGCCTCTCTTTCCCAGGGTGGGAAGATTGACATGCAGATCAAGGTGGAAAAGGGGCGTGGTTATGTCCCCGGCAGCATGCGGCGGTATGGTGATGAACCGACAAAATCCATTGGCCGGATTGTGCTGGACGCTTCCTTTTCTCCCGTCAAGCGAGTGAGCTACACGGTGGAAAGCGCGCGCGTGGAGCAGCGCACCGACCTTGACAAACTGGTCATGGAAATTGAGACCAATGGTGCCGTGACTGCAGAGGACGCCGTCCGCGCTAGCGCGAAAATCCTGGTTGAGCAACTGGCAGTATTTGCACAACTTGAGGGCAATGAACTGGCCGCCTTTGATGCCCCTGTCGCCCGCGCATCCCAGAATTTCGATCCCATCTTGTTGCGCCCCGTGGATGAGCTTGAGTTGACCGTTCGCTCTGCAAATTGCCTGAAGGCCGAGAACATTTATTACATTGGCGATTTGATTCAGCGTACGGAGAATGAGTTGCTGAAGACCCCGAATCTGGGGCGAAAGTCGCTTAATGAGATCAAGGAAGTGCTTGCGTCCCGTGGACTGACGCTGGGCATGAAGCTCGAAAGCTGGCCCCCCGCTGGTCTTGATAAGCGCTGATTGAATTTAACTTGTGTGCACCGGGCGGTACCTGATACGGCCGCCCGAAAAATTTGAAAGGAAAGCACCATGCGTCACGGACACGGACTCCGAAAGCTTAATCGCACGAGTGAGCATCGTCTTGCTATGTTGCGCAACATGATGAATTCGTTGATCGAACACGAGGCCATCAAGACCACGGTTCCCAAAGCAAAGGAATTGCGCCGGGTCGTGGAGCCATTGATTACGCTTAGCAAGGAGTCGACGTTGGCCAATCGGCGCTTGGCTTTCGACCGACTTCGGAGCAGGGACAGTGTTGCAAAGCTTTTTGCGGACTTGGGCCCTCGCTTTAAAACTCGACCTGGCGGATACACCCGAATTCTCAAGATGGGTTTTCGCGTCGGCGACAACGCTCCCATGGCAATTGTTGAATTGGTAGACCGCCCCGACGGTGGCGATGCGGTTCTGCCAGAGAGCAACACGGCAGAGTAAGGTACAATTCTGACGCGCGGTGGAGCAGCCTGGTAGCTCGTTGGGCTCATAACCCAAAGGTCGCAAGTTCAAATCTTGCCCGCGCAACCAATCGCAGAAAGCCCACAAATGTGGGCTTTTTTTTGGCGTGCGATTCATTGGTTTTCTGTCCTTGTTGCGCTTCAGCACTCCGGGTCGTTCAATCGTGACGTTTCACACGTTTTTTTGGCAATTGATGTAACTTTGCGTGCAATAATTGGTTACAAATAAGGGCGACAGTCTAAACTCGACGCGTAGATTAGTTTTAAGAGGTGTTCCGGTCACCTAGTTTGTTGGGGCTTCAGAGTTTGCGTTCATTGTCAGCGCTTAGGTTGGCGCAACTTTTTTTGTCGACTCTCCTTGATAGCCATGTTGTGCGCGTGTGGTTGTGGGCCGGTGTTTTTGCGTTTTTCTCTTCAGTTGCTTTCGCTCAGACGGGTGTCACGAATACCGCCGTCATCACGCCGCCGGCGACCGTCAGTAACAGCAACCCTTCTGTCTCTTGTACAGCAGGTGTTTGTTATGCGCGGGACATAGACACCGTCACTTCTAGTGCCGACCTGAGCATCGTGAAGACGGCGGGCAACCTCACGCCCAGCGCGGGCGGGACAC
>CAZTYC010000092.1:5489-9730 GCA_964617435.1 uncultured Burkholderiales bacterium
TGCTGACCAACACGGCGACGGTGAGCTTGCCCACGGGCACGACAGACCCGGTGCCTGGGAACAACACCAGCACGGCCACGGTGACGGTGGCGCTGGTGGCGGACCTGAGCATCGTGAAGACGGCGGGCAACCTCACGCCCAGCGCGGGCGGGACACTGACCTACAGCCTGGTGATCAGCAACGCCGGGCCCAGCACGGCCACAGGGGCGAGCTTTGCAGACAACCTGCCCGCGGGCCTGGGCACGATCACCAACGTGGTCACGCAGGTCAGCGCGCTGGCCACCACGGCCAGCTTCGTGACCAGCACCACCAGCCTGGTGGGCTCGGTGACCATACCCTCGGGCGGTGGGGTGACGGTGACACTGCAGGTCAGCGTGCTGGGCAGCGCCAGCGGGGTGCTGACCAACACGGCGACGGTGAGCTTGCCCACGGGCACGACAGACCCGGTGCCGGGGAACAACACCAGCACGGCCACGGTGACGGTGACGCTGGTGGCGGACCTGACGCTGACCAAGGTGGCCAGCAGCACAAGCGGCACACAAGGGCAGACCATCAGCTACACGGTGACCCTGGTCAACCTGGGTCCCTCGGTGGCCAGCAACGTGACGCTGACCGACATCCTCAGCGCCGGGCTGAGCCTGATCAGCGCCAGCGGCAACAACGGCACGGCCAGCATCGCCGGGGCCAGCGTGGGCGCGACCACGGCCAGCCTGCAAGTTGGGGCGACGCTGACCCTGGTGGTCAACGCCACGGTGACCGCCAGCAGCGGCAACATCACCAACACGGCGGTGGGCACCAGCACCACGCCCGACCCCACGCCCACCAACACGGTGACGGTGGTCACGCCGGTGATTGGCAATGCAGATGTCAGCACCACATTGAGCGTCACGGGTCTTGCGACTCCGGGAGGCACTGTGACGGGGACGGTTACCTGGATCAACATTGGACCCAGCACCGCCCAGAATGTCACGGGTACTGTCGTTCTTCCAAACGGAGTGACACAGACGGTGGTTATCGGCAGTCTGCCGGTCGGCTCCAGCACTGTCACCGTGGTCAACTACAGCGTACCCGCACAGCAGACGGCGGGCGTTACGCTGAGTTGGGTTGCTGGCGTCGCGTCGACGACATCCGAGAGTAGCTACGCCAACAATACCACCACGGCCTCCTTGCCCGTGCCGACGGTGACGAACGCAACGCTGAGCGGCCGAGTGTGGCTGGATACCAATCAGAACAAGGCCTGGAATCCAGGCTCTGATACGCCATTGGCCGGATACAAGGTTGAGGTTTCCCTGGGTGCTGTCGTCGTCGGGACGGGAACCACCAATGCTTCCGGTTCATACACCGTGAGCGGACTGGTACCCGGATCCGGTTACTCGGTGAAATTCCGGGATCCCAACGGCAATGTGGTTCTCGGAACCCCATTCAGTCAGGCTGGACTGACCGCTGGCAACAACGTGTCCACCGGGACAACCACAGGCACCGCATCGGCTGCCATCACCGGGGTAACGCTGTACGCGGGCGACAATGTGATTGAGCAGAATCTGCCGCTCGACCCGAGTGGCGTGATTTACAACAGCTTGACCCGTCAGCCAGTGGCAGGTGCGACTGTACGTCTGGTTGGCCCGCTTGGCTTCAACCCTGTGACTCACCTGGTTGGTGGAACAGACACGTACGTAACCTCTCCGGATGGCATCTACCAGTTCCTCTTCCTGGCTGGCGCGCCGAACGGGGTGTACAGCCTCCTCGTCACCGAGCCCAGCGGATACCAGCCACCAATTGCGGATGAGAACGGGGTGTCGGCTCCGCTGGCCACGCTGACGGTGTCCAACCTGGGTGCGTTCAACGTGCAGGCGCAGGCCGCCCCACCGTCGGGCGCTCAGCCAACGGGATATCACTTCGCGTTTAATTGGGACTTCTCCACCTACAGCGAAATCCGCCACAACCATATCCCGCTCGACCCGCTGGGAGCAGGGTCGGTGCTGGTAACCAAGACGGGCAACAAGACGGTTGCGGAAATTGGTGACTCCGTCCAGTACACGATCCGAATTCGCAATACAACGGGCGTGCCGATTGCGGGCGTCACGCTGGAGGACCTGCTGCCGGCGGGCTTCAGGTACATCCTTGGCACCGCGCGGCGCGGTTCCGTGACCTTGCCCGATCCGGCTGGAGGCGTCGGACGTGCGCTGACGTTCTCCTTGGGTGGTCCGATACCGGCCAATTCGTTCGCTGACCTGACGTATTTCGTGCGGCTTGGCGTCGGTTCGCAGCAAGGAGACGGCATCAACCGTGCAACGGCAGTGTTCCCTGGCCCAGGCGGTCCGGTGCGCTCCAATACGGCGCTGTTCAAGGTCAATGTTCAGGGTGGCGTCTTCAGCAACGAGGGTTGCATCATTGGCAAGGTCTATGTGGATTGCGATGGCAACTTCGTGCAGAACAACGACAGCGGCTCCCGCGAGCTTGGCATCCCGGGTGTGCGCATCGTGATGCTGGACGGCAGCTACGTGATCACCGACAACGAAGGCAAGTACAGCGTCTGCGGTGTCAAGTCCCAGACCCACGTCCTCAAGGTTGACCGCACCACGTTGCCGCGCGGCGCACGCCTGGTGCCGTCCAGCAACCGCAATGCGGGCGTCGGTGACAGCCTCTTTGTGGACATGAAGGGTGGCGAGATGCACCGTGCCGACTTCATAGAAGGCTCCTGTACCCCAGAGGTACTGGACCAGATCAAGACCAGGCGTGAACCCGGGGGAGTTTCCCTGCCGCAGGTTGAGCGGAACAATCCCGGGCCTGGCGGCGGCGCCATCGACAAGCCGGCTGCGACGGGGGTGATTCGATGAAATCCGCCATCCAGCAAACCACCCGCCGCCTGTCGGGAAAGACGCCTGTGGCACTCGCCATAGCGTTGTTGCATGGGATCGCTGTTGCGCAGCCAGCGCCGGCAGGCACGACTTCGAGTGGTGATGCCCCCGAATCGAAATCGGCGTTTGGCACTGCAGGTCAACAGGGCGTCGGGCCGCGCCCCTTCACATCTTTTTTTGAGCGGCTCTCATCTCCGGTAGACAAGATCATTGCCAAGGCGGGTGGCGACAACCTGCCGGCTGACGGGGTGAGCACCACGGATGTGAACGTGCAGTTGCTGGACGGCAAGGGTTTGCCGGTCAAGGAAGATGTGGATGTCACCATCGAGGTTGATGGCGGTGCCCGCGTCTGGTTGCCTGGGCGTGCCACCAGCGAGTCAGGAGTCGACAAAGGTGACATAGACCGGATCCAGCCGGGTGTGCAGATTACCGCCAAGGGCGGGATGCTGAAGTTCAGGCTCGTTGCGCCCTACAAGCCCGACGCGGTCAACCTGAAAATTTCAGTGCGCGGCGTGGTCGAAAAGCTGGTCATCCGTTATGTCCCGGACTTGCGCGAGATGATCGTGGTGGGTCTGATCGAAGGTCAGGTGCGCTCTGACAAGTTCGACCCGCGCAGCATCGTGCCCGCACGCGAGAACGACGGGTTCGACAGCGAGATACGTGCATTCTCCAAGGAGTTCAACGGCGGCAGCTCCCGGATTGGCGTGCGCGCCGCGATGTATCTCAAGGGCAAGGTCAAGGGTGAGTACCTGTTGACTCTGGCGTATGACTCCGAAAAGGACACGCGTCGCCAGTTGTTCCAGGATATCGATCCCAACTCTTTCTACCCGGTGTATGGCGACTCCAGTACCCGTGGTGCAGACGCCCAGAGCTCGGGCAAGCTGTATGTCCGACTGGACAAGGGCAGGAACTACGTCATGTGGGGTGACTACACCACAGGCGACAGCAATCAGGCTCGCCAGCTGAGCCAGTACAGCCGGTCCCTTCCCGGACTCAGGGGTCACTACGAGGAAGGCAACGTCACGGGGAACGTCTTCCTCGCGCATCAGACCATGAGGCAGGTGGTGGACGAGTTCCCCGGTCGTGGTGTGTCCGGTCCGTATGCAGTGTCGAATCCAAATGGGCTGGCGGGCAGCGAGAAGATCGAAATCCTGGTGCGGGATCGCAATCAGAAGTCCATCGTCCTGAAAACCACGTTGCTGACACGATCGCTGGACTACGAATTCGAGCCGTTCAATGGGCAGATCCTGTTCAAGTCCCCCATTCCCAGCTTTGATGATCAACTCAATCCGGTCTCAATTCGGGTGACCTATGAGGTTGAGCAGGGCGGTACCCGTTACACCGTCTATGGCGGCGATGCGGCTCTCAAGATCAGCGACACAT
>CAZTYC010000093.1:0-9701 GCA_964617435.1 uncultured Burkholderiales bacterium
ACAGGCCGGAGCCCGACGAGCCGCCTTCAATGACACCGCGGTTGAACAGGACGGCGTACATTTCCTGCTCGTACCCGGATACCCGGATGAGGCCGTCGTCAGTCGTGCGAAACAGGGAATGCAGCGTACCCTGGGCATATTTCTTGACATCTCCTGCGGGATGGCTGATTGAGACAACGGGCGACCCAACTGTCAAAGCGGTTGCATTCCACCCTGAAAAAACCGTGCCGACTGGCGGATTGGCGTTAAGCCGCAGGAGCGTGGAATCAACAAACTTGTTGGAGAACACCAACTGGGCGCCGGTGCTTTGGGTCGTGGCCTCGGGCACCAGATTGGCGGCGCTTCCCCCGCAGGTGGCCGCCTCGTAGAACCACCGGAAGGTGATGCTGGCGGCTTCCGCCTGCGTGGAAATGCAGTGGTTGGCCGTCATGAAGAAATTCTGCTGCGAATTCGAATTGATCAAGGTGCCGGAACAATTGAAAAAACTCGATCCGCTGGCAAAGGTGATGCGCGCCACGGAGCGCCGGCGCTCGGCAATCGCGGCATCGAGCGAAAAGTCGCCGGAGGTGCAGGCCACGTCCGGACTGCACGTGCCGGCCGCCAGGTTGATGCTGGCCGCGCCGCCACCGCCGCTGGTGTTCAGCGATTCCTCGAAATGCCCGATGCGCGCGACGTGCCAGGGGGTGCCGGCCACCCGCTGCGGCGACCAGATCTCCACGAGCTGCACCTCGCCCTCGGTGTAAGGCGTCCAGATCTCGCCGGCCTCGGCAAAACGCAGCGGAATGCCCTGGGCGATTTCCGACTCCGGCGCACGGGCGAGAATTTCGCCCAGCGTCACGCCGGGCGGCAACACGATCTTGGCGCGGATGCCCTTTGCGCCCCTGGACTCAATCCGCAACTGGGTCACAAAGCCCTGCCGGACCGCCTCCCAATCCGGCACATAGGCGGCCTGCCCGGACTCGAAGATCGCACCCACGCGCTGCGGCGCCAGCGGCTGCGGCGCGTGCGCGATGCCGAGGATCTGCGCGGCGACCGGGACCGGCGCCTTGCCGTACGACGCCTCGACCGCCCGCTGCGCCAGTTGCTTGGCCGTCGGCGCGATCGACACCTCGGCCATGGGAGCGGTCTGGCTGCGGAACCGCAGCACCGGCACGTCCCCGCCCATCATCATGCGGCCGCCGGCCTGTTCCGCGGACACCGTGCCGCCCAATGCGGCCAGCGCCGCGGCCAGAATCCAAACCCATGTCTTCATGTCGATGCCCCTCCGCCCTGCCTCAGGCTGGAAAACAGTCTGACCAACCCCAGCCGTTGTTGTTCCCAAAATCCGTCGCCGTAGCGGCGCCCGTCCAATTGGTCGCGGATGCCGGTCTTGGGAAACTCAAGCGCCATGTTCGCGGTGCCGAACAGCAGGTCCCACACCGGAAACAGCACCGCGAAATTGCAGCCCCGTGCCGCGCCCTCGTGTCCGGTTCCGATGGCGTGGTGCATGCGGTGGTAGCGTGGCGAGACCAGCAGGCGTTCGCCGAACCGGCCGAAATGCCAACGCAGGTTGGCGTGCGACAGGCTCTCCAGCACGCGCGTGGCCACCACGATGGTGATGAACTGCCCCGGCGGCACGCCGATGCCCAGCGCGATCAACGCGAAGGAGCCGTCGATCAGGAGATCGTCGAGCAGGTGGTTGCGGTCGTCGGTCCAGAATCCCATGTCGCGCTGCGAATGGTGCAGCGCATGCAGCGCCCACCACCAGTTGAAGCGGTGCTGCCAGCGGTGCAGCCAGTACGCCACGAAATCGAGCAGCACGAGATAGCACAGGAACGACAGCAGGGGCCAGTCGTTGAGCGCGGGGAAGGCATCCTCGAGCTTGGCCGGGATGATGCCGTGCAGGCGCAGCCAGCCGTCCAGGCCGTCCACCACCGGCATCATCAGGAAGAACAGCAGCAGCGGCACGATGCCCAGGCGCGTGAGCAGCGTGTAGGTCACGTCCACGCGCTTGGCGGCCTCGTCCTGGATTTCCACCGGGCGCCAGCGCTCCAGTGCGCCCAAAATGAGCGCCAGCAGCGTCACCTCGATGGCGCCGATCAGGAACAGTTCGGTGGCGTCAAACGCCTGCTCGGCGAAGCCGCCGAATCCGGCGGCATGCAACACCGGCAGCACCGTGCTTTCGAACACGTGCGCGTGAAACTGCGCAAACCACTGGGAAATGAGGTCAAACATGGGTCAGGGCGATTATCGCCGGTCCACGCCCGTGATTTCCGTGCGCCGGTAGGCCGGATGCTCGGTCAGCCGCGCAAAGCAGAGGCCCTTCGCCTTCAGGCCGGAAATCAATGTATCGAGCCGCGGGTAGAGCGGGTCCCCCCGCGACCAGATGCCCAGGTGCCAGAGCAGGATGTCGCCCGACTTGATCGATTGGAGTTGCTGCGCGATTAACTTGTCCGAAGGGAACTTGTCGCTGGGCAGTTCGTCGCCGGAAAACCCGGCGGGAGTCCAGCCCACATGACGGTACCCGCACGACTCGGCAAAGCGGAGTGCGTTGGGCGTGGTCTTGCCGCCCGGCGCGCGCCACAGGCCGTCGTACCCGCGCCCGGTCATGGCGCGAAAGGCGTCCTCGCTTTTCTTCAGTTCCTCGCAGACTCCGGCGCGGTTGAGCGTGCGCGACTGCTTGCCCGCGGCGTACACCACGCGGTCGGCACCCAGGTCGCGCAGGAACTTCCAATGGTCCCAGGTGTGCGAGCCGAACGCGTGGCCCTCCTCCGCCCGCGCCTTCCAGTACGGGGCCCAGGCCGGATCAAGCACAGCATCGCCGCGCCGGGTCTTTTCATTGGCGAGGAAAAAGGTGGCCTTGATCTTGTGGCGGTTGAGGATGGCGGCGATCTCCTCGGCCGGCCCCATGTGCCCGCTATCGAGCGTGAGGTACACCGTGCCGCGGCATTCGTTCGCCACCGCCGGCCCCAGCGCGGCGGCGAGCCCCAACGCCGCCGCGATGCGGGACGCGCGCGGCCTACTTTCTCGGCGCATGCGTAAAGAAATAGATGCCATGCGGCGACTTCCCGACCGGAATGTCCTTGACGACCTTCTTGGTCGCCAGATCCACCACGCTGACCTTGCGGATCCAGCGCGAGGTGACCCACAGTTGCTTGCCGTCCTTGGTCGCCTCCATGCAGTCCGGGCCGCCGGGCACCGGGATGGTATCGACGACGGTGAGCGTGTCCTGGTCGATGATGTTGATGGTGTTCGACACGCGGTTGCTGACATAGACGCGCTTGCCGTCGCCCACTGCCAGGAAGTTGTGCGCGCCCTTGCCGGTGGTGATTTTCTTCACGGTCTTTTGCGCGCGCCAATCGACCACTTCCACATAATCGGCGCCGGTCATGCCGATGAGCACGTACTTGTCGTCCGGCGTCACCCACACGCCCGCCGGAGTCGCGCCGACCGGCATCCGCCACTTGAGGGTCTGGGTCTTCAGGTCGAACGCGGCGAGCTCGTTGGATTCCTGCAGCGTCACGAACGCGAGCGAGCTGTCCGCATTGAACGCGACATGGCTGGGGGCCTTGGCCGCGGGAATGCGCTTGAGCAGTGAAAAGTCCGCACCGTTGTAGATGTCCACGCGATCGAGCCGCAGCGAGACCGACACGAAATACTTGCGGTCCGGGCTGAAGCCGAGCTGGTACGGGTCGGACACCTTGTCGAGGCGCTTCTGGATTTCCCCGGTGACCGGGTCGAGGAACACGAGCTCGTTGGAGACCGCATTGGCGACGATGAGGAATTTGTCATCGGGCGTGGCCATCAGGTGGTGCGGCTCCTTGCCCACCGGGATGCGCCGGGTCTCCGTCATCGTGGCCTTGTCGATCAGGCTCACCGTGCCGTCGCCGGAATTGAGCACCACCGCCACTTCGGCAAACGCCGGCGCTGAAACCGCCAGCACCAACACCCGCAACCACGATCCGAAAACCCGCACGATCCGCCCCGCGTTCATCGATGAAAAAAGCGGGCGCATGGTAGCATGGGCCCGCACCCTCTGATTGACTTCGATCACGCTTTCGACACAATGTTCGCCAACCTCGCGCCCCGGTTTTGCCAGCAATGCGGCGCGGGCAAGATCGAGTTCACCGTGCCCCACGGGGACGATCGCGAACGCCACGTGTGCGGCGAATGCGGCCACATCCATTACCTGAACCCGAAAGTTGTCGTGGGCACGCTGCCGGTCTGGGAAGACCAGGTGCTGCTCTGCAAGCGCGCCATCGAGCCGCGCTACGGCAAGTGGACGCTGCCGGCCGGCTTCATGGAGGAAGGCGAGACGCTGGAGGAAGGCGCCGCGCGTGAAACCCTGGAGGAGGCCAACGCGCGCGTGACTGTCGGCGCGGTCTACGTGACGCTCTCGCTGCCGCAGATCAGCCAGGTGTACATGCTGTTCCTCGCCCGCCTCGATGACCTGAATTTCGCCGCCGGCTCCGAAAGCCTGGAGGTGCGCCTGTTCCGGGAAACCGAAATCCCGTGGGACGAAATTGCCTTCCGGACGATCTCCTACGCCCTGCGGCGCTATTACGCGCAACGCACAAGCGGCGTCTTCACGCCGGTGATGGACAAACTGGTGCATCCGCCGCGCTAAGCGTTTCCCAGCACGAGACATTGAAACTCCGCTCCTGGCGCGCCTTTCAGGGCGAAACTGCCCCAAACACCGCGCCAATCCTGGAGTTTTATCCCGGCGGGGCGACCTTCAGCACTTCTTCGAGCGTCGTCAGCCCCTGCGCCACCTTGAGCGCGCCGGACAGTCGCAGCGGCTTCATGCCGGACTTGTAGGCCTGCGCGGTGAGCGCCATCACCTCGGCCGCCTCGGTGACGAATTTCTTGATCTCGCTGTTCATCAGCAGGATTTCATAAATGCCGATGCGCCCCAGGTAGCCGGTGTTGCGGCACTCGAGGCAGCCCACCGGGCGCCATACCTCGCGCGGCGGCTCGCCCTTCCACGGCGCGACGACCTCGTTCCACAGCTTGATTTCCTCGTCCGTGCCGAACGGCACCTTTTCCTTGCAATGCGGGCACAGCGTGCGCACCAGGCGCTGCGCCATCACGCCGAGCAGCGTGGAATTGAGCAGGTAGGCCGGCACGCCGAGGTCCAGCAGGCGCGCCACCGCCGAGGGCGCGTCGTTGGTGTGCAGCGTGGACAGCACCAGGTGGCCGGTGAGCGCGGACTGGATCGCCATCTCCGCCGTTTCCAGGTCGCGGATTTCGCCCACCATGATGATGTCCGGGTCCTGGCGCATCAGGGCGCGCACGCCGGCGGCGAAGGTGAGGTCGATGTTCGACTGCACCTGCATCTGGTTGAACATCGGCTCCACCATTTCGATGGGATCCTCGATGGTGGAGACATTTACCTCCGGCGTGGCCAGCAGCTTGAGCGTCGAATAGAGCGTCGTCGTCTTGCCCGACCCCGTCGGGCCCGTCACCAGCAGGATGCCGCCGGGGTTCTTGATCAGCTGGTTCCACTTTTCCAATTCGTCCGGCGCGAAGCCGAGCTCGGAAAAATCCCGCACCAGCACGTCGGGGTCGAAGATGCGCATGACCAGTTTTTCGCCAAACGCGGTCGGCAGCGTGGAGAGGCGCAGCTCGATTTCCTGCCCGTCGGGCATGCGCGTCTTGATGCGGCCATCTTGCGGCCGGCGCTTTTCCACCACGTCCATGCGCCCGAGGATCTTGATACGCGAGGTCATCGCCGCCGACACCGTGGACGGCACCTGGTACACCTGGTGCAGCACGCCGTCGATGCGGAAGCGCACGATCGCCACGTCGCGCCGCGGCTCGAGGTGGATGTCCGAGGCGCGCTGGTCGAACGCGTACTGCCACAGCCAGTCCACCAGCGTGACGATGTGGTGGTCATTGGCGTCGAGCGTGCGCCCGGCCTTGCCCAGCTCGACCAACTGTTCGAAGTCGTTGATCTTCGGGCCGCTTTCGGACACCTCGGCGCGCTTGACCGATTTTGAAAAGTTGTAGAACTCGCCGGCATAGCGGCTGATGTCCTCGGGGCTGGCCAGCACGGCGGTGATGTTGAGCTTGAGCATGTCGCCCAGCTCGCGCTGCCACGCCGTCATGTACGGCTCGCAGGTGGCCACCAGCACGTCGCGCCCGCTCACGCCCACCGGCAGGATGTTGCGCTTGGAGGCGTAGTCGGCCGACATCACCTCCGTGACGTTGCGCATGTCGATCTTCAGCGGGTCGATGTGGAAATAGCGCATTTCCACGCGCCCCGCCATCCATTCGGTCAGGCGCTCGATGTCCAGGGCGCGCACCGGGGGCTTCAGCGCCTTGACGTTGGCGCGGGAGATCACCAGCAGCGGATGCTCATGGCCGCCGGAGGCGCGCCAGTTCTTCAGCGTCTTGTCGGCATCTTCCTGCGAGACCATGCCGTCCTGCACCAGCGCGGCCAGTGTTTCGGGCACGGTCACGCGCCGCTCGATGCGGTTTTTCTGGACCGGAATCAGGGCCGGCGCGGGGATGCTTCTGGAACTGGCGGTTGGGGTCGCGGACATGCGGCAATGATCGCTCTTTTAGGCGCGCGCGCCAAGGGCGGCCGCGCGCAGGCCCTCGAGCAGCGAGGCCAGCACATTCACAAGCGGCGCCGCGCGCAAGGGGTCGAAGGATTCCGGGGCGGATTCATCCATGTAGCAGCGCTGCGCGGTTTCCAGTTGCAGGGCATGCACGCCGCGCGCCGGCGCGCCGTAGTGGCGCGTGATGTAGCCGCCCTTGAAGCGGCCGTTGTACACAAAGGAAAACCCCGGCGCGCCCGCGAGCACCGCGGCGGCGGCGTTGGCCACGCCCGGCAACGCGCTGGCGCCGTCGGCCGTGCCGAGGTTGAGGTCCGGCAGCCGGCCCTCGAAGAACCGCGGTGCGCGGCTGACAATGGAATGGCCGTCCAGCAGCACGCACACGCCGTGCCTGGCCCGGATGCGCTCGATCTCGGCCGCCAGGCGCGCGTGGTACGGACGCCAGTAGGTGTCGACGCGCCGGCGGATTTCGGCCGCATCGGGCGCGTGCCCGGCGCGGTAATGCGGCTGGTCGTGAAAGGTGGAGGTCGGGCAGATTTCGGTGTTCGAGGCGCCCGGGTAGAGCGCAGCGCCCGACGGATCGCGATTCAAGTCCACCACGATGCGCGAATGCGTGGCGGACATGAAGGTCACGCTGCGCGAGCGCGCACGCGCGAGGTCGCGGTAGAGCGTATCGACATGCCAGTCGGTGTCCGGCACCTTGAGCGCGTCGGCCGTCAGCGTAGCGGCGATGTCCGGCGGGATGAAGGTGCCCGCATGCGGCACATTGACGATCAGCGGGGAATCGCCCGGGATCAGTTCATACAAGGCGTTCAATCGCGCGGCTCCCCATTCACAAAGACCCGGGTGGGAAACACCCCACCCAGCCAGTAGGCCAATTCCTCCGGCACCCGCACCGGCCACACGCAGACGTCGGCGCGCAGGCCCGCGGCCAGCCTCCCGCGATCCGCCTGCAGGCCCAGCGCGCGCGCCGCATTCACGGTGACGCCGCGCAACACCTCCGAGGGCAGCAAGCGGAACAGCGTCGCCGCCATGTGCATGGCCGCCAGCAGGGATACCACCGGCGCCGTGCCCGGATTGAGATCGCTGGCCACCGCCATCGGCACGGCGGCGCGGCGCAACGCTTCGATCGGCGGAAGCCGCGTTTCGCGCAACACGTAGTAGGCGGCGGGCAGCAGCACGGCCACCATCCCCGCGCGGCGCATGGCCTCGATGCCGGCCTCGTCGAGGTATTCAAGGTGATCCGCCGACAAGGCGCCGAAGGCCGCGGCCAGTGCCGTGCCGTGCTGGTTCGACAACTGCTCGGCATGCAGCTTCACCGGCAGGCCCAGCGCGCGCGCCGCCTCGAACATCGCGCGCGTCTGCGCGAGCGTGAAGCCGATGGACTCGCAAAACGCGTCGACCGCGTCGGCCAGCCCCTCGCGGTCAATCGCCGGCAGAATGTCATCGCACACGTGCCGCACGTAGTCTTCCTGCCGCCCGGCGTACTCGGGCGCCAAGGCATGCAGGCCGAGGAACGTGGTCTGCACGCCGACCTGCAATCGTTGGCCCAGCGCGCGCGCCACCCGCAGCATCTTGGCCTCGTTGGGAAGGTCCAGCCCGTATCCGGACTTGATCTCCACCGTGGTGACGCCCTCGCGCATCAGGTACGCGAGGCGGCCGCGCGCCTGATCGAACAACTCCTCGTCACCCGCCGCGCGCGTGGCACGCACCGTGGACAGGATGCCTCCGCCGGCGCGCGCGATGTCTTCATAGCTGCGGCCTTCGGCGCGCATGGCGAATTCCGCCGCGCGATTGCCGGCAAACACCAGGTGGGTGTGGCAGTCGATCAACCCCGGCGTGACGATGCCATCCGCGCAATCGAGCGTCTCGGCGTCATTGAACTCTTTGGGCAGGTCCGCCGCGGCGCCTACCCATGCGATGCGCCCGTCGCGCAGCACCAGCGCGCCCTGCTCGACCAGGCCGAGGCCCCCGCCCTGCATCGTGCACAGCCGGCCGCGCGTGAGGACCCGGGTGGCCATGCGGCTAGTGCAGCAGACGCTTGAGCGTCTCGCGGTATTTGCGGAAGGCGTCCGCCTCCCCCGCGTGGTGGCCGCCGCGCACCACCCACGCACCGCCCACCATGACGTCGCGCACCGGATTGCGCGCCGGGCCGAAGATCGCCGCGTCGAGGATCGCATCGCCGCGCTGCTCGGCGATGGCCGTGTCATCCGGATTCAGCACCACGAGGTCCGCCAGATGGCCGGCGGCAATGGCCCCGGCCTGCTGGCCCAGCGCCGTCGCGCCCCCGGCCAGCGCCTGCCGATACAGCCCGCCGCCGATCGACGCGACCGCGGGCGTGGTCAGGATGTTGCGACGCGCACTCTTGAGGCGCTGCGCGTACTCGACGATCGCCAGTTCGCGGAACGGATCGACGCCCACGTGGCTGTCCCCGCCGATGCCCCAGCGGCCGTGCTGCATGAAGTAGTCCGGCGCGTTGAAGATCCCGTCGCCGAGGTTGGCCTCCGTGGAGGGGCACAGGCCGGCCACCGCGCCCGCATTGGCGAGGCGGAAGGTTTCGTCATCGTCCAGGTGGGTGGCGTGCACCAGGCACCAGCGCGGGCCGAGCTTCTGTTTTTCCAGCAGCCACGCCACCGGGCGCTTGCCGCTCCACGCGCGGCAGTCATTGACTTCCTTGAGCTGCTCGGCGGCGTGGATGTGGATCGGCGCGGTCGGGTCGATGGCGTCCAGCTGCGCGAGGATCTGGCGCAGTTCGTCGGGCGTGACCGCGCGCAAGGAGTGCGGCGCGATGCCGACGCGGCGCAGGATGCCGCGCGTGCGCGGCGAACCCAGCCAGGTGAATGCGGTCTCCAAAAGCTTGCCGAAGCCGTCGGCATCGTGGATGAAGCGCCGCTGCCCCGCATTGGGCGGCGTGCCGCCGAAGGTGGCGTGGGCATAGAACACCGGCAACAGCGTGAGCCCGATGCGCGTGGCGCGCGCGGCGCCGACGATCGATTCGGCCATCAGGGCCGGATTGGCATACGGCCGCCCGTCGGGGTCATGGTGCAGGTAATGGAACTCCGCCACGCTGGTGTAGCCGGACTTGAGCATCTCGATGTACAGCTGCGTGGCGATCGCCTCGTTGTCCTCCGGCGTGATGCGCTCGAGGAATTTGTACATCTG
>CAZTYC010000094.1:0-1870 GCA_964617435.1 uncultured Burkholderiales bacterium
AAGAAGGACATGATCCTGGTCTCCGGATTCAATGTATATCCGAACGAGATCGAGGATGTGGTGGCGATGTGCCCCGGCGTACGCGAGGTATGCGCCGTGGCGGCGCCGGACGAGCGCTCCGGCGAGGTGGTGCGCGTGGTGATCGTCAAATCCGACCCGGCGCTGACCAAGGAGAAGGTCCTCGAGCACTGCAAGGCCAACCTGACCGGCTACAAGATGCCCAAGATCATCGAGTTCTGGGATGACCTGCCCAAGACCAACGTCGGCAAGATCCTGCGCCGGTCGGTCCGGGATGTGCCGGTCAAGGGCTGATACTTCATGCTGCGCGCGCTGGCGCTGGGGTTGATCGGGCTGGCCGGCCTCTGGATGGGCCTGCGCGCGCTGTTCACGGGGGTGGTGGACCTCGGCGGCAGGCGCGGCGGGACCTACGTCGTCACCTTTGCCGACCAGCCGGGCGCCTTCGCGATCGGAACGATCCTGCTGCTGTTGCTGGGTGGCGGTGCGATCGCCGTGGCGTGGAAACTCTGGAAAGGCGACGCCGAGTAGGCGGATTCAGGGCAGGCTCAGCGTGCCGCGCCCGAGTTCGATCACCTGCCCGCTGACGCTGATGCGCCGGTCCGCGTCAACCGCCAGCCCAAGGTGGCACGGCCGCCCGGTTTGCTCGCCTTGCTCGATGGTGAACTTGGCGGGCACCTGACCTTGGGAAATGTACCAGCCGCCCAGATTGGCGGTGGCCGAGCCAGTGCCCGGATCCTCGATGACGCTGGTGTGCTTCATGAAGAAAAAACGCGAGCGCAAGCGGCCGTCGGCAACCGGGGCGAATACGTAGGCCATGGAGCGGCCCTGGCTGCTCTTGACGCGCGCCAGGCGGTCCGCATCGGGCGCCGCGCGGCGCACGGCGTCCGGCGAGGCCAGCGGGATGATCAACTGGTCCGAGCCGGTGTTCACCCAGCGCGCGCCGTCGAGGACGTCCGCTTCGCCGAGGCCGAGAATCTCCGCCAGTTGCTTTCGCCCCGTCTGCACCTCCGCAAACGTCGGCGCATTGGCCGTGAAGGTCCAGCGATCGGCGCTCGCGGTCACGGGAATGATCCCGGCCTTCATGTCGAGCGCCAGCGCATCGCCGCAGCCAAACAGGTCGCGCACCACATGCGCGGTACCCAGCGTGGGGTGGCCGGCAAACGGCATTTCAAACACCGGCGTGAAGATCCGCACGCGCGCGTTGGCCGTCGCGGAGGGTAGGATGAACGTGGTTTCGGAAAGATTGAACTGCAGCGCGAGCGCCTGCATTTCGGCATCGGACAGGCCCACGCCATTTTCGAACACGCACAGCGGATTTCCGCCGAAAGTCGACTCCGCGAAAACATTGACGAGGCGATACGAATATTGGCGCATGGACGAACGGCCCGGGATTGAAGACAATCAGGTTCAAGGATAGCCGATGAATCCGCCCGCATGCTCGACGCGTACCTGCGCTTGCAAGGCGTCGGCCATCATCCCGACCCATTGCTTTCCCGGACCCTGGAGGACTGTACATGCTAAAGAACGTCTTTGTTGCCTTGCTGGCGAGCCTGTGGCCGCTGATGTCGTTGGCCCAGGCCAAGCCGGCGGTCGATCGCATCGTGTTTGCCGGCGGCTGCTTCTGGTGCATGGAACAGCCGTTCGACGTGCTGCCCGGCGTGATCTCGACCACGTCCGGCTATATCGGCGGCCATAAGAAGGACCCGACGTACAGCGAAGTGTCCAGCGGCAGGACCGGCCACACCGAGGCGGTGGAGGTGGTGTTCGACCCGGCAAAGGTCAAGCTGGAAAGGCTGCTCGACGTGTTCTGGCACAACATCGATCCGACGGTCGGAGACCGGCAGTTTTGCGA
>CAZTYC010000094.1:1970-9672 GCA_964617435.1 uncultured Burkholderiales bacterium
AAGGCGCGCCCAGCCTGGGGTTTTGCCCCGTAAGGTGGGTCAAGCCGCCTTCTTGACGAAGTCCCGAAGGTGCTTGCCCTGCGCCTTGAGTGACGGCAGGTGCACGTACATCATGTGCCCGCCTTCATAGTAGTGCTTGACGATGTTCTTCGACAGCGCGGGGTCGAGCGCCATGTGGTTGAGCACATAGTCGCTGGCGAAGTGCGGCGTGGCGAGGTCGTAATACCCGCTCGCCACGTACACCTTCATGTGCGGGTTGGAGGACATCGCCTTGCGCAATGGCTCCGCGACATTCAGGTAGCCGTTGGGCGTGCCGAAATCCCAGGTCATGTAGAGCTTGGAGATCATTGTGTACGGGGTGTCGGTGGCGAACTTGAGGTCCCGTCCGAGGTAGTCGTTGATGCACGCCGAATAGGCGCCGTCGAGGTTGCTGTGCGCCGGATCGAACTCGAAGTTCTCGCCGGCGGCATCGCGGTCCACGCCCTTGAAGCGGCTGTCGAGCCGGCCCACGGTGCGCCGCTCCTTGCGCAGCAGCTCCTTGCAGAACCGGTGGATCTGCACGCGAAGATTGGTAGCCTCCAGATAGCTGGCGTCGAGCCCGGTGTAGCGGGAAAGACGCCTGATGATGTCGGCGCGCTTTGGTGCCGCGAGCTTGTCGCCCTGGAACAGGGCCAGCGCGTAATCGGACTCGGCGAACGCTTCGACCTCATCCATCACCGCGCGCAGCGGCTTCTTCTTCAAGGCCGGGTCGATCTTGCCGTGGTACCAGGCGGTGGCCGCGTACGTCGGCAGGAACAGCACGTGGGCGAGGTCATGCCCCTCGGCAAAGCGCAGCGCGGAAAACTCCAGCGCGGTCGAAAACAGCATCAGGCCGTTGAGATTCAGGCTGTACTTGTCCTGCAGGTGTGAGGAGAGCCCCGCCGCGCGCGTGGTGCCGTAGGACTCGCCGGCGATGAACTTGGGGGAGGCCCAGCGTTGATGGCGCGAGGTGTAAAGGCGGATGAACGCGCCCACACTCTCGATGTCGCGCTGGTAGCTGTGGAATTCCTTGGTCTTTTCGCCATCGAGCATGCGGCTGTAGCCGGTGCCGATCGGGTCGATGAACACGAGGTCGGTTTCGGAAAACACCGAGTGTTCATTATCGACCAGCCGGTAAGGCGGGGGCGGGGCGAAGCCGTCCGGGTCCACTTCCACGCGCCTTGGGCCGAGGACGCCCAGATGCAACCAGACGCTCGAGGAGCCCGGCCCGCCGTTGAACGAAAACGTCAGCGGACGCTTCGCGGGGTCTTTCACGCCATCCTTCACATAGGCAATGAAAAACATCTCCGCCTTGGGCTTGTTGGCCTCGCGCTTGCCGTCATTGTCGCCGTCCTCGCGCAGCACCACCGTGCCGCAGGTGACGGTGTAGCTGATCGTTTCGCCATCCAGGCGGATCTTGTGCCGGGTGGTGACCAGGCGGTCGGCCGGTTCCGGCCGCGGATTTTCGTTCTTCTTTTCTTCGGACATTCGGGATCCCTTGTCGCTATTTCAGAAGTATCTTGATCAGCGCATCGAAGCGCTTGCCGAACGGGGGCTTGAACAGGAAAAGCCCGTTGAGCGGTGATTGGTGAAAGACCGGTTTCATGTGCGAAAACGTTTCGAAACCGGAACGGCCGTGATAGGCCCCCATGCCGGACGGACCCACGCCGCCAAACGGCAGGTGTTCCTGGGAAATGTGCAGGATGGTCTCGTTCACCGTAACGCCGCCGGCCACGGTATTGTCGAGCACCTTGTCGATGTGGTCGGCGAAATTGCCGAAGTAGTAGAGCGCCAGCGGGCGCGGGCGCGCATTGACGTACGCGATGGCGTCGTCGAGCGTGTCGTAAGGCACCAGGGGCAGCAGCGGGCCGAAGATTTCGTCCTGCATGAGGCGCATGGAGTCGTTGACGTTGGCCACCACGGTCGGCGCGATCTTCCCGGTCGCGGCCACGCCCTCCTCGGCATGCAGCACGCGAACCGCGGCGCCCTTGGACAACGCATCGTCCAGGTAGCCGAGCAGCCGGGCCCGGTGGCGCGCATTGATGATGGCCGTGTAATCCGGGTTGGCGGCCAGCGTCGGATACGCCGCCTCGATGGCGCGCTGCGCCGCGTCCGCGAACGCGCGTTCCTGCGCGCGCGGCACCAGCACGTAGTCCGGCGCGATGCAGGTCTGGCCCGCGTTCACGCACTTTCCGAACAGGATCTTTTGCGCGGCCTCGTCGATACGGCATTCCGGGCCGACGATGGCGGGCGATTTGCCGCCGAGCTCGAGGGTGACCGGCGTCAGGTTCTCCGCTGCTGCCTTCATCACATGGCGGCCGACCGAGGTGGCGCCGGTGAAGAGCAGGTGATCGAAGGGCAGGGACGAAAACGCCTGCGCGACATCGGCTTCACCCAGGATGACCTGCACCTCGCCGCCGGGAAAATGGCGCTCGCACAGGGATTTCATGAGTTCGCCCGTGGCGGGCGTGAATTCGCTCATCTTGACCAGCACGCGGTTGCCCGCCGCCAGCGCGCCGGCCAGCGGCGACAAGGCCAGCAGCATGGGGTAATTCCACGGCACGATGATGCCGACCACCCCCAGCGGCTGGGGACGGATTTCCGTGCGGGCGGGCAGGAACCACAGGGATGCCCAGCTGCGCTTGGGTTTCATCCAGGACTTCACATGGCGGCGCGCGTCGCGGATGGCCGACAAGGCCGGAAAGACCTCCAGGAGGCGCGTTTCATGCGCGGAACGGTGGCCGAAATCGGCGGAAATGGCGCGTTCGAATGCAACGGTGTTCTCCGCAACCAGCCGCTCCAGCGCGGTCAGCGCCTGGCGCCGGGACTCGGCGGAGGGCATGCGGTGTTTCGCGAAATCGGCCCGGGCGCGCGAAAAGGCATGCGCCAGCGCGGGGTAGGCGGACAGGTTGGGTTGGCTCAAGTCCATGGCGGGTTCCTCACGTCGTGCCCGTAGAATACCAGCCTGCGGCCGCTCCGGCCGTGCCCCAGCAATTCCGGCGCTGCATGCTGACCCATCTCCAGCAACTCGAGACCCTGCGCGGTCCCAAATCGCGGCTCAAGTCGGATGCCGCTTTTGCGCAACGCGTGGAGGCGGTCAAGGTGTGGCAGAGCGCCCGCCTTGCCCGCTGGTATACCGATCTTTCCGCCGATGCGCGCTATGTGCCGGCGGTGGCGTTCTTCCTGGACGAGCTCTACGGCACGAAGGATTCCGCCCTGCGTGACCGCGACCTCATCCGCATGGAGCCGACCATGCGCCGCCTGTTGCCGGACTTCGCCTTCCAGACCGTGGAAAGCGCGCTGGAACTGGACCTGATTTCCGAGGAATTCGACCAGGCCCTGGCCGGGGTGATCGCTGCCGGCCGGATCGACGGAATCACGTATGCCGAGGCATTTCGCGCCGCGGGCGGAAAGGAGCGGCGGCTCCGGCAGGTGGCCTTGATGCGGCGCGTCGGGGAGGGGCTGGATGCGGTGGTCGCCAAGCCGCTCATCTACTCCACGCTGAAGATGCTGCGCGGGCCGGCCCGGCTGGCCGGATTGGGGGAGATGCAGCGCTTTCTGGAGGCTGGCTTTACGGCGTTCCGGCACA
Source organism: uncultured Burkholderiales bacterium (assembly GCA_964617435.1). GTDB lineage: Bacteria > Pseudomonadota > Gammaproteobacteria > Burkholderiales > Usitatibacteraceae > UKL13-2. The sequence continues at coordinate 5,578 of CAZTYC010000094.1, forward strand.
TGGGCGGGGCAGACTACTTTCTCGCCACCATCGCGACGCGCGAAACCGAGTTGATCGAGCGCCTGTTCGCCGGACATCCGGTCCCGGGCTAGGGGAATTGCCGTTGTTTCGGAGATTGTGATCAATAGTTTCATGTGCTGTATCGCGCGCCACAACGGGTGCATAGTCAAGACAGCGCCAATTTCAGGGCCCGCATCTACGCATGAACTCGCCGGAACTCAATGCATCGGTTGACCTGCTGGCAGAGCGGTCGATCCTGACTGTCCGCGCGGGCGACTTGCGCAACGGGCTCGCCCTGGCCCGCCGTGCCGCGCAACTTGGCCGCATGGAGGGCGAGGCGCAGACACTGGTGGCGCTCAACGCGCTGGGCCTGGTCCAAGGCGCCTGCGGATTGTTCATTGAGTCGATCGCCAGTTGCATCGACGCATATGCGCTGGCGCTGCGACTGAACGACTTGCGCGCCGCCCTGCACGCAGCCGTGACGGCGGCGGGTGCGGGGACCTTCATCCTGGAAGCGGGCGATGTGACCGAGGCGTTGCTGGCCCGCTGTGCGCTGGAATCCCGCAAGCTGGGCGATGAGGCCCTGCTGGTGCGCATCGACAACACCTACGGCATCTATTACCTGAACTTCAAGCGCTTTGACGAGGGAATCGCCGCCTACGAGCGCGCCCTGAAGGTGGACAATCAACCGGGAACCCGCGCCTGGCTTTATACGCCGCGCTACCTAGTCGCCGGAAACCTGGCCTACCTGCATGTGCAGCGCGCCTTGTCGGCAGGACCCGCGGAGCACGAAGAGGTTGTGGCGACCGCGCGCCAAAGGATTGAAACGGCACTAGAGGTGGCGCAGGAGTTCCGGAATATCGACGCCGAAGCGCGCGCCCGATTCGGATTGGGCGTCTTGCTGACCCACCTGGGTGAATTCGAGAACGCGCTGGACTGTTTTGAACGTGCGATCGTCTTTGCACGGAAGATCAACCACCAGCCGCGACTGACCGATTCACTGTTTGAAATGGGCAAGACCCGCATGGCCATGGGCCAGCACGACGACGCGATCAAGGCGTTTGACGATGCCTATGCCGTGGCCGACAGCAATCGCCCGACCCTGCGCATTCCGATGATCTGCGACGAGCAGGCCAGGGCGTATGAGGCGTTGAATCGGAGTCGGGAAGCCGCGCACTGTCGCGCAAAGGCGGCAAAGGAGCGCGAACTGCTCGGCGTGGAATCCGCCCACGCCATGCGCGAATTGCGGACTTTCGCGGACCGGCTCGATTGGGCGGCGCTCGCGAAACCCTGAGCGCGTTTCCGTTATTTTTTCTTCGCGGCAGGTTTCTTCGCGGCGGGCTTCCTGGCGTCGGGAAGCTTTGCGGCGGTTGCCGGCTTGGCCTTTGCAGGGGCCTCGAGAACCTTTTCCAACTGCTCATGGACGGCCTGCTCGATCGGCGCCTTCATCATCTTGAGCATGAAGTTGAGCGTGACCTGCAGGTGCATTTCGTCGTCGCTGATCGCCAGCGTGCCGTTCACGCCTGTGCGGCGAAACACCAGCACGTTGCCTTCCCAGTCGCCGGTCAGGTCGAATTTTTCGCCCAGCTTGTCCGCCATCTTGTCGGCGGCGGTGCGCGCGCCCTTGAGGCCGAGGTGATGCTTGCGCTTGATGGAAATGTCAGCCATGGTCTCCCCCTTGTCGAAAACGGTGCGTTCCACCGCCGGTTTGCCGGGAAGTCTAACGCACCGCCGGCGGGCCGCCCGTGCCGCGGATTTGCCGTTCGCACCGTGGATTTGCAGCCCGTCGAGCGCGCGCTTGCGGAACGCGATCTGCGCCGGTAGCCTCGCATCCCATGACTTTTCCGACCTCCTTTGCCTCCCTCCGCCAATGGTTCGACGCCAAGCGCCAACGCGGCCTGGCGCGCCTTACGCCCCAGGAGCGGGCGGAGATCGCGGCATTCGATGCCGCGGTGCGCCGCCATGCGTGGCGCTACACCGGCATTGCCACCGCCATCTGGCTGACGATGGCGGTCATCGCCAAACTTGCCGTGGCGAAGCTGGGCTGGATGGCGGCGCTGATGCTGAGCGGCGGCATGTTCGCGACCCTGTCCTTTGCGCTGGCCGCGGTGTGGTTTGGCCCGTCGCGGGCGCGCACGGGTCTCAAGAGCATGGCCGTGGTCATCGCGCTGACGATCTCGGGCGCGCTGTTGGGCGGGTTTGTCGGGCGCCTGATCGTCACCGGCAGCCTGGATGAAGTGGTGGCCAGCTTCATGCGCGCAGCACCCCAGGTGCTCATTGGCGGCCTGGTCACGGGCATGGTGTTTGCGGTGATGATGGTGAGCGTCGCGCAATATCGCCGCAGCCAGCTGTTGAGGCAGTATGCGGATCTGCAGCGCCAGGCCGGGGCGGAGCGCATGGGCCGCCAGTTGGCCGATGCCAAGCTCAAGCTCATGCAGGCGCAGGTCGAACCGCACTTCCTGTTCAACACGCTGGCGTCTGTCCAGCAGTTGGCCGAGGGGCGCGCCCCGGAAGCCGCCGCCATGACCTCGCAGTTGATCAAGTTCCTGCGCGCCGGGTTGGCCGGGCTGCGCGAGGATTCCTCCACCCTGGAACGGGAATTTGCCGCCATCGGTGCCTTCCTCGAGATCATGACCACCCGCATGGGGGACCGGCTCACATACGAGCTGGACTTGCCCGCAGATCTGAAAGCCGTGGCGGTGCCGCCCGCGATGCTGATCTCCCTGGTGGAGAATGCGATCAAGCACGGCATCGAGCCCGCCGTTGAACCCGCCACGCTGCGTGTGCAGGCACGCGCGACTGAAAGCGAATTGCACATCGTGGTGGCAGACACCGGTATCGGCCCGAACACGCGCAACTCCGGGGGTGGGGTGGGGCTGGACAATATCCGCCAGCGCCTGAGGATCCTGTACTCCGGGCGTGCCCATCTTGCCGTGCGGGCCAATGAGCCGCATGGATTCCACGCCACGATCACGCTGCCGCGCGATGGCGCGGCGGCAATCGATTAAACCAAGGGAACCACATGACCAAGATCATCATTGCGGACGACGAGCCCCTGATGCGCGAGCGCCTCGCCAGGACGGTACGCGAAGCCTGGCCGGAGGCTAGCATCGTGGCGGAGGCGAAGAACGGCATCGAGGCGCTGGACGCATTCCATGTCCATCAGCCGCAGGCGCTGTTCCTCGACATCCGCATGCCCGGCAAGACCGGACTGGAAGTGGCGGCGGAAATCGGGGAATCCGCCCACGTGGTGTTCGTGACGGCGTACGACGAGTACGCGGTCAAGGCCTTCGAGGACGGCGCCGTCGATTACCTGATGAAGCCGGTTGAGCTCGACCGCATGCAGGCTGCGGTGGCGCGCCTGAAGAAGCGCCTGGCGTCAAACGCCGCGCCACCGGACCTGAGCGCGCTGGTCGCGCAGTTGCTCAACCGGGCGGACGGCGGGCAATCCAAGCTGAAGTGGATCCGCGCCTCGCTTGGAAACCAGACGCGCCTCATCAATGTGGACGACGTGCTGTTTTTCCAATCGGATTCCAAATACACGCGCATCGTGATGAAGGATTCCGAGGCGCTGGTGCGCTCGCCGCTCAAGGAAATCGTGTCCGGGCTGGACGAGGAGGCGTTCTGGCAGGTGCACCGCAGCACCATCGTGGCCGTGTCCGCCATCGACCGCGCCATCCGTGAAGGCCCGGAAAAACTCACGCTGACCCTGCGCAACCATCCGGAGAAACTCGCCGTGTCGCGCCAGTACTTTCACCTGTTCCGGCAGAACTGAAACCCCAGGACGGGCGAGGCGTTCAGGGCCATTGTGTCCCAAACGCCGCGCCAATCCACGAGTTTGACTGGATTGCGCTAGGGCAACGCCTTCCCGGACTTCGCCTTCGCCGCACTGATGTCCACGGAACTGAACCCGCCGCTGGCGTTGATGTCCGCCTTGAAATTGCCGGCGTTGACGGATCCTGATGAGGCCTGCACCTTGACGTAGGCGATGTCCGCCGCCGTGACGATGCCGCTGCCGTTGATGTCGCCGGGCAGGAAGCCGATGAGCGCGGTGGCGCCGAGTCCCGTCGCGCCATTCACATTGGACAACGTGAC
>CAZTYC010000095.1:0-6275 GCA_964617435.1 uncultured Burkholderiales bacterium
CTGTCGGCCGCCGCCGCCGCCATGCACACCTCGCAGCCGGGCGTGTCGCGGCAGGTGAAGGACCTGGAAACCGAGCTGGGCGCCATGATCTTCGTGCGCCAGGGCAAGCGCCTGACGGCCCTCACCCCGGCCGGGGAGCGCGTGGCCGAGATTGCCGAGCGGCTGCTGGCGGAAGTCGAGAACCTGAAGCGCGTGGGCGCTGAGTTTTCCGGCGCGGGGCAGGGTGAGCTGGTCATTGCCGCCACCCACATGCAGGCGGTGTATGTGCTGCCGCCCGCCATCCAGCTGTTCGCGCGCAAGTACCCGGAGGTTCGCCTGTCCATCCACCAGGGCAGCCCCCGGGAACTCGGCGAACTGGTCATCTCCGGCGGCGCCGACCTGGCCGTGGCCACCGAAACGCTCGACCGCTTTCCGGAACTCGTCACGCGCCCGCTGTACCGCTGGCACCATTGCGTGGTGGTGCGCAAGGACCATCCCCTGGCCCGCGAGAAACGCCTGAGCCTGAAACGGATCGCGGAGTACCCGCTGGTGACTTACGATGCCGCCTTCACCGGCCGCACCGCGCTCGACGACACCTTCCGCGACGCCGGGGTGGACATGAACGTCGTGCTCACCGCCATCGACACGGATGTGATCAAGACCTACGTGCGGCAGGGACTGGGGATCGGCATCATCGCCGGGGTGGCCTATGACGCGGACCGCGATCACGACCTGGTCGCCATCGACGCCTCCCACCTGTTTCCGGAGCGCGTGGCCAAGCTCGCATGGCGCAAGGACGCGTTCCTGCGCGGTTTTGTGCAAGACTTCATCGCCATCCTTTCCGGCGAACTGGTCAAACGCACATGATCTCAACCCTCGAAGGCCATATCGGCAACACCCCGCTGGTGCGCCTGCAGCGCATTCCGCAGCGCGATGGCGTGGCGCCCGGCACGGTGGTGTTGTCCAAGCTGGAGGGCAACAATCCGGCCGGGTCGGTGAAGGACCGGCCGGCGATGTCGATGATTTCGCGCGCCGAGGCCCGGGGCGATATCCACGCCGGCGATACCCTCATCGAAGCCACCAGCGGGAACACCGGCATCGCGCTCGCCATGGCGGCGGCCATCAAGGGATACAGGATGGTGCTGGTCATGCCCGAGCACTTGTCCGTGGAGCGGCGCCAGACCATGCGCGCCTTCGGCGCCGAACTGGTGCTCACGCCACAGTCCATCGGCATGGAAGGCGCGCGCGACACTGCGGAGCAGCTCAAGCGCGAGCGCGGCGGCATCATCCTCGACCAATTCGCCAATCCGGACAATCCGCTGGCGCATTACCTGGGCACCGGTCCGGAAATCTGGCGCGACACCGGGGGCAAGATCACGCATTTCGTCGCCACCATGGGCACCACGGGCACCATCATGGGTGTGTCGCGATTTTTGAAGGAGCAGAACCCGGCGGTTCAGGTCATCGGCGTGCAGCCGGCCGATGGCGCCAGCGTGCCGGGCATCCGCAAGTGGCCGGAGGCGTATTTGCCGAAGATCTTCGAACGGCCGCGCGTGGACCGGATTTTGGAAGTCACGCAGGCCGAGAGCGAGGAGATGACGCGACGGCTTGCGCGCGAGGAGGGCATCTTTGCCGGCATCTCGTCCGGCGGCGGGCTGGCGGCCGCGATCAAGGTGGCGCGTGAGAATCCCGGCGCCGTGGTGGTGCACGTGGTGTGCGACCGGGGGGACCGCTATCTTTCAACCGGGGTGTTTCCGGCCTGAGTTCTGCCCGTGGAAGGTGGCGGATTTGCGGCTATGATGGCGCCCATGAAAAAGCCCGGTTTCCTGCTGCTCCTGCTTGGCTGCGCGTTGCTTTCGGCGTGCGCGTCCTACCGCGACGGACACCCGATGGCCAAGGCGGCGGACCGCGTGATCGAGGAGATCACCCAACCGCAGGGCAATGCGCCGCAAAACACCACCCTGGCCGCCAAGCCGGCCACCGAAAAGCCCTGAAGCCGATGCGTGACGGGTGGAGCAGGCAGATCCTGGCGTGTGCGCTCCTGTGCGTGGCGTCGTTAGGCTGGGCGCAGGACGACATCAAGACCGATTCGCCCTCGATCAACGCGATCAAGAAGAGCCTGTCCGACCGTTTCGTGCTCATCAAGGCCCAGCTCGATGCCGGATTTGCCGGGTTGACCCATGACGGGCTCGTGGCCATGCGCGTCCAGCCGCCGCTGGCCGAGGCGCGGCAGGCCCTGGAACAATTGATTGCGGACGACAACAAGGACCGCGAGACGTTGATCCGCGAAATCGCGCGCGCCAACGGCCGCTCCGACTGGGAGGACAACCTGCGCGCGATCTTTGCGGAACGCTGGCGGGCCCATGCGCAGTCCGGCTGGTGGCTGCGCGCCCGGAATGGCGAGTGGGCGCGCAAATGAATCCGCCGGTACTCGCTTTCGACATCGAGACCATTCCGGATGTCGCCGGGCTGCGGAAGATGTTCGGGCTCGATGCAACGGTCGACGACGCGGCCGTCGCCGAACTGGCCTTCCAGCGCCGGCGCCAGGCCACCGGCAGCGATTTCCTGCAGCACCACCTGCATCGCGTGGTGGCGATCTCCTGCGCGCTGCGCTCGTCGGAAGGCTTGCGCGTGTGGTCGCTGGGCAAGGCGGACGATACGGAGGCCACGCTGGTGCAGCGTTTCTTCGACGGCATCGAGAAGTACACGCCGCAAATGGTCTCGTGGAACGGCGGCGGGTTCGACCTGCCGGTGCTGCACTATCGCGCCATGATCCACGGGCTGTCCGCGCCGCGCTATTGGGACATGGGCGAGGACGACCGCGACTTCAAGTGGAACAACTACCTGTCGCGCTACCACACGCGCCACCTGGACCTGATGGACCTGCTGGCGCTCTACCAGCCGCGCGCGGCCGTCGGCCTCGACCCGCTGGCGCAACTCTGCGGATTCCCGGGCAAGCTGGGCATGGACGGCGCGCAAGTGTGGCCCGCGTTCCAGCGTGGCGAGATCGGCGCCATCCGCGACTACTGCGAGACCGATGCGCTCAACACCTATTTGCTGTTCCTGCGGTTCCAGAAACTGCGCGGACATTTGACCGACGCCGCGTACCAGGCGGAAATTCGCATCGCGCGCGACTTCGTGAACGCGCACATCGCGCAGCCACACTGGAAGGCGTATTCGGAGGCGTGGACCGAGCCGCCCGGCGCGCAAGCCTGAAGTCCAGCAAGGACGCGCCTTTCAAGGCGTTTTCGGCCCGAAAGCCGCGCCAGTGCTTGACTTTTTGTATGGGGAGCTTTGCTCCAATTCGGATTCGTAGCGGGCCATGCCGTCCCGCTCGCGGGCAAGGTAATCCTCGATCGCGCGGGAGAATTCCGCGTGCTTGAGCCAGTGCGCCGAATGGCAGAGCACCGGATCGAAACCGCGCGCGAGCTTGTGTTCGCCCTGCGCGCCTCCCTCGATCGACTGCAGCCCCACTTCGATGCCGTGCTCGATCGCCTGGTAATAGCAGGTCTCGAAATGCAGGCCCGGGTGGAATTCCACCGCGCCCCAATAGCGTCCGTACATCACGCCGCCGCCGACCAGGTTCAGCGCGCAGGCGACCGGCCTGCCTTCGCGCTCGGCCACCACCAGCATCAGGTTGTCCGGCATGCGCGCGCCGACGAGACGGAAGAATTCGCGGTTCAGGTACGGGGTCGACCGGTGTTCGCGATACGTCTTCCGGTAACAGGCCATGAAGAAGTCCCATTCGGCCTCCGTGATCATGCGGCCGGCGATGCGGCGGAACGACAAACCGGCCGCCGCGACCTTGCGGCGTTCCTGGCGGATGCGTTTCCGCTTGTCATGGGTCATCGTGGACAGGAACTGCTCGAAATCCGCGTAACCCGTGTTCTGCCAATGGAACTGCATCGAGCGGCGCGGCATTAGCCCCGCCTCCACCCATCGCGCATTCTCAGCCTCCGGCGGGAACAGCACATGAAGCGAAGAGACGTCCTCCTCGCGGGCCAGCGCCAGGGCGGCCTGCAGCAGGATGTCGCGGTCGGATGCCGTGCCGGCCATCAGCCGCGGCCCGGTGCAGGGGGTGAAGGGCACCGCGGCGACGAGCTTGGGGTAGTAGTGGAAGCCGTGCCGCTGATAGGCCTCCGCCCAGGCCCAGTCGAACACGAATTCGCCGTAGGAGTGGCCCTTGAGGTAAAGCGGCAGTGCGCCGGTGAGCGTCCGCCGTCCGGCCAAGTCCCGCCACAGCAGCAGGAATAGCGGCCGCCATCCGGTGTCCGGCGAGGTGCGGCCCGAATCGATCATCGACTGCAGCCATGCCCAGCGCAGGGTGGGATTCGCGCCGGCCAGCGCATCCCAGGCGTCGGGCGGGATGCCGGCAAGCGTTTCGGCAAGCGTCAGGTCGTATTCGCGCATCGGGGGGACGAAGGGGAGGCACTCCTATAATACGGCCACCCACCGACCCGGACGCAGCGCATCCCATGAAAATTGCAGTCGCCCAATTCAACCCCGTACTGGGGGACTTCGGGGGCAACGTGACGCGCATGCTGGAGGATGCAGCGCGCGCAAAGGCGGCAGGCGCCACCCTGCTGGTCGCCCCGGAACTGGCGCTGACCGGATACCCGCCTGAAGACCTGCTGTTGCGGCGCGATTTCCTGCGTGCATCCGCCGACGCGCTGGCCGCCCTCGCACAAGGTGTGGACGGCATCTCCCTGCTCGTGGGCCATCCGCATGAAGAGGGCGGTGCGCTGTTCAACGCGGTCTCGTTGCTGGAAGCCGGGCGCGTGGCCGGGACCTATTGCAAACAACGCTTGCCGAACTACCAGGTGTTTGACGAAAAGCGTTACTTCCAGACCGGCAACCGCCCCTTCGTGTTTGACCATCAGGGCTCCCGGGTGGGTGTGCTGATTTGCGAAGACGTCTGGTTCCCGGAACCGGTCGCCGCAACCCAGGCGGCTGGGGCGCAACTGATCCTGGTGCCCAACGCGTCCCCTTACGACTTTCGGAAACTGGAAACGCGCTACGACGTCGTGCGGGCGCGGGTGATGGAATCGAAGGTGCCGATCCTGTACGCGCACTGGACCGGCGGGCAGGACGAGTTGGTCTTCGATGGCGCGTCCTTCGGGGTCAATGCCGATGGCGAAGTCGGCTACCAGGAGCGCGAATTCCAGGAAGTGCTCGGCATCGTGGAATTCAACGGGGGCCGTTTGCAGGGCGAGATACACCCCGCACTGACCCTGGAGGCCAGTGTCTACAAGGCGCTGACGGTGGCGTTGCGCGACTATGTGAACAAGAATGGGTTTCCCGGCGTCCTGCTGGGATTGTCCGGTGGGGTGGATTCCGCGCTGACCCTGGCGATCGCCGTCGATGCGCTGGGCAAGGACCGCGTGGAGGCGGTGATGATGCCGTCCGAATTCACCGCGCAGATTTCCCTGGATGACTCGCGGGAAATGGCGGCGATCCACGGCGTGAAATACCACGAGATCCCCATCACGCCGATGTTCGAGGCGTTCAAGGCGGGGCTGGCGCCGGCCTTCGCCGGGCGCGCCGCAGACACGGCCGAGGAAAACATCCAGGCGCGCGTGCGCGGCACCCTGCTCATGGCGCTGTCGAACAAGTTCGGCAAGATGGTGGTGACCACGGGCAACAAGAGCGAGATGGCGGTGGGGTATTCAACGCTGTACGGCGACATGGCCGGTGGGTACGCCATCCTGAAGGACGTGTCGAAAACGCTGGTGTACCGCTTGTGCCAGTTCCGGAACAGCCTGTCGCGCGTCATTCCGGAACGCGTCATCACGCGGCCGCCCAGCGCCGAACTGCGGCCCGACCAGAAGGACCAGGATTCGCTGCCCGATTACGCCATCCTCGACCAGATTGTCGAATTGTTCATGGAACAGGACCGCTCGCCGTCCGAAATCGTGGCGATGGGCTTTGCGTCCGCCGACGTGGCGCGGGTCACGCGCCTGCTCAAGATCAACGAATACAAGCGCCGCCAGGCGCCGGTGGGCGCCAAGATCACGCGGCGCGGATTTGGCAAGGACTGGCGCTATCCCATAACATCGCGCTACAACCCATCCTAGGGCAGGGACGACATGAAAAAAATCGAAGCCATCATCAAGCCGTTCAAGCTCGACGAGGTGCGGGAGGCACTCTCGGAAATCGGCTGTAGCGGGCTGACCGTGACCGAGGTGAAGGGCTTCGGCCGGCAAAAGGGACACACGGAGCTTTACCGCGGCGCTGAGTACACGGTCGATTTCCTGCCCAAAGTGAAGGTGGAAGTGGTGCTGGCGGACGGCATGGTG
>CAZTYC010000095.1:6285-9584 GCA_964617435.1 uncultured Burkholderiales bacterium
GCCAAGACCGGCAAGATTGGTGACGGCAAGATCTTTGTCGTCGACGTCAGTCAGGTGGTGCGGATCCGTACCGGCGAAACCGGGGAAGAGGCGGTTTGACAGGAAGACGGGTGCCTTGGAGCGCCGTGAAGGGGTCGATTGTGGTAACTTATCGGCTGTCTTGGAAAGCGAGCGGCCGATGAGAACCGGCGCCGCGCATGCACCTCGGGGGAACTAATGCTGCTTGCCTTGTTTTATATTTTTTCGATCGCCTGCATCATCCTGTATTACACCGGCCACTTAAAGCGCTGGAACGCCGAGTGGATCCTGATCGTGCTGGCAGTGGCGGTGTTCCCGGCCGTGCTGTACCTGTAGACCAAAGGATTTCAAAAGTCCACGACCGCGCGTCCGCAAGGGCGTGCGGTTTTTTTGTGCCCCGCTGAGTCGCGCGGGTCATTTCTCCTCGTGGTACTCGTCCTCGGTATTGATCTCCCAGATCTTCCGCCGGTCCTTGCCCGGATCGAGTATGCATTCCACCGCCGCCTTGGCGCTCAGCATGGAGTGATCCTGGTTGTTGTAGCGGTGCATGCCATTGCGCCCGATCGGGTACAGATTGGCAAACCCTTCAAGAAAGGCGCGCATCTCCGGCATCCGGTCGTACGCGCCAAAGTAGGCGGGATACGCCTTGGGGACGCGCACGACCGTGCCTTTTTCGACGGCGTCCGGATCGAGTAGGCCGATCTGTTGCAATTCGCGCGCGGCGAAGCGCACCATGTCCTCGTCGGGCATGCGCCAGACCGCGTCGCCTTCATCGCAGAAGTATTCGAGCCCGAGAAAGATCTTCGAGGGATCCGCGACCATGTCCGGGCTCCAGTTGTTGAATACCTGGAGGCGGCCAAGCTTGACATCCGGTTCCTGGATGTAGATCCAATTGTCCGGCGGCATGCCGTTTTCATGGCGCGTGCCCGAGCCGGGCGTCTCGCGCATGCGCGTCACCACCAGGCCGACGGTCAGGAAATCGCGATAGGGCAGCCGGTTCGCAATATCGACGACCTCCGCAGGCGCCGGCGGATCCATCGCCAAGGCAAAATCGCGCAAGGCCATGGTGGACAGCAGGGAGTCGCATGCCAGGGTGGAGCGGGTGCCGTCCGCATGCGCCACGCACACGGCGTCGATGCGGCCTTCGCGATGGTGGATGTCCGTCACGCGGGTGTTCATCAGCAGCGTGCCCCCGCCGTCGACCACCCGTCGCGCGACCTCTTCCCACAGTTGTCCGGGCCCCAGCCTCGGGTACAGGAATTGCTCGATCAGGCTGGTTTCCACCGACTGGCGCGATTCCGGCTTCCAATGCCGGAACAAGCGGCCCGCCGCATGCATCAGTGCGCGGGTGATGGAAAGGCCCTTGATGCGCTGCGCACCCCACTCGGCCGAGATCTCGCGGCAGTCGATGCCCCAGACCTTTTCCGTGTAGTCCTTGAAAAACGTCTGGTACAGCTCCGTCCCGAACCGGTTGATCAGGAAATCCTCAAGCGTGCGTTCCGGCTTGCGCTGGAACAGGCTGGCCCACAGGTAGGTCACGCCGATGCGCACCATGCGGACTGGCCCCAGATTCAGCACCGTCCGCGCGTTGAGGCTGATCGGGTAATCGAAGTAACGGCGGCGGTGAAAGATGCGCGATAGCCGCGGGCGGATGAGCAACACCTTGCCATCCCGGTCCTGCGCAACGGTTCGCGAGGGGTCAAAGATCAGCTGGCTGTTCTGGTAGGCCAGGGATACGCTCTGGCCCGCGTGGTCCGGGACAAGAACCGGAAAGATGTCCTGCCACCATTTCATGACCCAATCCGATTTTGAAAAGAACCGGTGGCCGCCCAGGTCCATCCGGAAACCTTCGAAATTGACGGTCTTTGAAATGCCGCCGACCTGGCTGTTCGACTCGATGACCACCGGCCGGATACCTACCCGCACCAATTCCAGTGCCGCCGTGAGCCCGGCGGGGCCGGCGCCGATCACCACCACTTTGCCGCAGCTGTCAGTCATGCGTGTTCCCCATTCTGGCGCGGCTCGAAATCGGTAAACAGGGCGACCTTGCGGATGGCGAATACCAGGATGAAGGATCCCGCCACGGCCAGCGCCTTGGAGACAAGCAGCGACAGCCCGCTGGATACGCCGACATGGACAACCACGCCGCTGAAGACTGCGCCGGCGATGCCGGTAACAAGGTAGATCATCAGTTCGCGGCGCCGCTGCGAGGCCAGGCGCCGGAATGCGAACACGAAGCGCACCGAGAGCAGGTAGTGCGCCACCAGCCCCGCAAAATATGCGGCCACGGTGCTTGCGGTCTCGTCCCAATGCCATTGTGCCACCCACAGGTAGAGCAGCGAAGTGTCGAGCGCAAGCGCGACCACGCTGACCGCCGTGTAGTGAAGCACTTCTCGGAATCGGAAGCCGGGTTGCCGGGCCAAGGTGTTCATTTCATACATCCTTGCGCGTCCGCATCCCGAAGCACCGCTTCGCGCCAGGCGGTTGCGCTTTCTGAAAGCGGTGTCGGGAGCAGCGCAAAGCGCTTTTCCGAGGGATTCCAGCAGGCCACGCCCAGGAAGTCGGCCAGATCGAAGGGATGGTGCTTGAGCTTTTCAATGGTCCCGGATTTGAAATGCTGTTCCCATTCTTCGAATTGCAGGGGAGTCATGCCCACGCCGCGGTCGGTGAAGTTCGCTACCTGGGTTGGCGGCACCACGATGCCGCCCTGGGCATTGCGCAGGAACGGGATGCTGGCCTGGTGGTCGGGCAACATCAAGAGGACGAACTTTTCATTCGGAACGGATGCCATGAACGACGGGATGCCCGATTGGGCATCCCGCATTGTTGCGGACGCGACCTGCCAGGTCCGCAACGACAGCACATGCCCGGCCATGGCGATGGCCAGGCAAGGCAGGGCAGCGAGTACCGCGCCGCGGTTGATCGATGCGAGCCACCCAAAGCCGCAACTCCCGAGGATCAAGCCGATATACAAATTTCTCGTGCCTTCGCCCGTGGCATTGATGATGGGAAATGACGTGGCCGGGGCGATGAGATAACCCACCGCCGCGGCCACCATCATTCCCGGCACCAGCCATTCCAGGCGCTTGGGGCCGGCACGGCGCGCCCATGCGACGATCAGCATGGCGCAGCAGACGGCCGCCACAATTGCCAAGCCTGCGAAGGCATCACCGTAAATGGACAGCGGTGCGTCGACAAGCGTGGCCACGCGGTTCCACGCCTCGGCGGCCGTGGCGGGGAAACTGGATTCCGGGTACACCTTCCAGGCGGAACCAAACAGG
>CAZTYC010000096.1:0-9448 GCA_964617435.1 uncultured Burkholderiales bacterium
CCGTCGCAGGGCATGTGGATGCGGTGATAGTCCTTCGGGCTCAGGTACAGCGTGGCGAACAGTCCATCCTCGAAGCGCGCCGCCAGCGCGGCATCGCCGCCCACCAGCGCGGCGGTGGAGTAGCCGTGGCCCTTGGCCTGGAAGATCTGGTCGCGCGCAATGGGGCCGAACTGGCTGATCGCGCCATCCACCGGGCAGATGTAGGGCGCCTCCGCCAACGGCCGCGCGCCGGGCTTGAGCGGGCGGGTGAAGAACTCGTTGAACGTGGGATACGCCGCCAGATCCGGTTGCGCGGCCTCCGCCATGTTCACCCCGTAGCGGCCCACAAACCAGCGCAACACCGCACGCAGCAGCGCGCCCGCTTCCTGGCGCGCTGCAAAGCCGGCCAGCTGCGTCAGCGCCTTCTTGGGCCACACGTATTGCAGCGCGACGAACAGGGAATCAGGCATAAGGGAACCGATGGAGGCGAGGCGCGTATTTTACGCCCTGCCTTGCGTTCGCTTCCTGACGCGCCATTGCGTGAACGCCTAAACTCAAGCACTGGCGCGGCGTTCCGGACATTTTCGCCTCGAACGGCTCGCCAATGCTGGACTTCAGGACTTTGCGATGCGCTCCTCCAACCATTCCACCCAATGGCGGATGGGGATCTTCGAACTGGCCGCGAGCCCGCCGTCGATGTGCGCAAGGCAGCCGATATTGGCGGTCGCCACGCCTTCCGGCCCGCCGCTTTCCAGCGCGGCCACCTTGTCCTTCAACAGTCGCTTGGACAGCTCCGGCTGCAGGATCGAATAGGTGCCTGCGGACCCGCAGCACAGGTGGCCGTCCGGAACCGGCGTCAACGTGTAGCCGGCGGCGGTGAGCAAGTTCTCCACCACGCCGCGAATCTTCAATCCATGCTGGAGGCTGCACGGCGCGTGGAAGGCGATCTTCTTCGCCGACATCGTTGCGTCGCGCAGCAGGGCCGCCAACACAGCCTGCTCGCGGGCAAACATCGTGCTGACATCGCAAAACAATTCGGACACGCGTTGCGCCTTCGCCGCATAGGCGGCGTCGTGGCGCAGCATGTGGCCGTAGTCCGCCACCATCGTGCCGCAGCCGGAGGCCGTCACCACGACCGCCTCGGCACCCGCCTCGATGTGCGGCCACCACGCGTCGATGTTGCGCTTGATCGCCGCATGGCTTACGGCGGGGTCGTTCAGGTGATGCGCGAGCGCCCCGCAGCAACCCGCCTCCGCCGCGCCGACCACGGCAATGCCCAGGCGATCGAGCAGGCGGACGGTGGCCGCGTTGATCGACGGCGCCATCGCCGGCTGCACGCAGCCTTCCAGCAGGAGCACGTGGCGGTCGTGGCGCGGCGCGGGACGCGGCCCCGGATCGCGCTTGTCCAGCACCTTGGCCGCCAGCGCGGCGGGCAGAAAGGGCTTCACCGCGCGTCCCACGGCCATCCCGGCGGAGAACACCGCAGCATTTGGCAAGGCGTGCTTGAGCAATCCGCGCTGGAGGGTGGCGCCCCAAGCGCGCCCGACTTTCTGTTCCACGACGTGGCGACCGATATCGGCCAGCCGCCCGTATTGCACGCCGGACGGACAGGTGCTCTCGCAGGACCGGCACGTCAGGCAGCGGTCCAGGTGATGCTGGGTCTTTTCCGTGACCGCCGCGCCCTCGAGCACCTGCTTCATCAGGTAGATGCGGCCGCGCGGGCTGTCGAGTTCGTCGCCGGTCAACTGGTAGGTCGGGCACGTCGCAAGGCAGAAGCCGCAGTGCACGCATTTGCGGAGGATGGCGTCGGCCTCCTCGCCCTCGGGCGTGGCCTTGATCCAGTCGGCAAGGTTGGTCTGCATCAGAAGTTGTCCATGCGCCCGCGGTTGAGGAGATTGCCCGGATCGAACGCGGCCTTGAGGTTCCGGTGAATGCGCGCGAGCACCGGATCGAGCGGATGGAACACGCCCGCGGACTTGTCGCCGCCGCGGAACAAGGTGGCGTGGCCGCCGGCCTCCGCCACGCGGCGGCGCAACGAGGGCGCATCGTGGTGGCCTGAAATCCAGCGCAGCGCCCCGCCCCATTCGATCAGCGTGTTCGGCGCGAGGTCCAGCGGTGCGCAGGTGGACGGCACGGACAACCGCCACATTGGCTCCCCCGCGGCAAAGAACGCGGCGCGCTGGTCGCGCAGCGACAGCCAATGCGCCGCCGCACCCTCGACCCCTTCGCCGCCGAGCTTGGCGCGCGCGGCCGCCACGCCGGCCCGGGCACCGGACAGTCGCACGTACGCCACGCCGTCCTGCCAGGAGGTGGCGGAGATCGGCAGCGGCTGGCCCGCCCATTCGTTGAATTTGCGGATCGCGGTGGCTTCGTCGAACTCGTGTCGCAGCGTCAATTCCTGCGCCGGTTGCGGCAGCACCTTGAAGGACAGGTCCAGCAACACGCCCAGCGTGCCCAGCGCGCCGCACATCAGGCGCGAAACATCGTAGCCCGCCACGTTCTTGATTACACGCCCGCCAAAGGAAAGGTCCTCGCCCTTGCCGCTGACGATGCGTGCGCCGAGCACGAAATCGCGAACCGCACCGGCATACGGACGGCGCGGGCCGGACAGGCCGCACGCGACCGCGCCGCCGATCGTGGCACTGCCCCCGAAGTGCGGCGGCTCGAAGGGCAGCATCTGGTTCTCGGCTTGCAGCGCGGCCTCCACTTCGGTGAGCGCGGTGCCGGCACGCACGGTGAGCACCAGTTCGCGCGGCTCGTAATCGATGATGCCGCGATGCGCGGACACGTCGAGTGCCTCGCCCTGCACCGCGCCGCCGTAGAACGCCTTGCTGCCACCGCCGCGGATGGCCAGCGGTGTACCGGCCTGTGCGGCATGGCGGATGCGTTCGGCGATGGAAGAAGAGATGTCGCTCATCGATTCGCGTTCGGGGGTTCTTCCGTTGGAGATTTCACGGGCAACCCCATGGGGGAAACCGCAAAAACCCAAGCACTGGCGCGGCTCCTGGCGGCAAATCGTCCGGAACACCGCACCGGTGCTTGGGTTTCAATGACCATTTCCTTCATTTCCATTGCTGGCCTTCAGAACCGCGGAATCTCGGATCGCGGCACCTCACCGCCTCGGACATGCATTCCACCCCATTCAGCACAGCGCTTCAATGCGGGGATGCCCTTGCCCGGATTGAGTATGCCATCGGGGTCGAACGCCGCCTTGATGGCGTGGAACACCGCCAGCTCGGCGGCGCGGAACTGCACGCACATCTGCCGCAGTTTCTCGATGCCCACGCCGTGCTCGCCGGTGATGGTGCCGCCCACCTCGACGCAAATCTCCAGCATCTTTCCGCCCAGTTCTTCCGCGCGCTCCATCTCGCCCGGCCGATCGCCCTCGTAGAAGATGCACGGGTGCAGGTTGCCGTCGCCGGCATGGAACACATTGGCCACCATCATGCCGTACTCCGCCGCCAGCGCGTCGTAACGTGCCAGCACGGCGGGCAGCATGCGGCGCGGAATCGTGCCATCGACCGTGTAGTAGTCCGGCTTGAGCGTCGCCAGCGCCGCGAACGCGCCCTTGCGCGCGCGCCAGAGCTTGTCGCGCTCTGCAGGACTTTGCGCGGCGCGGATCTCCCGCGCGCCGTTGGCCTTCAGCAGCGCTTCAACCCGCGCGCGCTCCTCCGCCACTTCCTCCGCGGCGCCGTCGAGCTCCACCAGCAGCAGCGCTGCCGCGCCGGTGGGAAAGCCCGCCGCCATGAAGCGCTCGCAGGCCTCGATCACCAGCTTGTCCATCATTTCCAGCGCGGCCGGCGTGACGCCCGCGGCCACGATGTCGCCCACCGCCGTGGCGGCGGCGGACACGGAATCGAACGCCGCCAGCAGGGTCTCCACGTGCGGCGGTTGGGGCGTGAGCTTGACCACGATTTCGGTGATGGCCCCGAGCATGCCCTCGGAGCCGATAGCCAGCGCGAGCACGTCGTAGCCCGGCGCGTCGAGCGCGCGGCTGCCGAGCGCGGCCACTGTGCCGTCGGCCAGCACCAGGCGCAACGCCTGGATGTTGTGCACCGTGAGCCCGTATTTCACGCAGTGCACGCCGCCGGCGTTTTCCGCCGCATTGCCGCCGATCGAGCTCACCACCTGGCTCGACGGATCCGGCGCGAAGAACAGGCCGTGTATCGACACCGCCTCGGTGACGGCAAGGTTCCTCACCCCGGGCTCCACGGTGGCGGTGCGCGCCAGCGCGTCGATCGCCCGGATGGCCTTCATGCGCGTGAGCACCATCAGCACGCCGCGTTCGTCGGGGATCGCGCCGCCGGATATGCCGGTACCCGCGCCGCGCGTGACGACCGGAATGCCCTCCGCGCGGCAGCGCATCAGGATCTCCGCCACCTGTGATTCATGGTCCGGCAACACCGCGCACAGCGGCAGCGCGCGGTGCTGGATGAAACCGTCGGTCTCGAACGGCCGCAGGCGTTCCTTATCCGCAATGACCGCAAGACCGGGGATGGACTCAAGCGCCTGCGCGATCAATGCCGCACTCCCCCGCCTCAGAACCGCGGCAGATCGGGATGCGGCAACTGGCCGCCGCGCACATGCATGCGCCCGTACTCCGCGCAGCGGTGCAGCGTGGGGATGGCCTTGCCGGGATTGAGCAGCATCCGGTCGTCGAAGGCGCGCTTGACCGCGAGGAACATCTCGCGCTCGTCGTCCTTGAACTGGGTGCACATCTGGTTGATCTTCTCGATGCCCACGCCGTGCTCGCCGGTGATGGTGCCGCCGACCTCGATGCAGAGCTCCAGCAGCTCGGCCGCGAAGGCCTCGGTGCGATCGAGCTCGCCGGGGATGTTGGCGTCGTACAGGATCAGCGGATGCAGGTTGCCGTCACCGGCATGGAACACGTTGGCGCACCGTAGGCCGTACTTTGCGCTCATCTCGGCAGTGCGGGCGAGCACGAGAGCCAGGGCGCGACGCGGAATCGACCCGTCGATGCAGTAATAGTCCGGCGAGATGCGCCCGACCGCGGGAAACGCGGCCTTCCTGCCGGACCAGTATTTCAACCGCTCGGCCTCGTTGTTGGACACCACACAGGCGGTGGCGCCGGCCTCCTTCATGACACGCGCCATCAGCGCAATTTCTTCCTCGACTTCTTCCGGCGTGCCGTCGGATTCGCACAGCAGGATCGCCTCCGCCGCAAGGTCGTAGCCGGCATGCACGAAATCCTCGACGGCGGCGGTTGCCATCTTGTCCATCATTTCCAGGCCGGCGGGCACGATGCCCGCACCGATGACGGCGGCGACCGCATCGCCGGCCTTCTCCACCGAATCGAAACTCGCCATTACCACGCGCGCCAGCGTCGGCTTGGGCAACAGCTTGACGGTGACCTCGGTGATCACGGCGAGCATGCCCTCCGACCCGGTGACCGCGGCCAGCAGGTCGTAACCGGGCGCATCGAGCGCATGGGAACCAAAGGTGACCGCCTCGCCGGTGGCCAGCACGCCATCCACCTTCAGGATGTTGTGGACCGTGAGCCCGTACTTGAGGCAATGCACCCCGCCGGAGTTCTCCGCCACGTTGCCGCCGATCGAGCAGGCGATCTGCGACGACGGATCCGGCGCGTAGTACAACGCATGCGGCGCCACGGTCTCGGAAATCTTCAGGTTGCGCACCCCCGGCTGCACGCGCGCGGTGCGGGCCAGCGCGTCCACCTCGAGGATGCGGTTGAACTTTGCCATCGACATCAGCAGCGCGTCCGGCTCGGGTGTCGCGCCGCCCGAGAGGCCGGTTCCGGACCCACGCGCGATGACCTTGGTGCCGGTCTCGTGCGCGGCCCTGAGCACGTCCTGCACTTCGCGGACCGTGGAGGGCAGCACGGCGGCGAGCGGCAATTCGCGATACGCGGAAAGCCCGTCGCACTCATACGGCTTGAGCGCCTCGGGCGCGGTGAGCAGCGCACCCGGTTCCAGTGCCGAACGCAGGCGCGTGAAAAGTGCGGAGGACTCGGCTGCGGCAGTCACGGGCAGGGTTGGCGCGATTCCATGAACGATTCGGCCTATCATAGTTCAAGCATGCAACGGAATTCAGCCATGCAGGTATAAGGGCTGGATGCGTCCATCGTGGCACTCCGGCTCGCGTCCGGCAGGCCCCGCGGCGTGGCGGCAGCCGCGTCAATCCCGTCCATTTCCCTTTTCCTCCCCATGGGTATCGAGACCCTCCTCCTCTGGCTGTTGGCGTTCACCCTGGTGGCGGTGGGCCTTGCGGGCACGATCTTCCCGGCGCTGCCCGGCGTGGCGTTCGTGTTCGGCGGCCTGCTGGTGGCTGCGTGGATCGGCGATTTCCAGAAGATCGGCGGGCCCACGCTGGCCATCCTCGGCACGCTGATGCTGCTGGCGATGGCGATCGATTTCCTGGCCGGGATGATCGGCGCGCGGCGGGTCGGCGCCTCGAAATACGCGCTCATCGGTGCGGCGCTGGGCAGCCTGGTCGGCATCTTTGCCGGCCTCATCGGCGTCTTCATCTTCCCGTTTGTCGGTGCGGTGGCCGGCGAGATGATCGCCCGCAAGAACATGCACCAGGCCGCGAAGGTCGGGTTCGCCACCTGGATCGGCTTGCTGCTCGGCTCGGTGGCAAAGCTTGCGCTCGCCATCACCATGATCGGCGTGTTCGTGATTGCGTATTTGCTCTAGCCATACCGCTGCGGGGGCAGTGGTGCCCTGCGGGGATCGGGCTACAATTCATGCCGGGTGGGGAAGGCGGCACGAAGGTGCCGCACGCCGAAAATGGCGCGCCCCCGCAAATTTCCGGAATTGGGTACTTTTCGATGATCCTGAATTGGTTCAACACCCGCGAAGTGGATGACTTCGCCGCCTCGATCGCGTCCGATCTGGTCTCGCGCTTTCCACCGTCCGAACTGGAGAACCAGCGCCGGAAAGGCCCGGCCAGGTTCCGCAAGGCGCATGACCTGGTGTTCGCGCGCGCGGAAACGTTCGTCAAGACGCACAAGCTCAACCTCTACACCAAGGCGCGCCTGGGAAGCCAGTTCAAGGCGGCGCTGACCAGCGCGGGCTATTCGCCGGACTTTGTGAACAACGTCGGCTACGAGCTTACTGCATTCGTCGCGCGCCAGTCGCTGAAAACGAAACAGGGCTAGGCGCTTGCCCGGCTCGCGCAAGCCCATCCGTCCGCACGGGAGAAGGTAGATGCTACGTTGGCTGTTCGGGAACAAGGCGCCCGCGGGGGAGCGCGAGCCGCAAGGCCAGGCTGCAGTGCCTGCGACGGCAGCCACTTCCGGCCCGGGAGACATGCCTCCCGCCGGCACGCCCGGCGCGGAGTTGAAGCGCCTCGCCGCCGAGGCGCTGTCGCGCGGCCAAACGGACCGGGCGACCGATTTGATCACCCGCGTCCTCGCGCAGGACCCGATCGATGCGGACGCGCACCTCAGCCTGGGCAAGATCCTCCTCGATGGCAATCAATTCGACGCCGCGGCAGCCAGCTTCCGCGCGGCCCTGCAATTGAAGCCGGACCACGCGGAGGCGCACTTCAGGCTCGGCAAGGCCTGGCAGGGTCTGGGCCGGATCGACGAGGCGATGGCGAGCTACCAGAACGCGGTGAAGGCCAACCCGAAGTATCCGGAGGCGCACAACAACCTCGGCGTCCTTCAACATGAGCGCGGCAACATCCAGGAGGCAATCAGCTGCTATCAACGGGCGGTCGACCTGAATCCCAACCTGGCCCCCGCGCGCTTCAACCTGTCCCTCCTGCAACTGGCCCAGGGCCGCGCCAAGGATGCGCTGCAGAATTTCGAACGGGCCATCGCGCTCGATGCGCGCTTCGGCGGCCCGCAAAACGCAGAGTTCCACTACAACCTGGGCCTCCTGTTGTCGGACCAGGGCCAGCAGGATGAGGCGATGAACCACCTCGACCGCGCCATCGCCTTCCAGCCCGGTTTCGCGATCGCGCACCGGGCCAAGGGCACGGTGTACCGCCGGATGGGTCAGGTCGACTCGGCCATCGCCTGCTACCGGAAGGCCCTGTCCCTCGACCCCAACCTGCCGGACGTGCATAACGACCTCGGCGTGGCGTTTCTCGAAACCAGCCAGCTCGCGGAAGCCACGCAGTGCTTCCAGCGCGCGTTCGAGCTCGCGCCCAAATTCCCGCCGTTCATCAACAACGTCGGCATGGCCCTGGCGGCGCGCGGGAATCATGCGGAGGCCATCAAGGCATTCCAAAAGGCGCTGGCCATCGACCCGAATTTCTTTGACGCGCACAGCAACCTGCTGTTCTACCTTTCGCACGACACCACGCAGACGCCGGAGTCGGTGTTCGCCGCGCATCGCGCCTTCGGCGATCATTTCGAGCGACCGCTCCTGCAAAGCCGCCCCGCGCACACCAATTCGCGCGAGCCGGATCGCGCCCTGCGCATCGGGTTCGTCTCCGCGGACCTGCGCGCGCACGCGGTGGCGTCCTTCATCGAGCCGCTGTGGCTTGCGATGGACAAATCGAACTACGAAATCTGGGTGTATGCGAACCACGCGGCTGAAGACGCGGTGACCGCGCGGCTCAAGAAACTGTCCCGCAACTGGCGCAACGTGGCCAATCTTGCGGACGCCGAGGTGGTGGACACCATCCGCAATGACCAGATCGACATCCTGTTCGACCTGTCCGGCCACACGTTTGGCAACCGTCTCCTGGCCTTCGCGCACAAGCCGGCTCCCGTGCAGGTGACCTGGATCGGCAATCCGAACACCACGGGACTGCAGGCCATGGACTACTACCTGGCCGACCGCTTCAGCGCGCCGCCCGGGCTGCTCGATGCGCAGTTCACGGAGAAGATCGTCCGGCTGCCGTCGGGCGTGCTGTTCCAGCCCTTCGAGCAATCACCGGCGGTCAATCCCCTGCCCGCCCTGCAGAGCGGCCGCGTGACTTTCGGCAGTTTTTCGCGCGGCGACAAACTGGTTGGCGACGTGGCCTCCTTGTGGGCGCGCGTGCTGGCGGCGGTTCCGGGTTCGCAGATGCTGGTCGGCGGGGCGGCGGCGGACCAGCAGGCCCGCGTGGCGGCGCAGTTTGCCGCGCATGGCATCGAGGCGTCGCGGCTGATCTTCGTGCCGCGCTCGAACATGGCGGACTACCTGGCGGCCCATCACCGCGTGGACATGATCCTCGACACCTTCCCGTTCAATGGCGGCACCACAACATGCCATGCCGCGTGGATGGGCGTGCCGGTGCTGACCATTGCCGGAAAGACCATGGCGTCGCGCGTGGGCGTCATCATCAACTCCAACCTCGGGCTGACCGATTTCATCGCCGTCTCGGAAGACGATTTCGTCGCCAAGGCCACATCCTGGGCAACGCGCCCGCAGGACCTGGCGGCGCTGCGCGGCGAAATGCGCGATCGCATGGCCGCGTCGCCGTTCTGCCAACCGCAGAAGGTGGCGCGCTGGGTGGAAGCGGCGCTGCGCACCATGTGGCAGCGCTGGTGCGC
>CAZTYC010000097.1:0-9442 GCA_964617435.1 uncultured Burkholderiales bacterium
GAGACCATATGTGTTGGTGCTTAACTGGCGCAAGGACTTGACCACGTTTGAGCCAGTTGCCCGCGTCGGACCGAGCACGATCGCCTACGGAACGTGGTGGCCGAAACCGGGTTCGGCAAGCGAGAACGCTGATTGCCAAAAAGCGATGGACTGGATGGACGTTGGCAGACGTGCCGCCGGGCAACCAACCGGCATCTTGACGGCTGGTGTAACCAATCCGGTCGATCCATTCAAGCTGTTCATCCATCGGATTTCCTAATCGTTGCCATGGGCTATCTCGCTCAAGTCACGTTCGGCCCGGTGCAAGGGTTCATTGCCACCGCGCGCAGGTCGCGCGACCTTTGGTTCGGTTCGCTGGTCTTGTCTCAGATCAGCAAGGCGGCTGCTGGCAGTCTGCGTGGCAATAGTAAGGTGACCCTCGTCTTCCCGTTTGCCGACGACCTGAAAGACAAACTTGGCAAGTCCGACTTCCTGGTAACCAATATCGTCACCTGCAGCATTGCCACGGACAACAGGGTTGAAGTCGAGAACACCTTGATCGCTGCGCGCGATGCCGCCCAAAACCAGTGGGAGGCACTTTGCACTGAGGCAAAAGCGATCGCCAACCCGGAGAGTGAGGTATTCGACGCGTCGCTTTGGGATGCCCAGCTCCAGGACGTGGTTGAGGTGTATTACGGCGCGGTCCCGTTCAACGGCGACTATTCCAAGGCCAGCGACGATTTGCGCACATTGATGGCGAATCGAAAGAACTCGCGGCTGTTCAAAGCCTATCGGGATCACGAGCGGCGCCCCAAGTCCTCGCTGGATGGCGCGCAATCGACGGTGTTGACCGATGCGTTCGCCACCGCCGCTTCCGGCAAGATTGCGCGGCGACGCAAGCGGCTGGGTATCGAGCGCAACGAGCAACTGGATACCGCCGCGCTCGTCAAGCGCTTGCTTGGCCAGAGAAAAAGCTTCCTACCCTCTGCGCGCGTGGCCGCGCAGGAGTGGGTCGCTCGCATTGCCGCTGCGGATGGCGGAAGCGACAAATTGAAGGAATTGGAAGGACATCTGGCAAAGCTGGCCAAACTGGATATCGGAACGCAGTTCGGCGGTGGCTATGACCAATACGAGTGGGTCAAACCGCTGCCGTTTGATGGGCAATTGCTCTACCGGAACCGGTTGGCGGTGGAGCTCGATTCAATTCGAAGCAGCGGCACCGCAAAGGGTGCTGACGTGATGTTTGACCCGGACGACATCGAGCAGGCGGAATCGTCGCTGGCCGGCCTGGACGACGCCTTGAAAGCGTTGCAGAAGAAGTTTGGCGCGCCCCAGCCGTACTACGGCCTGCTGCTGGCCGACGGCGACAAGATGGGCAAGCTGCTCGATCACGCAGCCACGAGGCCCGATGGCCTGGAGCAGCACAGGAACATCAGCAAATCCTTGTCTGAATTCGCACAAGGGGTTCCCAAAAAGATGCGCGACAAGGAGGGCGCCTGCATCTATTCTGGAGGCGATGACGTGCTTGGCCTTGTGCCGGTGCATCGTGCCGTGGAAATCGCGCAAGAATTACGCGATTTCTTTTCGAAATCGCTTGCCGCAGTTGCAGCTGCGCTGGGTGTCGCTGAATCAGAACGGCCCACGCTCAGCGTCGGCATTGCCCTGGTGCACTTTCTCGAGCCTTTGGGCGATGCGCGCGAGTTGGCCCAACGGGCAGAGAAGTTGGCCAAGGGCGGCAAGCTTGCGGAAACGCTGCAGCGCAATGCGCTCTGCCTGCTGGCCAAGCCGCGTGGCGGGGCCGAACTGGCGGTTCGCATCCGCTGGCCGGATTCCGTCGCCTTGAAGCGACTAACCCAATGGCAGTCATGGATGCGACCGCCGGCAGGTACCGTGGCCTCGCTGCCGGGCGGCCTGGCGCACGAACTGGAGCAGGCGCTTGCCAATTGCCGCCGGATCAGCGCGGGGGATGACGAAGCGGAATTCAAGAAGCTCTGGGGCCGGCAGGTGCGTACCGTGCTTTCCAAGAAGCGACCGGATGAAACGGAAATTTCCGACGATGTGGTCGAGGATATCCAGACGGCGATGGAACATGATCCTGAACAGTCCGTCGCCCTTCTGCTGATGGCGCGCTGGTTGGCCGGCCGCGCCAGTTCGGCTGGCGACGAGGGAGGCCTGTCGTGAGTGGCGAGTCCTATCTCCTGCATCCGCGCGCGCCGCTGGTGTTCGGCACCGGCAGGCCAACCGACTTTGGCATCGCCGGAAGCTCCCTGTCGTTTCCGTTTCCCAGCACCATTGCCGGGGCGATGCGCGCCGCGCACGAGGTGAAGCACGGCCGCGCGGCCAACCCGTTTTCCGTCGGCAAGGTTGACCTCGAGTGGGTTTCCCTAGCGCGGTTCGACTACCTAAATGATGCCAAAGGTTTTGAGCTGCTGGTGCCGCGGCCGGCCGACAGCGTAAGCCTTAACGGCAAGCTGTTCCGCCTTGCGCCGCAGACGGTGCCCGACCAAGCGGTTTGCGATCTCCCCGCGGGCCTGCAGGTCCCGGCCATTGCCGATGCAAAGCAGGAGGAATTGAAGGGCAAGCCCGATGAGCAGTCGGCGTGGTGGACCGCGGCGCGGATGTCCTCCTGGCTCGCCGATCCGGCCGCTGCATGCAAGCAGCAGGGCGCACCATGCGACGACACCTTGCCGGACACCCGCGCCCACGTAGTCATGCAGTTGCAGGGCAAGGGCGCCAAAGAGGGGCAATTGTTCCGCACGACCGGGCGCGACTTTGCCCCGCGCAAGGGGAGTTCGACGGGCTTGGCGCTCTTGGCGCGGGTTTCGCGCAAGGCCGGTGAAGCCGCATCGTTGCACGGCGAGGTGCGGCGCGTCGGTGGGGAAGGACGCTTCGTCCGCATCGAGGCGGCTGGGTCTCCCGGGTTGCCAATGTGCCCGGGGCTTTCGCGAGCCAGGATCGCGCGTTTTGTCTTGCTGACACCGGCATTGTTTGAGAAACATGGCTGGTATCCGGATTTCATGCAGCAGATTCTGGATAGTGCGGGTACCACGCACATTGAGGGCAAGCTCTCTCCCCCCGGCAAACAGCCAGTCGTTTTGCGCATCGTCGCCGCTGCGATCTCCCGTGCGCAGAGCTACTCCGGTTGGCAGGCCCGCCGGGATGACTCGGGAAGTCAAGTCGCCGGCCCCGGTCAGCCTTGGCGGGTAGTGCCCGCGGGCAGCGTGTATTGGTTTGAAGTCCTCAGCGGAAACGCGGCCGACCTCTGGATGCAGAGCCTGTGTGTAGATCGATGGCGGCAGGACGGCTGGGGTGTCGGGATGGTCGGTGTTGCGTAGCGCGTTGAAGGAACAAGGAGAAATCATGGGCAACAGCCTGCTGTTTTACCTGCATGCAATCAGTTCGCTGCACATGGGCACCGGCGTCTCGACCGGCCTGGTTGACCTTCCGCATTCGCGCGAGGTGTCCACCGGCCTGCCGAATGCTCCGGGGAGCGGCGTGAAGGGTGTCCTGCGCGATGAACTCATGGGGACGGCGAATCATGCCGTCCTCTTCGGCGCCGAGCATGACAACACCGGCAATCGCGACCAGGCCGCGCTGCTGGTGTCCGACGCGCAAATCCTGTGCTTTCCGGTGGTTTCCTACGCCGGCGATTTTGCGTGGGTGACTTCGCCATTGGCCCTGGCCCGCTATGCGCGTGAGCGCCGGTTTTGTTTTCCGAACGAAGAGTTGCCGGCGATCCCGGTGCCGCCTGCTGACACAGTGTGGCATGCAACTTCCACTGCGGTAAGCCAAGGAAACAAGGCCTACCTTCGCGACGTGGTCTTGTCGGCAGCTGCAAGTTCAGATGTGGGCGTTTGGGCCGGCGCCATCGCAACCGACCTCTTTGGGCCTGAGAAGGGCGTGGCGAACGCCTTTGCGTGGCATGCAGAATTCGTTAAACGATTTGTGGTGGCGAGCGACGCCGATTTCCTCATGTTCACGGAATCGGGCTCGGACGTACGGACCCGCAATCGGCTGGACGACAACAAGCAGGTGGCCGACGGGCAACTGTGGAGCGAGGAATGCATGCCCGCCGAGAGTATTTTCTGGGGCACGGTCGCGGCCGACGCCATATTCTTGGCCAAGGACACGAAGGGCAATCCGGCAGATGCACGCGATGAGGCAACCGCCAAGACCTGGATCGGGCAGTTCAAAATGGCGCTAGGCGGCCTCAACAGTAAAGGCGAGCGGACGATCCAATTCGGCGGCAAGGCCAGCGTGGGTCGCGGCCAGACCCGCTTTGTGCTGGCGGGCACCTGAGGAGGGCATATGCGACTCAATCTCGAACGCGTTGCCTATGGCTTGGTCAACGACCTGCACGCGAAACAAGGTGGCGACAGTGCACTTGTCGCGTTGGCCGAGTTTCTGCCACTGGTCCGTGCGCATGGCCTGAGCGCGGCGGTCAATTATGCGCGGCAGCAAGAAAGTCCCGACCGCATTCAACAGGCAGTTGACGGATTCGTCTCTGTATTGAGCGGGGTTTGCGCGGTTAGCGGCAACGATGATGGTCAACGCGCCGCGCAACTCACCGCCGAGCCGAGCGCGCTGTATCGCGTGCACACGCGGCTAGCCTTGCGTCTTGCGGATCATTGCCGGACCTGGCTCCGTGCGCATGTCGAAAAGGAACGGCCGACGCGACGAACATCCGGCACGGAGGCGACCCAACATGGCTAGTCATTTCCGGCATCAAATCGATTCCAGTCGTGTTTCCACCAACGCGCAGTTTCAATTGATGTTCCAGTATCCCGGGACTGCGGGGGATTCAAAGTCAACCGCTGCGCATTTCAGCCGGGCTTGCAGCATCGAGGTGCCCGAAGCCAGCGTGTATGCGCGGGCATACGAAAGATGGAAGAAGCATGTCGCCGCGATTGAGTCCGCGGGCAAAGCGCACAGCCGCGATTTGAAGCTCGCTGACCGGGCATTGATTGGCATGTCCGACGCCAGCCTTTGGGCAACCAATATCTGCCTGCGAAGCCCTTACGGCGTGCCGTATGTTCCGGGAAGCGCGTGCAAGGGCCTGGCCGTGCACTTTGCGCGCCAGTTGGGACTTTCGGATCAGGAGCGCAATGGGTTGTTCGAATCGACCAATTCGGCCATGAAGGTGGATTTCCAGGACGCGTGGTGGGTCCCCGACTCGGCACCTTCATTTACCGGCACTCCGCGCAAGTCCGACATCCGCAAGGCCACGCAGCCGCTGGTGCGCGAGCAGATCACGCCGCACCACAAGGCCTTTCTCGACAAAAAGGGCGAAACGCCCGCAACGCCCTACGATTCGCCGACGCCCATTCCGCAGCTGGCCACGCATGGGAGCTTTTTGTTTTCCGTGTTCGGTCCCAAGCTTTGGGCGGAATACGCGCTGAACATCCTTCAAGTCGCGCTGGAAACGGAGGGCATCGGCGCGCGCACCCCGGAATACGGGCGGGTGGAGATTCGGGAAGGGAACAACCATGGCTAGACGCATGCTCACGGTGATCACCGGGCAGCCGCTGGTCAATTTCATCGCCATCAACGAGCCTTCCACACAGCCGGACGTGGTGCATTGCCTGGTTACACCGGCGATGACGGAGCGTGCACGCGCCTTAAAGGAAGTGGCCAGTCGTTTGCATCCGGCTGTCGAATTTGAAGAACACGAAATTGCTTCGGAGCTCGACTCGGCGCAAGCCCACGAAATTGGCAAGAACCTCCTGGACAAATACAAAATTGACGAATGGGTGCTCAATCGCACCACCGGTACCGAACAACTGCGTGCACCGTTGGCCGACCTGTTTGACATGGATGACAGGCGCCGATCGTTCTTCGTGGAAACTGGCAAAGGGCGCCTCGCGTTTCCCGCCAGAAACTGGTCGTATGCTTATCATCTATTCGAGTCCGGTATTCAGGTTAAGGACTACTTTGCTCTTCATGGGCAAACTGTGACTGCAGGCAGAGAACAACACTGGACCGAAGGGAACATGGTTGAGGCCTTGAAGAAACTCGCTTTCTTCGACGTTTTGCCGTACTGCACTTGGATTGGCGCAGACAACCCGGAACCATTGGCTGAATACGATTGCGCCGCCACTGCGGACTACCGATTGTTCCTTTTTGAGCGAAAAGATTACAAAGACCCAAAGGATGATCCGCACTTGCGCGATGGTCAGCGGGAAGCTGCAAGAAAAAACAAAAAGTCAAACATACGGCACGACATCGAGAAACTAACCTATTCCCGGCTATGGTTTGGCGGTCCGTTCGGCAAGGTCTTTTGGGTTTTTTCCGGAAGCTTTCCACTGTCCGAAGTTGTGTTGCGGAAAATCGACTTGCTGGGAGTACACCGTGTAAGGCTGGCTGGCAAGAAATTTGACCACAATCATTGGAAAGAATTGGGGCTTCCGCCGCCGCGTGGGCAAGGTTGAGGTTTCCTGTTCGCGCGCAGTTGCGGTCTGACCGTTCCCGATGAGGCGATGTCGCAAATGTCCGAAGTCGTCTTGGACGCACAGGATTTGCTTTCCGCCTGGATCAAGATTCAATCCAAGCATAAACAGCAGCATGCGTCCGGTGAACCGGCCCTCGAATTCGACGAAATCGCAACCAACCCTGCCGCGTATTGCGGCGCCCTGAGCGCAGAAATTGCCTCGGGCCGCTACCGCCCACAGGAACTGCGCCCTGCCGCAATTCCCAAAGGCAACGGCGGGGAGCGAATCCTGCTCATTCCGGCGCTGCGCGACCGCATCGTGCAAGGTGCGCTGGCCGAACGGCTCAGCGCGCAATTGGATGCGGAGTTTTCCGATGCAAGCTACGCCTATCGGCCCAATCGCGGGCTGCGGGATGCGATTGCTGCCGTAGAGGCCTGCGTCTTGGACTCCCGCTGGGAATATGTCATCGACGCCGACATCGAGCACTGTTTTGACAACATCGACGGGCGCGCCGTCATCGAGGAACTCAAGCGCGCGGGCGCCTGGGGAGGAAAAGTCGCATGGCTGGTCAAGGGTCTGTTGCGCGCTGGAATCCGCGCTTGCCCGAAAGCCGGTTTTGACGGTCCCGCCAGCCTGATCCGCGGAATTCCGCAAGGCTCGCCGTTGAGCCCGCTGCTTTGCAATATCGTGCTGGATCGCCTGGACCGGACGGTCACCGCCCTCGACTTGCCATTGGTCCGCTATGCCGACGACTTCCTGGTGTTTGCACCGGACCAGGGCTCAGCGGTGAGCGCGATGCGGGCCATTGCCACGTCATTGGCCTCGTGCGGTCTGGTGTTGAATCCGCAGAAGACAAGGACGAGGTCGCTCAAGGAGGGGTTTGATTTTTTGGGCCACCATTTCGAGCGCATTTCGGCAGGTGAATCGTCAACACATGAACGACAGGACGAGCGTAACGAAACACCGGCGTGCGCCACTGCCGCGATTCCGGATACCGGTGGCGATGCGTCGCCGCCTGAGTCGGCCGTGAACCGGCAGGAGGCTACGGTGCCACCTGCCCAGCATGCAGAGGGGCGGATGGAGTCGGGCGAATCGTCACCCCTGCTGCGAACGCTGTACCTGCTCGAATCGAGTACAACCCTCGACATTCAGGGCGGGCAACTGGTGGTGCGAAGCAAGGCAAAGGAGGATGTCAGGGTGCCGGTCGCACGCCTCCACCAAATCATGGCGTTCGGGCGCCTGAACATCACCAGTGGCGCGATCGGCCTTTGCCTTGAGCACGCCGTCCCGATCATGATCCTCAGCGGTCGGGGAAAGTATTTTGGCGTTGTCGATCCATTGCGGATCCAAAACGTCCGCCTGCAACGGGCCCAGTTCCTGGCCATGGAGCAGGCGGACCGGCAACTGCATCTGGCGCGTGCATTTGTGGCGGGAAAAGTGGCGAATTCACGAAATATCCTGCGGCGCTGGCACCGCAACAGGCCGATTGACGGGGCGAAGGTGCTGTTCGAACGCCTGAACCTGGCGGAAAAAGACGCCATGCGCGCGGCCAGCATCGAGAGCCTGCGCGGTATCGAGGGGCAGGCCGCAGCAGCGTATTGGCAGGCACTGGGCGGGTTGCTGGATTCACGGCTCCAGTTTCGCGGGCGCAAGAGGCAGCCGCCGCCAGACCCGTTCAACTCCCTGCTCTCGTACGGTTACACCGTGCTCTACTACAACCTGCTCAGTTTGGTCATGGCGCGCGGCCTGAATCCCTATCTGGGCGCGTTGCACGCAACGCGTGCCGGGCACCACGCCCTGGTTTCCGATCTGGTCGAGGAATTTCGCGGGCCCGTCATCGACACCCTGGCCTACGACCTGCTGCAAAATGGTCGCCTGAAGAGCAAGGATTTCACGATGCCGGCCGCAGGCAACGAGGCGTGCATGATGTCCGCGGAAGCCCGCAAGCTCTATATCCATGCGCTGGAAGAGAAACTCAATGCGCCGATGCGGCATGCGTTCCACGGCCTGTCGATGGACTGGCGCAGGATCATGGATGGCCAGGTGCTTGCGCTTGCCCAGTATCTCCTGGGCGAGGCCGGACAATACCGGCCCTATGTCGTAAAGCCCTGAGCGCATGGCCAAGGCCGCCAATTCCGAGCGCCAATGGGTGATTGCCTATGACATCGAATTGCCACGTCAGCGCGTTCGCGTGGCCCGCTACCTGGAAGCCCGCGCAACTCGCATCCAGAAGAGCGTGTTCACCAGCACCTGCACGCAATATGAAGCA
The DNA here is from genome assembly GCA_964617435.1 of uncultured Burkholderiales bacterium. GTDB lineage: Bacteria > Pseudomonadota > Gammaproteobacteria > Burkholderiales > Usitatibacteraceae > UKL13-2. Next base: position 8,677 of record CAZTYC010000097.1, read on the forward strand.
GTCGCATTGTTGCGGGAGTTGGAAAAGCATGTTGGTCCCAACGACCTCCTTGTCATGTGGCCCATTCTCGCGCGTGCGGTGTTTGCACCGCCGCGCAATGCCGTCACTCGTTCGCCCTCGCTGCCGCCCTACTGGATTGCATGACGGCCATGCCCAATCATCGCTACTTGGTCAGCTCTGACGTCGTCGACGATGCTCGACGTGCTGCGATCGCGCGGGTCCTGGAAGCGTATGGAGTGCGCATCCAATTCAGCGTCTTCGAATGCGTCCTGACCGATGGCGAACTCAGGACCATGGTGCGCGCGGTGTCCAGGCTTGCCAGTGCCGGCGAGGACTCGATCGTTTTGTACGAGTGCGCTGCCTGCGGCCAGCCGACCCACAAGTGGCTTGCGCCTGCGCGGGACCGCAAGATCGACTACTGGATTTCCTGAAAGAGTCAGCATGCTTTTGATTTGGCGAAAGAAAACCGGGTTTTCAACAGAATTGTCCACCGGCGCCGTGAAAGAAGGGTACACGCGCATTTTTTCGCTTGCCATTGCCCGCCTGGCGTGGGGAAAATTGAGGTCTGTCGCGCGACAGGCCTGACCTTAGGGTCTTGCGACATAGTACTACCGTGACTGAAACTTGTACTGTCGCGCGACAGGCCTGACCTTAGGGTCTTGCGACCATGATGGCCTCCTTTTTCGAAATGTAAAAAGTCGCGCGACAGGCCTGACCTTAGGGTCTTGCGACGAAACGGCACTGCGCTTTGCCGTCTTTTACCGTC
>CAZTYC010000098.1:0-3855 GCA_964617435.1 uncultured Burkholderiales bacterium
TGGCCGGTGGCCGGCACGCGCGCGCCGGCGCCGGTTGGTGACGCGCCATCGACGCGCTTCCACTCCCCGGCCTGCGGGCGCGTGAGGAACAGCCAGGCGAAAAAAACCCCTGCCATGAGCAGGGGGATGAGCACCCAGCGCCAGCGGCGGAAGGTCATGCCTTGCCGCCGCCGTCAGCGCGCGTCATTGCGCGTAGGTCGCCATGTCGGCGCGGGCCTTGGACACGATGCCGGCCCAGTTGCCGTTGGTGTAGTGGTTGAGGGACTCGCTGTCGTCGCGGAACTGCACGTTGTGGTTGGTCCACTTGGCGCGCCCGCCCTCGTTGGCCGCGGTGCCCAGCGTCAGGTCGTTGCAGAACCAGTCCGAGGGATTGCAGAAGCTCGCGCCGCTGGTGCCCGAGACGCCGCCAGAGGAATGGTAGGCGATCGCCTCGTCGTCCTGGCCCGGCAGGAGGCCCGAGTACAGCGTGCCCTTGGCGCCGGCAAACATGTAGAAGGTCTTGCCGCGCGTGTTGTTGTGGTCGTACATCGAGCGCGCCGTCGAGGTCTTGAGGTCGCTCACCAGCGGCTCGGACAGCAGCCAGTCGCCGGAATCGGCCAGTTCGGACCCGCCCGAGGCGCCGCCCGCGTTGTCCACCCACTTGATGTTCCAGCCGGTCTGCGTGCCCGCGCCAGACGCCGCGCAGGTGCCGCCGCTGGCGGGCGCGGCAGTGGTGATGGTGCGCGCGCTGCCGCCGTACATGGCCAGCGTGTAGCCGAGCATCAGGTTGCCGGCGCTGTGCGTGGCGATGTAGCACCAGTTGGAGCCGGTGCAGAAACAATCGAGCGCATTGCGCACATAGACGCTTTGGTTGGAAATGCGGTTGTAGCCGTCCCAGTTCACGGCCTTCTTGTTGATCCCGGCCGCGGTGGACGACGGGCCCCAGTAGGTGAAGTCGGCGTAGTTGCCGATCTGGCCGCCGCCGGTCCGCCCGTTGATCCAGAGCGAGTAGTTGGTCGATTGTCCGACCACGGCAAAACCGAGCAGGCACAGGCCCGCGGTGGCCGCCGCCACCCGCAATGCAAGACGCGAAACAAACCGCATGATTCCCTCCCGAATGGATGACGCTGATTGTTGTGGGCGCCGGCCAATCCCCTTCGGCCAGCGCCGCGCGATGTTAGGGACGCAGGCGGGCAAAGTCAAAGAATCATGCGGTGGCTTGGAAGTGGTCTGTCTCTTTTGTGCCAAGCAGCAATTCCGCGATCCGCGATGTTCGTCCTTGCCGCCTGCAGTGACCTTCAGGGTTTGCCTTAAATGCGGCATCGCGTTGGCATCGCAAACCGTTGAACGGACCAAACTCCAGCAACGGCGCGGCTTTCTAGGCAAAAATGCTTCAAACAGCGCGCCAGTACTGGGGTTTCACGTCCGGTTGGATGCGCAGAACGCGGCAGAAGGATCAGGCTGCGAACGCGGCGATCTTTGCGCGCAGGCCCTCATCCGGCATCTTTCCCAGTCCTCCGCCCAGGTTATCGCGCAGGTGCTCGATGCGCGAGGTGGCGGGAATCGCACAGGTGATGGCCGGATGGGAGACGACAAACTTGAGCATCAGTTGCGCCCAGCTGGCGCATTCGATGTCGCCCGCCCACGCGGGCAACGGCATCGCGCGCAGCCGCTTGAACAATTCCCCGCCCGCGAACGGCCGGTTGGCGATCACCGCGATCTTGCGTTCGCGCGCCATGGGCAGCAGGCGCCGTTCCGCCTCGCGCTCACCGATCGAATAGTTGATCTGCAGGAAATCCACAGGATGCCGCTCCAACGCCTGTTCGACCGCGGTGTAGGCGCCCGCGGTGTAGTGCGTAATGCCGACGTAACGCAAGCGACCGGCCCTCTTCCACTCGCCGAGCGTGGCCAGGTGCGTTTCGAGGTCGAGCAGATTGTGCACCTGCATGAGGTCGATCGGGTCCGCATTGAGCTTGCCGAGCGAGTCGTTCATTTGCGCGATGCCGGCCTCGCGGCCGCGGGTCCACACCTTGGTGGCCACGAACAACTTCTTGCGCAGCCCGGTCTGGCGGATGAGTTCGCCCGCCACGGCTTCGCTGCGCCCGTACATGGGGGACGAATCGAGGACGGTGCCGCCGCCATCGTTAAAGGCGCCCAGCACGGCCGCCAGGCCGCGCATCGCTTCCGCGCCCACGTCGAACGATTGCCAGGTGCCCAGGCCGATGACCGGCAATGATTCCGCGGAGGGCGACGCCGGGATCGGCTTCCTCAACATACGCGTGCCCGCCAGCGCGGGCCGCGCGCCCAGGCCCGCCGACAGCGCACCGGCCAGCAAACTGCGCCGGACCGGGTCGGGACGCGTCTCGCGCATGTGGCAGGGCTCAGGACGCGCCGCGCCGGCGCCGGGCCTCGCACGCGGAATTGGGAAAGTTCACCTCGCCGTCCATGCAGAAGTGGTACGGCACCGCCACGCATTGCGCCCGTGCGCCCCCTGGCGCGATGGTGAGCTCGCGTGCGCGCGCCATCACCGCATCGCCGAACATGCTGTGCGGCGTGGAAAACAGCAGGGCCTGCTGGACGTTCTCGCCCTTCTCGTTGAGCTTGATCAGCACTTCGGCCGCCCCCTCGGCGCCGATGTCGCGCGCTTCGGTCGGAAAACCCGCGCGCGGCCGATGCGCGACCTTGATGGGCGCGCCCTCGCCGCCGGCGCGCGACGCCTCGCCCTTGCCCCCAGATCGCGGCATGGACACCGACACGCTGGGCTTGCCGTTCTTTTCATCGAACCACACCGCCACCGTGCCGCTGCGCGCGGCCGGCTTGCACGCCTCCAGGTCCACCGCGGGCTTGAAGCGCCACAGGTGCAGGACGTCGCGCAGCGCCTGCACATACTTGTCCTTGCCCTGCGCGTTCTCGAAGACCGGCTGGGTCATCACCCCATCGGTGCCGATGGTTCCCGTCACGCGGATTTCCACCGAGGCCGGATCATTGGCGCCGCGCGCCGGCGCCTTGGGCGCCACCACCATGACGGGGGAGGCGAAGGCGTCCTGGGCACCGATGGCGCGCGCATCGGTCTGCGCCAATGCGGATGCCGGCAACGCGGCGCAGACCAGCAGCGAAAGCATTCTGGCGGACATGGCAAGCCTCCTTTTTGATGTGGAAGTGTTTTAGCACAAACGCTCCGGCGGCGTCGTGAGGCGGCCCACCGGATGCGCGGCGGGCGCGGGGTCAAAGCACCTGTTCGAGCGCTTCAATCAGCCGGTCGAGTTCGCCAACGGTGTTGTAGTGGAGCATCGACACGCGCACCGGCCCGCCCAGGCTGCGCAGGCCCAGCGCGTCGATCAGGTGGCTCGCGTAGAAATCCCCGAAGCGGATGCCGATGCGTGCGCGGTCCACATGGCGCACGATGTGTTCCGAGGGCGTGCCGTCCTTCACGAAGGCGATGGTGCTCACGCGGCCGCCGACCTCGATGCCGCCGCGGCCGATGATGCGCACCCCGCGCTTGCTCGCGAGGTACTCGAGCAGGCGGCGCGACAGCGCGTCTTCCTGCGCGCGGAACAGTTGGTACGCCCCCTGCCAGCGCTCGCGCGCGCCGCCGGGCAGGCCGTGGTGCGCGGCGACCGCGTCGAGATAGTCCGGAATGCCGGCCGCCCCGTGCGAGAGCTCGAAGTTCACGTTGCCCGGCTGCAGCTTGTAGGGCAGGTCGTCCTGCGCGATGAAGAAGTGGTTGATGCCCGGCAGTGCGCGCAACAGGTCGCGCTCCACCGCCATCACTGCGTAGTGCGGGCCGAACACCTTGTAGAAGCTGAACACATAGACATCGGCGCCGCTGGCCGCCACGTCCGGCAGCCGGTGCGGCGCGTACGCCACGCCGTCCAC
>CAZTYC010000098.1:3955-9432 GCA_964617435.1 uncultured Burkholderiales bacterium
CGCGCCTCAAGCACCTTTTCGGTGGCCTCCACCGAACGCGCGTAGCTCGCCCCCAGCTGCACGGACGAGGTGAGCAGAAAATCGCGGATGCGGTTCGCCACGCCCTCGACCACCTGCGAGCCGCCGGCGTTGTCGAAGAAAATTTCGTCGGTGGCGAGGGCCGGAAACTGCCGGCGCACCCAATCGAGGTCTAGCGAAGGCTTGGCATTCATGGTCAAAAGTCCAGGCGGGGCGCGGCGTTCCGGGCAAAAATGGCTGGAACGCCGCACCAGTGTTGGAGTTTCGTAGGCCACACTGATCGTCCGGGGCGCCCAGCACCCTGCGTTCCCCGGTGCGGCTTCTGCGATGTGAACCCCGTAGCCTACCCGAGTTGGGAACTCCCGCGCAGGCCCGCGCGGGTCTCAACATCGGGAATCGCACACTCCCAAGAAAAAAGGGCACGCTCGCGCGTGCCCCAATCACTCAACTCACTCAGTGTGTTGCGGTTCAGCCTTCCTTCTTCTTCGGCAGGTTCTCGTGCATGCATGCCCTGTGGGCCTCGCCTTCCTTGCCTTCGCATTTCTTCATCGCGGCCTGGTGCGCCTCGCAACGCGCCTTTTTTTCCTCATCGGGCGCCTTGCTGCAATCGCGCGGCGGGTGCTTGCCCGGATGCGGACCCTCACCCTTGGGCGGTTCGGCAAACGAGACGCTGGCGATGCCCATCAGCAGGGCGGCGGTCAGTACGGCAATCTTCTTCATGCGGCTCTCCTGTCATTGTTCGCAAACCATTTGCGATGGACTTCATCCTACGCCGCAAATGCAGATGCGGCGCCGGGAATTTGTAAGCAGGCGAAACAACTCAGGCCACCCGCTCCTTGCGGGCGGCGGCCAGGATGATCCAGATCAGCACGGCGAACGGCAGCAGCGACAGCAGGTCCGCGTACGGGCCTTCGAAGAACGGGTTGTGCGCGGCCGACCACGTCCCCATCGCCTTGTCGAAATCGGTCAGCACGCCGGCCGAGAAGGCGATCAGGATGCCGGCCAGCGCGCCGCCGGCGATGTACCCCGAACTCAGCAGCACGCCCGCGCTCTGGTCCCCGGCGGCGCTGCGTTCCTCCGGCGAGGCGTTGCGCAGGGCCGGCGTGGCATTGCGCTTGCGGTCCACCCAGCCGCGCAGCAACCCGCCGACGAGGATCGGCATCGAGGAGGACAGCGGCAGGTACACGCCCACGGCAAACGGCAGCGAGGACACCCCCGCCAGTTCCATCGTCAGGGCGATCATCACACCGAACAGCACCAGCGCCCATGGAAGCTGGCGGTCGAGGATGCCCTTGATGATGTAGGACATCAGCACCGCCTTCGGCGCATCGTACTTGCGCACCTCGGAACCGTCCGGGCGCTTGCCATGCGTGCCGTTGATGCCCGGGTCCACCAGGTAGGCCACGGCACCGCTGTCGTCGACCAGGTACTTGCCGGCCGGGCCGTCCTTGATGTCGGTCTTGTGCCAGACGCGATAGGTCTTTGGGTCCGCCGCGGCCTGCGGCCCGACGAGCGCTTCGCGGTCCACCAGCAACGACGCGTCCGTCCTGAGGCCCGGCGCCACCTGCGCGGCCGGCACGTACACCGTGGCCGCCTCGTTGAGTTTCAAGAGAATGGGGCCGAGCATCAGGGCGGAGGCCAGCGCGCCGGCCAGGATGGCGTATTGCTGCAGGCGCGGCGTGCCGCCCACCAGGAAGCCGGTTTTCAAGTCCTGCGAGGTGGTGCCCGCGTTCGAGGAGGCGATGCAAACGATGGCACCCACCGACAAGGCCGTCACGTAGTACGGCCCGCCGGTCCAACCCACCAGCAGGAACACCAGGCAGGTGAACAGCAGCGTGGCCACCGTCATGCCGGAGATCGGGTTGCTCGAGGAGCCGATCTCGCCGGTCAATTGCGAAGACACCGTGGAAAACAGGAACCCGAAGGCGACGATCAACAACGCGCCGAGCAGGTTCATGTGCAGCGGCGCGGACATGACGATCACCGCCATGATGGCGATGCTGCCGATCAGCACCCATTTCATCGGGATGTCATCCTCGGTGCGCAGGGTGGAGGCGGCGGACGCCGGCCCGCGCATGGCGCCCAGGCTCGACTTCAGGCTCGACCAGATCATCGGCAGCGCCTTGATCACCGCCACAATGCCGCCCGCCGCCACCGCGCCGGCGCCGATGTAGAGCACATACGCGCTGCGGATCTCGTTGGGACCCATCTCCGAAATCAGCTTGACGCCCGGCGCCAGCGGCGCGGACAACGCATCGCCGAAGAACTTGATGAGCGGGATCAGCAGCAGGTAGGCCATCACGCCGCCGGCGCACATGGTGGCGGCGATGCGCGGGCCGATGATGTAGCCCACGCCCAGCAACTCGGGTGAAATCTCCATGCCCACGGAGCCGCCCTTGAGCGGCGGACCGAAGGTGGTGTCCGGCGTGTCCTTCCAGCCCTTGAACGCGATGTTGGCGGACTTGTAGGCCAGGCCGGCCAGGAACCCGCCGAAGATCAACTTGGCGCGGCCCGCGCTTGCGTCGTCCGCGCCCCGGGTCTTGGCCAGTTCCGCCGCCTTCAACACTTCCGCGCAGGCGGTGCCTTCCGGGTACTTGAGCTTGCCGTGCTGCGCCACGATCAGCGTGCGCCGCAGCGGGATCATCATCAGGATGCCCAGCAGCCCGCCGAGCACCGCCACCAGCATCACGCGCGCGATTTCAAGATCGAAGCCGAGGATGAGGATCGCCGGCATGGTGACCCCGAGGCCGAACGCAATGGACTCTCCGGCAGATCCGGCCGTGGCGACGATGTTGTTTTCCAGGATGGTGGAATCGCGCGCGCCGGCCTTGGCGAACAGGCGGAAGAGCGTGATGGCGATCACCGCCACCGGGATCGACGCGCTGACCGTCAGCCCGACCTTCAACACCAGGTACAACGAGGATGCCCCGAAGATCATGCCCAGCACCACGCCCATGAGGACGGCCCGCAGCGTGAATTCCGGCGGGTGGTCCTGCGGCGGGACAAAGGGTTGGAATGTTGATGCGCTTTGGTTCATGGCTCCCGACGTCCCCTTGAATGAAAGTATGCAAACCGCGCGTGCACGCGCCCTCCCCGGCCGCTAGCGGGCGGCCGCCTCGCGCTGGCGCCGCGCCTCGAACAAACACACCCCCGCGGCCACCGACACGTTCAAACTCTCCACCGACCCGAACATCGGGATCGACACGATCTCGTCGCAGCGCTCGCGCGTGAGCCGCCGCAGGCCCTCGCCCTCCGCGCCCAGCACCCACGCCAGCGGGCCGTTCAGCCGGGCGCCGAACAGCGGCGTCGTGCCGCCCTCGTCCGCGCCGACGATCCACACATTGCGCTCCTTGAGCTGCAGCAGCGTGCGCGACAGGTTGGTCACCACGATGTAGGGAATCGACTCGGCCGCGCCCGAGGCGACCTTCATGGCGGTGGCCGTCAGCCCCACGCTGCGGTCCTTGGGCGCGATCACCGCATGGCAGCCGGCCGCGTCCGCCACCCGCAGGCAGGCGCCCAGGTTGTGCGGGTCGGTGACACCGTCGAGGACGAGCAGGAAGGGCGGCGCCTCCAGCGGGTCGAGTACGTCATCGATGAACTGCGGCAGCCGCGCGGGCTCGACATTCGCGGCGATGCCCTGGTGCCGCGCGTGGCCGGTCATGCCGTCGAGCCGCTCGGCGGAAACGCTCATCACGCGCAGGCCCGCTGCCTTGGCGGCCTCCAGCAGCTTGTTCATGCGATTGTCGCGGCGCGACTGGTCCACGAACACCTCGTGCACCGTGTCCGGCTTCATGCGGATGCGCGCGGAGACGGCATGGATGCCGAAGATGGTCTGCGATTTCATTTTTTCCTGGCGGTCTTCTTGGTCAGCAGGGCGCCCGGGGAAGGCGGCGCCTTGGCCTTGGGTTGCGCGGCGGCCCTGGGCGTGCGGGACTTGCCCATTTCCACCAGGCCCTCCATGGGCGTGGTCGGCGGGTTGGCGCTGTCGAAACTCACGATCTGCTTCTCGACCTTCGGAGGCGGCGCCGGCGGTTCGACCACCACCGGCTTCTTCGGCACCCGCTCCAGCGCGGCGGCCAGCGGTGGCTTGGTGGGCGCCACCACGCCCTTGGGCAGCGGCCGGGCCGGCTCTTCCTCACGCGCCTTCTTCAGGCGCTCGCCGGTGAGCACGAAGTCGATCTTGCTGGTCTCGATGTCGACGCGCGCCACCTTGATGTTCACGCGGTCGGCCAGCTGGAACTTGCGCCGCGTGCGCTCCCCCACGATCTGGTGGCGCACCTGGTCAAAGTGGAAATAGTCCTGGCCCAGGTCCGAGATGTGCACCAGGCCCTCGACAAACACATCGTCCAGCGTCACGAAGATGCCGAAACTCGTCACGCCGCTGACCGTCCCGGCAAATTCCTCGCCCAGGCGATCCTTCATGTAGTAGCACTTGAGCCAGGCGGCCACGTCGCGCGTGGCCTCGTCGGCGCGCCGCTCGGTCATCGAGCATTGCTCGCCCAGCCGCGCCCAGGGCTCCTTGGGATCGTAGGTGTCGCCATTGAGCACCGCCTTGATCGCGCGGTGGGTGAGCAGGTCCGGATAGCGGCGGATGGGCGACGTGAAATGCGCATACGCATCGTAGGCCAGGCCGAAGTGCCCGATATTGTCCGGGCTGTAGATGGCCTGCTTCATCGAGCGCAGCAGCACCGTCTGCAGCAACGGCGCATCCGGCCGGCCCTTGATCTTGCCCAGCAGCTGGGCGTAGTCCCCCGGCTGCGGCTCCGACCCGCCGGCCAGTTGCAGGCCAAAGTCCTTGAGCATGGCGCGCAGGGATTCAAGGCGGTCCTCGCTCGGCCCGTCGTGCACGCGGAACAGCGTGGCCTGCGAATGCTCGATGAGGAAATCCGCCGCGCAGACATTGGCCGCCAGCATGCATTCCTCGATGAGCCGGTGCGCATCGTTGCGCACCACCGGCACGATGCGCGTGATCTTGCCCGCCTCGTCGAATTCCATCACGGTCTCGGTGGAATCGAAGTCGATCGCGCCGCGCTTGTTGCGCGCGGCCAGCAGCACCCGGAACACGTTGTCCAGCATCATCAAGTGCGGCAGCAGCTTCTTGTCGATGCTGTGGTCCTGGTGCGTGCCGTAGAGCGCATCGGCCACCTTGGTGTAAGTCAGGCGCGCGTTGGAGTGGAACACCGCCTCCATGAATCGATAGCGCTTGATTTCGCCCGCCTGCGAAATCGACATATCGCACACCAGCGCCAGGCGGTCCACCTCGGGCTTGAGCGAGCACATCTCGTTGGACAACTCCTCGGGGAGCATCGGGATGACGCGCCGCGGGAAATATACGGAATTGCCCCGCAACCTGGCCTCGCGGTCCAGCGCGTCGCCATCCTGCACATAGTGCGACACGTCCGCGATGGCCACCATCAGGCGGAACCCCTTGCCCTGCTTTTCGCAGTACACGGCGTCGT
>CAZTYC010000099.1:0-4955 GCA_964617435.1 uncultured Burkholderiales bacterium
CGAAGCCGGGCACCAGGCGCTTGTACGAGTTGGTGCCGGGGTTGGTGATGGCGTTCAGCGCGCGCGCGTGCTTGATGATGCCGCCGATGTAGTACAGCGCAAAGTCCGACAGGCCCGCGTAACCATTGCCCGCGAACAGGTTCTTGCCGTCCTTCCACACCGATTGATGCACGTGCATGCCGGAGCCGTTGTCGCCGACGATGGGCTTGGGCATGAACGTCGCGGTCTTGCCGTAGCTGTGCGCCACGTTCAACACCACGTACTTCAGGCGCTGCAGCCAGTCGGCGCGCTGTACCAGCGGGGCAAACTTGGTGCCGATTTCGCATTGGCCCGCCGTCGCCACCTCATGGTGGTGCACTTCGACCTCCACGCCGATCTCTTCCAGCGCCAACACCATGGCCGAGCGGATGTCCTGCAATTGGTCCACCGGCGGGACCGGGAAGTAGCCGCCCTTCACGGCCGGGCGATGGCCCAAATTGCCGCCTTCGAATTTCTCGCCGGACGACCATGCGGCGGCTTCCGAGAACACCTTGCAAAAGCTGCCCGACATGTCGACGTTCCACTCGACGGAATCGAACACGAAGAATTCAGGCTCCGGTCCGAAATAGGCGGTGTCGCCGATGCCGCTCGACTTCAGGTACGCCTCCGCGCGCCGCGCGAGGGAGCGCGGGTCGCGGTCGTAACCCTTGCCGGTGGACGGCTCGATCACGTCGCAGGTCAGGACCAGCGTGGGTTCGTCGAAGAACGGATCGATGAATGCCGTGGAGGCGTCGGGCATCAACAGCATGTCCGAGGCTTCGATGCCCTTCCAGCCGGCGATGGAGGAGCCGTCGAAGGCGTGGCCCTCGGTGAATTTTTCTTCGCCAAAGGCCTTCACGGGCACGGAGACGTGCTGCTCCTTGCCCTTGGTGTCGGTGAAGCGGAAGTCGACGAACTTGACTTCGTTCTCCTTGACCATTTTCATCACGTTTGCTGCGGACATGCGATTCTCCTGGGAGGTCGGGTTGGAATTTGGAAATGGGAATTCAGCAGGAACTATGCCATTGCGGGATGTTTCTTAAGTATTTGATTTTAAATAATAAAACTCGTGAAAGGTTTGTGGTTTGCACCAAAATAGGGCGCCCAAGTAATGATTGCACTATTTTGGAGCATTTCCTGCTTCCGGCACATCACCATAATATATAGGCATGCTCCCCCGCTTTGCCGTGATCGGCAACCCTATCGCACATTCGCGCTCGCCTGAAATCCACGCACTGTTCTCCGCGCAAACGGGCATTGCGCTCGAGTACGGCCGGGAGCTCGTCCCCAGGGATGGATTCGCCGCGTGCGTCTCCGCCTTGCAGGCGCGGAACTATCGGGGAGCCAATGTCACGTTGCCTTTCAAGGAGGACGCATTGCGGCTGGCAACGCGTCTCACGGACCGCGCCAAACGCGCGGGCGCGGTGAATACCTTGAGCTTTTCCGGTACCGGCATCCTCGGTGACAACACCGACGGCGAGGGCCTGGTGCGCGACCTGTTGCAAAACCTGTCCGTTAAACTCACAGGACGGCGCGTGTTGCTGCTGGGTGCGGGCGGCGCGGCGCGCGGCGTTCTGCATCCCTTGCTCGATGCCGGACCGCAAGCGCTGGTGATCGCCAATCGAACATTGGCGCGCGCGGAAGCATTGGCGGCGACGGATGATCAGCCCGGCCGGACCCGCGCGGCGCGCTTCGACGCGCTGGCCGGCGTATTCGACCTGGTCGTGAATGCAACGTCTGCAAGCGTCACCGGCGACGTCCCCGCCGTGCCGCGGTCCTGCTTCGCGCCGCACACGCTGGCATACGACATGATGTACGGCGCCACGCCGACGGCCTTCGTCGCGTATGCCGCGGCCAGTGGTGCGCGCACGGCCGACGGGCTGGGCATGCTCGTCGAACAGGCCGCCGCCGCCTTCCATGTTTGGCACGGCGTGCGCCCCGAGACACCGCCGGTGATGGCCGCGCTGCGCGCACGGCTCACACCATGATCCGCAAGGTGGCGCGATGGGCGCTGATCGCCTTCGGACTCATCGCCGTGGTGTTTCTCGCCTACCAGGGCTATGTGGCGCTCAGGCTGTGGTGGTGGGTCGACCACAATCCGACCGGCACGGCGTTCATGAGCGCCCGGCTGTCCGCCTTGCGCGAAAAGAAGCCGGACGCCCAGCTCAAGCACGCCTGGGTGCCGTATGCCCGGATTTCAACGCACCTCAAGCGCGCGGTACTGGTCTCCGAGGACGACAAGTTTGCCGACCACGAGGGCTTCGACTGGGAAGGCATCCAGAAAGCGCTGGAAAAGAACGAGAAGAAGGGCAAGGTGGTCGCCGGCGGATCCACCATCAGCCAGCAGTTGGCCAAGAACCTGTTCCTGTCCGGCGAGCGCAGCCTGTTTCGAAAAGGTGAAGAGGCCCTCATCACGGTCATGATGGAAAGGATCATGGACAAAGAGCGCATCCTGGAGATCTACCTGAATGTGATCGAATGGGGCGACGGCGTGTTTGGCGCCGAGGCGGCGGCCCAGCACTACTACGGCACCAATGCCGCACGGCTGTCACCCGAGCAGTCCGCCAGGCTGGCCGCGATGGTGCCGCGCCCGCGGTTTTACGACCGCAATCGCAACGCGCCCTGGCTGCTGAAAAAGACCCAGATCATCCTTGAGCGCATGCCGCGCGCGCAGCTGCCGTGAGCGCGAAAGATCCCCCGCAACCCAAGGGAGCCGCCGCATGGATTGGGTGACCTGGGTTTTCCACGGGCCGGCCAGGCTCATCGCGCTGTGGCCGCACGCCGGCTTCGTCATCGGCGCGCTCCTGATCGGGATGGAGGCCTGGCTCTACTGGACGCGCCGAATCGGTTTCAGCCTCGGGTTCTTCCGGGAGGCGGCGGTATTTGCCGGCTTGCTTTGGATGATCTTCAACGCCTATGAATGGCAGGTCGCGGCAACCGACCTGGCCCGTGCCTTCATGCGCTACGACCTGCTGGTCCTGGTGCCGGTCCTTTACGTCCTGACGGCCGCCGCATTGGTGATGCTGCGCAAACAGTTCGCGTCCAAACGCAAATAGCCGCTCAAGCGGCCCGGCGGGTCGACAGCAACGATGCGCTTAACGCTTGGGGCGTTCGTGGCGCGAGCGCGGGATGTTGCGGGGCCGCGAGTTCGAGCGCCGTTGCGCGAAAGGGAGGAGTGACGGGGTCACGGTGGAAATGATCCGCTTCAGGTGGCCCGGAGGACCAGGCCACCCGAAACGGATCGATCTGGCCTTTAGCCCATCGGCTTGATGAGCGGCGTGATCACGGGTGTGACCATCGGGGCAGCGGCAGGTTTCGCAGCAGCCTTCTTCTTGGCCGGTTTCTTCTTTGCTGCAGGCTTCTTCTTTGCAGCGGGCTTCTTCTTGGCAGCAGGTTTCTTCTTTGCTGCCTTCTTTGCCGCGGGTTTCTTCTTCGCAGCAGGCTTCTTCGCAGCCTTCTTCGCAGCAGGCTTCTTCGCTGCGGGCTTCTTCTTCGCTGCGGGCTTCTTCACCGCTTTTTTGGCGGCGGGTTTCTTTGCGGCCGGCTTCTTGGCTGCCTTCTTGGCTGCCGGCTTTTTCTTGGCTGTTGCCATGTTCTACTCCTTTCGATGGTTGGACCGAATTGCTGTTCAGCAGAAACCGGTGTCCCGGTTCCTACCAAGCTCTCCGTTCAAAACGAACGTTTGGAGTGGCGGCAAACAACGCTGGTGCGACAGTGGCGATGCGGCCTCACTCAACCCGGCCGCCGAAGCACACTTAATGAAAATTGGAGCAAGTGGACTGCAACAGCACGGGCACTTGGTGAGCGGATTCTAGAACGAAAGTTTTTTTGAACGCCAGTGCCGCGTGTTGTCAAGCGCGATTATTTGCACACGTGCCGTTGCAAATGGTATCGACTCGCTACCATAAAATCGCACGCGGCCGGCGTTGCGCGCGATTTTGCGTTCCCGCCGGCCGGACCGGCGGAATCCGCCGCATTCGAAGATCAGGCCCGCTCGTGCGCGATGAGGTCGTCGAACGATTCGCGCTTGCGGACTAGGCGCGGCGCACCGCCGCTGATCAACACCTCGGCCGCGCGCGTGCGCGAGTTGTAATTCGAGCTCATCACGAACCCGTAGGCGCCCGCCGACAGCAGCGCGAGCACGTCGCCCTCGCGCGCGGCCAGCGTGCGCTCGTAGGCCAGCACATCGGCGCTCTCGCACACCGGGCCCACCACGTCGCAAACGATCGGCGCGGCGTCGGAGGCCATTGAATTCACCACCTCGTGGTGCGCCTGGTAGAGCGATGGGCGGATGAGGTCGTTCATCGCCGCATCCACCACCATGAAGCTCTTGGCCGGGGACGTCTTCACGTATTCCACGCGCGTCAGCAGCACGCCGGCATTGCCCACCAGCACGCGGCCGGGTTCGAGCAGCAACTCCATGTCGCGGTCGCCCAGCGCGGCCTGCAGCGCCCCCGCGTAGCCGTGCAGGTCGATCGGCGCCTCGTCCCTGTAGGTGATGCCGATGCCGCCGCCCGGGCACACGTGGTGCAGCGGAATGCCCGCCGCGCGCAGTTCGTCGGCCAGCGCGACGATCTTGCGCATGGCTTCGGCCAGCGGCGCGGTGTCCGTCAATTGCGAGCCGATGTGGCAATCGACGCCCTCCACCGCGATGTTCGGCAGCGCGGCGGCACGTGCATACACGGCGCGCGCCCGCTCGAACGCTACTCCGAACTTGTTGTTCCTGAGCCCGGTGGAAATGTACGGATGGGTCTTGGCGTCGACATCCGGATTGACGCGCAGACTCACCGGCGCCACCCTGCCCAGCTTGCCCGCCACCGCGTTGAGGCGCTCGAGCTCGGGCTCGCTCTCGATGTTGAAGCACTTGATGCCGGCCTCCAGCGCCAGGGCCATTTCGTCCGCGGTCTTGCCGAGGCCCGAGAACACCACCTTGCGCG
>CAZTYC010000099.1:5055-9205 GCA_964617435.1 uncultured Burkholderiales bacterium
CCCTCCATCACGAGGGCGCCGCTGGCGTCGCGCGCCACATTGAAGGCCGACAGGTCGCGGCTCATCGCGCGGCACCGGCCGCCTTCGGCGATTCGGGGGGCAGTTTGAGCGGGCCCTTCTGGCCGCACGCCGGCACCAGGGCGGCGATCGCGACAACGAAAACGAGAATGCGTAACATGGGGACTTGCACCGGAAAACATGGAATGGAAGGACTGCGAAAGATGCTATCACGCAGCCCTTTGCAGTCCGGCCCGAACCCCCAGCCCGCCGACACCCCGTGACCGAAAGCGAATTCCACCAGCGCGCCGACCAACTGATGGCCGCCATCGACGACGCCCTCCAGGCCTCAACGGCCGCGGAGGCCGCCGGCGTCGAGTGCGACATCCAGTCCGGCATCCTCACGATCGAATGCGCCGACGGCAGCAAGATCATCGTCAACCGCCAGACGCCGATGCGCGAGATCTGGCTGGCGGCGAAGGGCGGCGGCCACCACTTCCGGCTCGGTGACGGCACATGGCGCGACACGCGCAGCGGCGCCGCGCTCGCCGAGGTGCTCAACGCCGCGCTCGCCCGGCAAAGCGGCGCTGTGATCGGCATCACAATTTGAAGGCCGCATCAAGGGGCGGCGATCGGCAAGTCGCGGAAAATCTCTCCTTGCAATCAAGTCCCCGCCGGTTTAGTATCGGCTCAATACCAAAACCACCGGTAAAAATCGTGACCTGCACCGGTAGCGACTCGAAACCATTTAGCAGCCCGATTCCCACAACGCGCTCCACGGCGCGATCGCAGTCACGGCAAGGTCCAACCCTGTCCGCGCATGGATAAGAGCCCGCAGGTCCTCCTCGAACTTGTCGAGCGGCTCGGCAACCTGATGCGCGCCGAGTTCCGCCGCGTGTCCAGCGAGGAGCAATTGCAACCGGTCCATGTCCAGGCGCTGACCTACCTGGCGCGCGCCAACCGCTACTCCAACACCCCGCAGGCGATGGCCGAGTACCTGGGGCTGACCAAGGGCACGATGTCGCAATCGCTGCTGTTGCTGGACCGGCGCGGCCTGATCGAGCGCTACCAGGATGACCTCGACCGCCGGGTGGTGCGGCTCAGGCTTTCGCAATCGGGCGACGCCTTCATCGCCGAATCGCAACCGCAACTGGCCTGGCAGCACGCCACCCGCAACATCAGCCCCAACCGGATCCGCAACGCAGTGTCGGCGCTGCGGGAAACGCTGGCGACCTTCCAGGACGACAACGAAGGGCGCGCGTTCGGCACCTGCCACGGGTGCCAGCACTTCGAGCGGCTCTCGACGCGCGCCTACCGCTGCGGGTTGATGGGCGACCGGCTTTCCGGCCCGGAGGCAAAGCGCATCTGCTGGCTGTACGTCCAGAAGGGCACGGCGGTCGACGAAGACGAGGACGAATAGCGCCGCGGACTGCCCGCGCCCGCGATCAGCCCGACAGCTTGCGGCGCAGCAGGTCCATGACCTGTCCGGGGTTGGCGGTCTTGTTGGAATCCTTCATCACCTGGCCGAACAGCGCGTTGAGTGCCTTGTCCTTGCCGGCGCGGAATTCCTCCACCGCTTTCGGGTGGGCGGCGATGGCGGCGTCGACCAGCTTTTCGATGGCGCCCATGTCGGACACCTGCCGGAGCCCTTTGGTGGCGATGATTGAATCGGCGTCGGCGCCGCTTTCCCACATCGCGTCGAAGACTTCCTTGCCGGCCTTGCCGGAAATGGTGCCGTCGGCGATGCGCCGCAACAGTCCGGCAAACCGCTCCGCCGGAATCGGATTGTCATCCCAGGACCGGTCGGCGCGGTTCAGCGCCGCGCTGAATTCGCCGGCCATCCAGGTCGCCGCCAGGCGCGGCTGCCCCGGCAGCGCGTCCGCCAACGCCTGATAGTAAAGGGTCATGGCGCGCGACTGCGTGATCACGCGCGCCTCGGCGTCGGCAAGGCCATGGCCGGCCACCAGCCGCTCGCGGGCCGCCTCCGGCAACTCGCCCATGCCGGCGCGCACCGCGGCCACCCATTCGCGGGGGACGACCACGGGCAGCAGGTCCGGATCCGGGAAGTAGCGATAGTCCATCGCATCCTCCTTGGAGCGCATCGGGCGCGTCTCATTGCGCTCGGCATCGTACAGGCGCGTTTCCTGGACCACCGTGCCGCCATCCTCGAGCATCTCGATCTGCCGGCGGATCTCGTACTCGATGGCCTTTTCCAGGAAGCGGAAGGAATTGACGTTCTTGATCTCCGCCCGCGTACCCAGCCGCGTCTCCCCGGCGCGCCGCACCGAGACATTGGCGTCGCAGCGGAACGACCCCTCCTGCATGTTGCCGTCGCAGATGCCGATCCAGGTGACCAGGCCATGCAGCGCGCGGGCATAGGCCACCGCCTCCTCCGGCGAGGCCATGACGGGATCGGTGACGATTTCGAGCAGCGGCGTCCCGGCGCGGTTGAGGTCGATGCCGGACACCCCGGGGGTTTCGAGCCCCTCGTGCAGCGATTTCCCGGCATCCTCCTCAAGGTGCGCGCGCGTCAGGGTCACGGTCTTGCGCGCGCCGGCCACCTCGATGTCCAGCCGCCCGCCGGTCACGATCGGCAGCTCGTACTGCGAGATCTGGTAGCCCTTCGGCAGGTCCGGATAAAAGTAGTTCTTGCGGGCAAACACCGAACGCGGCGCGACATGGCGGTCGTCGCCGCCGTTGACCGCCAGCCCGAAGCGGATGGCGCATTCCACCGCGCCGCGGTTCAAGACCGGCAGCGTGCCCGGCAGGGCGAGGTCGACGGCATCGGCCTGCGTGTTGGGCGCCGCGCCAAAAGCCGTGGGCGACCCGGAGAAGATCTTCGACGCCGTCTTGAGCTGGACGTGCGTCTCCAGCCCGATGACGGCCTCCCATCCGGCGGGCACTTTCATGCAGCCCCCGTCGTCGCGGCCTGGTAGCGGTGCGCGACCGCGAGCATGCGCGCCTCGTCGAAGTAGTTGCCGATGATCTGCAGGCCGACCGGCAAGGCACCCGCCTCGACGGCGCAAGGCACCGAAAGGCCCGGCAACCCGGCGAGCGACACGCCGAGCGTGAAGATGTCCTCGAGGTACATGGCCACCGGGTCGACGCTCTTTTCGCCGAATTTCCACGCGGGGGTGGGCGCCACCGGTCCGACGATGAGGTCGCATTGCCGGAACGCCGCCTGGAAATCCTCGGCGATCAGCCGGCGGACGCGCTGGGCCTGCAAATAGTAAGCATCGTAATAGCCGTGCGAGAGCACGTAGGCGCCGGTGAGGATGCGGCGCTTCACCTCGCGTCCGAACCCTTCGGCGCGGGATCGCTCGACCATGTCGGCGAGGTCGCGGTACGCCGCGGCGCGATGCCCGTACCGCACGCCGTCGAAACGCGACAGGTTGCTCGAGGCTTCCGCGGGGGCCAGCACGTAGTAGGCGGGAATGGACAGCGCGGTGCGCGGCAGGGAAATATCGACGCGCTTGGCGCCGCGCCCGACGAGCACATCGATCGCCCGCCCGACCGCCTCGCGCACGTCTTTGGCCACGCCGTCGGCAAAGAACTCGCGCGGCACACCCAGCGTCAAACCGGAAAACTCCTTTCCCGGTGCGGCGTTTGAGGCGTTTTCGGCCTGGAAGGCGCGCCAGATCTGGGCTTTGCCCTCCGGCACCTGCTCGATGCTGGTCGAATCCCGCGGGTCGAAGCCGCACATCGCGTCAAGCAGCAGCGCGCAATCCTCGGCGCTCTGCGCCATCGGCCCACCCTGGTCCAGGCTGGAGGCGAAGGCGATCATGCCGTAGCGCGACACGCGGCCGTAGGTCGGCTTGATGGCGGTGATCCCGCACATCGAGGCCGGCTGGCGCAACGACCCGCCGGTGTCGGTGCCGGTGGCGGCGGGCACCAGGCCGGCCGCCACGGCGGCCGCCGATCCGCCGGACGATCCGCCCGGAATGCGCGACGCATCCACCGGATTGCTCACCGCGCCGAACGCGGAAGTTTCGTTGGATGAGCCCATGGCGAACTCGTCGCAATTGAGCTTGCCCAGGCACACCATGCCGGCGGCGGCGAGCATATCGACCACCGTCGCGTCCAACGGGGAGGTGTAGTTATCCAGCATGCGCGAACCCGCGCTCGAGCGCCATCCGCGGGTCACGAACACGTC
>CAZTYC010000100.1:0-9057 GCA_964617435.1 uncultured Burkholderiales bacterium
AACCAGCGACCAACGGATTAAAAGTCCGCTGCTCTACCGACTGAGCTAACGACCCCAGGACAGTTCAAAAACACCCGATCAGGCGGCTCTCCCAGTCCCGACGATGCACCGTCTTGGTCTTCACCCGGCGCAAAGGAGTGCTTTGCGAAACCCGGGCCAGACCAACTGAGCCAACAACCCAAAGAGCCAAATATTATAGCGGATTGAACAACTTACGGTCAAACCCGATGCAGGCCTCATGCTTCCTGCATCAGACGCCAGTACTGGTATTTCAGGGTGGCCCAGCAGGCCGCGATCATGGCGCCAAGGGCGAGGAACGAGCCCAGCGCCAGTGTCGACAGGCCCGTCACGCCTTGCCCGATCGTACAACCCAAGGCCGTCACGCCGCCGGCGCCCATGAGCATGGCCCCGATCATGTGATTGCGGGTGTCGGCGACGTTGGCGAATCCCTCCCAGCGGAAGCGCTTGAACGCCAGCGAATAGGCCAGGGAGCCGAGGATCATGCCGACGGTGGACGCGACCCCGAAGGTGACGATCAGGGATTTGTCGCTCCACAGCATCAGCAATTCCAGGCTGTACGCCATGGGCGCCACAAAGGTCAGCGACTCCGGCGCCCTGCTGTTGGTCCCGAAGAACGTGTTTTCCAGCGTATCGGGATTCTCCGCAAACCCGATGTGAGCGCTCAAATACCAGCCGGCCACCACCGCCAGCCCGTAGCCCAACCCGCCCAGCCACGCATCGGCACTGCGCCTGAATTCGCGGCCGGAGAGTGCGAAGGCGAGCAGCGCCAAACCGATCGCGCATCCCGCCCATAACTGCGCCTGCTTTGCCGAGGCGCCAAAGAACACGACGCCCATCTCCTGGGTGGGCACACCGCGCGCGGCAAAGTCGACACTCACGGCATCGATCGTGCCGACGCGCCACACGCCGAAAAGCCCCTTCATGGTCATGTAGGCGGCGATGCCCATGAACACGAACACGACGACCGACTTTACGTTGCCGCCGCCGATGCGCACCAGCGTGCGGCTGCCGCAACCGCTGGCCAGCGTCATGCCGACCCCGAACAGGGCGCCCCCGATGAGGTACGACAGCCAGGTAAACGCCGGGCGCACGTAGAACGACTTCGACAGGTCGATCCATCCGGCCGCATACATGCCCTGCGCGCCAAGGATGGCCACTGCCATGGCCAGGACCCACATGCGCATGCGCGTCCATTCCCCCATGTTGACAATGTCCGACACCGCGCCCAGGGTACAAAACTGGGTGCGCGCCGAGATGGCGCCGAGGACGAACGAAATCAGGAATGCGCCCCACGCAACGGTGGCGGCGAGCGAACTGGCGGAGCCCACATGAATGTCCGGCGGATGGGTGAAGCCGGTATTCTAAGGTGGGTGCGGCGGGCGGTGCCGGACTTACTTCCCGCCGCGCAGGTTCCACGCATCCACGGCGAGGCAGCGCGACCACAGGCTCACCGCCTCGATCTGCGTGGACAGCCGGTGTTTCTTGCGAAACCGCTCCAGCATCTGGATCTGCTGCTCGGACAATCCCGGCCGGCCGTCGACGCCCACGCCCAGGCGCGGCATTTCCTGGATCATCTGCGCGCCGCACGGGCACTCGACCACGCCGATGAGGCCGTCGCGCACATAGGACGAGACTTCATTGTCGCCGCAGAACGGGCAGGGCTTCAGTTCGACGGTCTTGAGGTTGTCCTGATCGAAAACGCTGGTCATGGGTCGTCAATGCGTGGAAATGTAAACCAGTCTAAACCGCCGTAGCGGGTGACACGTTACAGATTGCAAACTCCGGATTGGACGCGGCGCGCAGGGCAAAAAAGCGCGAAACGGCGCGTGGATTCTTGGGGTTCATGCAGCATACCGCGTGACATCGGGCAGCGCGGCCGCCGCAAACCCCTCGCGCCGCAACCGGCAGGAATCGCAAACGCCGCAGGCGCGGCCTTCCGCATCCGCGCGATAGCAGGACACCGTCATCCGGTAGTCGACGCCCAGCCGCGTGCCTTCGCGAACGATGTCCGCCTTGGTCATGTGAATGATCGGCGCATGAATGGTCATGCCCTGCCCCTCCACGCCGGCCTTGGTGGCAAGCCGCGCCATGGCCTGGAATGCCGCGACATATTCCGGGCGGCAATCCGGATAGCCCGAATAATCCACCGCGTTCATGCCCGCGAATATGTCATTTGCGCCGAGCGTCTCCGCCCACGCCAGCGCCAGGGAGAGGAAGATCGTGTTCCTGGCCGGCACATAGGTCACCGGGATGCCTTGCGTGGGCGCCACCGGCACATCGATGCGCTGGTCGGTCAGCGCGGACCCGCCCCAGCCGGTCAGGTCGAGCTTCACGACGCGATGTTCGACAACGCCGCCGGCCTGCGCCACGCGGCGGGCGGCGTCCAGTTCGGAGCGGTGCTTCTGGCCGTAGTCGATCGACAACGCGCTGCAGGCATAGCCCTGCGACCGGGCGATGGCGAGCACGGTCGCGGAATCCAGCCCGCCGGACAACAGGACCACCGCTGGTTTCATCGATGTCTCTTGCACGACCTATACGCCCCGCTTCTCGCCCCACAGCACCTTGTGCAGCTGCAACTGCATGCGCACGGGCAGCCCGTCGGCGAGGATCCAGGCAGCCAGGTCCGCCGGAGACACCTGGCCGTATGACGGCGACATCAGGACCGTGCAAGCGCGGTCGATCGCATGGCGCGCCATGACCTGTCTTGCCCACTCATAGTCGGCGCGATCCACCAATACGAACTTCACCTCGTCGTGCGGCGCCAGCAGCGGGAGGTTCTCCCACCGGTTCTTGTCGGCTTCGCCGGACCCGGGCGTCTTGATGTCGACAATGCGTGACACGCGCGGGTCCACCGGCGCGATGTCGATCGCCCCGCTGGTTTCCAGCGACACCGAATACCCTGCGTCGCACAGCGCGGTGAGCAGCGCCAGGCAGTTCCTTTGCGCCAGCGGCTCGCCGCCGGTGACGCACACGGTGCGCGCGGGATGCCGCGCGACCTCCGCCAGGACATCGCCGATGTTGCGCGTCACGCCTTCGTGAAACGCATAGGCGGTGTCGCAATACCCGCAGCGCAGCGGGCACCCCGTGAGGCGCACGAACACGGTCGGCAGGCCGGCGCGCGTGGATTCGCCCTGCAGGGAAAAGAAGATTTCGTTGACGCGCAGTTCGTCCGCGCGTGACCGCGCGGGGGGCGCCGCCCCGCCTTCGGCGGTGCGAATGTTCGCAGCAGGAATCCTGGTCACGGTACTCATTGCAACGCGCAGCGCTCCGGGCGGCTCCGCAGGCTAGCGTCGAAGCGCGGCCAGGCGCATGCGGGCCTTGGCGGCAGCTTCGGACATGGGGAAGCGCGCGATGATGTCCTCGAGCGTGTTGCGCGCGGACCCGAGGTCGGCGGTCTCGATCTGCACATTGGCGATTTCGAGCATCGCATCGGGCACCTTGGGTGATTCCGGGAAGCCCTTGATCAGCGCCTCCTGCGCGGCGCGCGCCGCAGCGTAGTCCCGGAGGTTCCGGTGGCTGATGCCGATCCAGTACTGGGCATTCGACAACAGGCTGCCCGCCGGATAATCGGTCATGTAGATCTGGAAGGCGCGAATGGCGGCGGCAAAATCGTTGCGCTTGAACGCATTGGAGCCGACGTCATAGGCTTCTTCTTCTTTTTTTTTCAGCGCGGCCGCTTGTTGCGGCGTCAGCGGCTTGGCGGTTGTAGCCGAAGGGGCCGTCGTGGTGGCGGGCGCGGCGGGTGCTGCGGCCGGTGGCGCGGGCACGCCCGCGGGTGGCGCTGCTGCCGCGGGTGTGCCGCCTTCAGGAGGCAGCCCTTCCAGCTTGCGCAGGCGCGTGTCGATGTCGAGGTAGAAATCCTTCTGCCGCTTGGCGAGCTGATCGTTCTGGTTGGCCAGCACTTCAATCTGGCCCCTCAGCTTGGCGATCTCGCCGTTGAGCTGCTCGATCTGGTTCAGCAACTGGATGATGCCGAGATTCTTGACCGAGTCGTCAAGCCGCCCGAGCCGCGCATCCAGGTCCACAAGACGCTTGTCGGTTTCGGCGCGCAACTGCGCGACTTCCTTGCGCGCGTCCTCGTCGAAAACGCCCGCGGCGGCAGGGGGGACTGCCGCCGCGACCAGGACCACGAGGAGCGCGTGCTTCAGGCGCATCGGCTACTCGCCGTCATAGATGATTTCAACCCGGCGGTTCTGAGCCCAGGCAGCCTCGTCGTGCCCGTTGGACCTGGGCTTGTCTTCGCCAAAGCTCACGGTCTCGATGCGATCCGCACCCACGCCCAGCACCGTCACCGTCTTGCGCACGGCATCGGCGCGGCGCTGGCCCAGCGCCATGTTGTATTCGCGCGAACCGCGCTCGTCGGCGTGTCCCTCCAGGCGGATCTTGCGCGTGCGGTTTTCTGAAAGGAACTTGGCATGCGCCTGAACGAGCGCCTGGAACTCAGGTTTCACCACGTCCTTGTCGTAGTCAAAGTACACGATGCGGCTCGACAGCGGGCTCTTCGGATCCTTCAGTGGATCGAGCCGGGTGGCGGGCAACGGCTGGGTATCCGTGGGCCTGGCGGTCGGCGGCGGCGTGGGGGTGGTGGTGGTCTGGGTGGGCGCAGGCTTGGTGTCTGCCACTTGCGCAGGTTGCTGGGTGGACGAGCACGCGCCCAGCACCAGGACCATCCCGGCGGCAACGAGTAGCTTTTTCATCTTCTCTCTCCTTTGCGATTCATCGAATGAATACCCGAAATTCACCACACGCGAAGTGTATCCCGATTCCCCCGCGCGGATTTGATGCACATCACCTGACACCGGCCGTGCCGTACGGACCCCAGGCAGGTTCGCGCACGTCCCCGGCGGCAGAACTGAGCTTTTGCTTCACGCGCCCGTCGGCCGACACGGCGCCCAGCGTGCCGCGTCCGCCCGCCTTCGATTCATACAAGATGGTGCGTCCGTTGGGCGAGAAACTCGGGCTGTCGTCGAGCGGGCCGTCGGTGAGCACCGTCACCTGGCCGGTGGCCAATTCCAGCGTGGCCACGCGCAGCCGCCCTTCCTCGCGCGTGACGAACGCCACCAGCTTGCCGTCCGGCGAGAGCCGCGGGTTCACGTTGTAACTGCCCTCGAACGTGAGGCGCTTCACGTTGCCGCCCTCGGCCGGAACGCTGTAGAGCTGCGGCCCGCCGGAGCGGTCGGAGACAAAGATGATCTCGCTGCCGTCGATCGAGAACGTGGCATTGGTGTCGATGCTGTTGCTTTGGGTGACGCGCGTCGCATCGCCGCCGGTGGCGGGGATGACGTAGATCTGCGAAATGGCATCCTTGGACAAGGCAACGACAAGGCGCTTGCCGTCCGGCGACCAGTTTGGCGCGTAGTTGTCGCCCTTGAAATTGGCCACCAGCTCGCGCTGCCCGGTCACCAGGTCCTGCACGAACACCGAGGACTTGCGCTTTTCAAACGACACATAGGCCAGCTTGGTGCCGTCGGGAGACCACTTGGGCGAGCGGATCGGCTCCACGGACTTGAGCACCGCCTGCGGGTTGAAGCCGTCGGCGTCGGCCACCTGCAATTCAAACGTGTTGCCGCGCTTGAGCACATAGGCGATCTTGGTCGAGAACACGCCGCGCTCGCCGAGCAGCTTTTCGTAAATCTCGTCCGAGATCTTGTGGGCCGTCGCGCGCAGCTGCGTGGCCTGCACCATGTAGCTCATGCCCGCAGTCTGCATCTGCTTGGCGACGTCGAACAGGCGGAAGCTCACGTTGTACCGCCCGTCGGGCATCGGCTCGATGGAGCCGATCACCAGGGCCTCCATCCCGCGGCTGGACCAATCGAGGAAATTGATTTCGGAGGGCGTCGTCGGCAAGCGGCTGAGGCCGGTCGTGTTGGCGATGCGGAACAGTCCGGTGCGCGCGAGGTTGCTGCCAACCACCGGCGTGACGTTCTGCGGGGCGACATCCTCCTTGGCAAACGGCATGATCGCGATCGGGATCTGCTTGCCGGCCGAGGTGGTGACGTCGATGATGAGTTGGGCGCCGGCCGTGCCCGCAAAGCCGAGGATAGCCAGCAGGAGCCACAGGCGGACGCGGGTCCACGCGGAGGCAAGTGCTGAGGGGCCAACTGCGGCGACGGTCCGCGGCTCCGGTAGCGGCGCGCGCTTCAGGGAGCCGGGCGCTGCAGGTTGGAAGGGCAAACCGGTTCGTTCTGCATTCATCTGCACGTGCCTTGCAATCAGGTAGGGGAATGCCCTAGCGTTCATGTTCAATATTCAGGATAAGTTCGCGCCGGCCCCCGAAAAGTTCCGCGCTCGATGGCAGGGGCCAGTTGCGGATGCCGTTGATGGCGCGCTCGACGGCCTCATCGTACACGCGATTGCCGGACGGTTTGACCACCTGCGCGTCGAACACCGCCCCGTTGACCAGCAGGCGCAGCCGCACCTGCACGGCGGGCTTTCCGGAAACGGTGTCTGGAATATTGGCGCGGCTGGTGATCAGCGAGCGGATCTTGCTCGCGTAATCATTCAACGCGGCGTTGCGCGACGCCTGCGCCGCGGCCTCGCGCTCGGCTTGCTCGGCGCGCACGCGATCTTCGGCGGCCTTCTGCGCCCGTTTCGCGGCCTCTTCCTCGCGCTTCTTCTTCTCGGCTTCGGCCTTTTTCTTCTTTTCGAGGAGTTCCTTTTCCTCGCGCTCCTTTTGTTCCCTGGCCTTCTTCGCCTTGAGCGCGATGTCCTCCTTCTGCGCCGCGGCGACCTCCGGCTTGACCGTGAGCGGTTCTTCCTTGCGGATGACCTTTTCCGGCTCGGGCTCCGGCGGCGGCTCCGGCGCCTTCATCGGCGGCAACTGGTCCCACAATTCCGCCACCACCTGCGGCGGATGCTTCACCTGCCACGACACGCCGAACACCAGCACGGCGAAGAACCCCAGGTGCACCAGCGCGGCGAGGAAGGCCGCGGGAATGCGGCCCGGCTCGGCGCGCGGGCCGATGTCCATGCGGGGGTGCGAGCGCGCGGGATAGGCGGCGGCCAATCACTTCTCCGGTTTCGCGAGCAGGCCCACTTTCCTGATCTTGCCGGTTTGCAGGATGTCGAGCACCCTCAGCACGTCGTCGTACTTGAGGTTCTTGTCCGCGGAAATGACCACCGCCTGGTCGGGCCGCGCGCGCTGGATTGCGCTGACCGCGGCGAGCAGCGCGTCGCGGGCGACAATCTGTTCGTCCGCGCCCTTGCTGCGATCGACCAGCAGGATGGTGCCGTCCTTCTTGATGCGCACTTCCAGCGGTGCCACCGCCGGGTTGAGCGCCTGGCCCACGCTTGGAAGATCGATCTGCCCGGGCTGGATCAAGGGCGCCGCCACCATGAAGATGATCAGCAGCACCAGCATCACGTCGATGTACGGCACGACGTTGATGTCGGACATGGCTCTGCGGCGTCTCATGGGAGAACCCGGCTAAACTCGTTGCTGGACAAGGCTTTTGAGGCGTTTTCGGCCTGGAAACCGCGCGGATGCTTGAGTTTCAATGGGTGGCCTGACGCTGCAGGATGTTGGTGAACTCTTCCATGAAGCTCTCATACCGCGTCGCGATGCGGTCGATCTCCGCCGTGTAGCGGTTGTATGCGATGACGGCGGGAATGGCGGCGAACAGGCCGATCGCGGTGGCGATCAGCGCCTCCGCGATGCCCGGCGCCACCTGCGCGAGCGTGGCCTGCGCCACGTTGGACAGCCCGCGGAACGCGTGCATGATGCCCCACACGGTGCCCAGCAGGCCCACGTACGGGCTCACCGAGCCGACGGTGGCGAGGAAGGACAGGTGCGATTCCAGGTAATCCATCTCGCGCTGGAACGCCGCCTTCATGGCGCGCCGCGTGCCGTCCATCATCGCGCCGATGTCGGCGTTGGACCGGCTCTTGAGCTTGAGGTATTCCTTGAACCCGGCCTCGAAAATCTTCTCCATGCCCGCCGGATCATATTGGCCGCTGGTGGCGCGCTGATACAAACCCACCAGGTCGGTGCCGGACCAGAACTCGTGTTCGAACTCGTCCGCCTGCTTCTTGGCCGAGCGCACGGTGAACATCTTCACGAAGATGTACCACCACGACATCAGCGAGGCGAGCACCAGGATGCCGATCACCACCTTCACCACCAGCGAGGCTTGCAGGATCAGGTGGATGATTTCGGTGTCGCTTGCGACATTCAGCACATGGCCTCCATTTTCTTTTCCAGTTCCGGCGGCAACGCCACCGGCTTGAATCCGTGGGCCGCCACCGAGGCGACCACCACGCGCGCCTTCACGAGCGTCTCATGCCCGCGGCGGACTTCCTGCGCGAACACGATGCGCACCCGGCCCATCGACTCGATCCCCACCGTGACATTCAACGCGTCATCGAGCAAGGCGGGTTTCAGGTATTCCACATGCAGCTCGCTGACGATGAACACCAGCTTGTGCTTCTTTTCCAGGTCGCTGTTGGTGAAGCCGAGGTGCCGCAGCCATTCCGTACGCGCGCGCTCCAGGTACTTCACGTATTGCGCGTGGTAGACCACGCCGCCGGCATCGGTATCCTCGTAATAGACCCGCATCGGACATTCGAACGTAAACAGCGGCGATTGTTCCGCATGCTTGAGCGAGAGTTTCGCCATCAGAACAGCTCCGGGGCGGCCTGCACACCGCCGGGCGCCGGCGCGGTCAGGCCAAAGTGCTGGTACGCAAGCAGGGTGGCCACGCGCCCGCGCGGCGTCCGCTGCAGGTAACCCTGCTGGATCAGGTAGGGTTCCAGCACATCCTCGATCGTGTCCCGCTCCTCGGAAATCGCCGCGGCGAGGTTTTCCACGCCCACCGGGCCGCCGGAAAATTTTTCGATGATGGACAGCAGCATCTTGCGGTCCATCATGTCGAGGCCGATCTTGTCCACGTCGAGCATCTTGAGCGCGGCATCGGCGATCTCGCGGGTCACGCTGCCCTGATGCTTGACCTCGGCGAAGTCGCGCACCCGTCGCAACAGCCGGTTGGCAATGCGCGGCGTGCCGCGCGAACGATTGGCGATTTCCTGCGCCCCATCGCC
>CAZTYC010000101.1:0-6013 GCA_964617435.1 uncultured Burkholderiales bacterium
GTCGGCCTGCGGGATGGTGCGCGGGAAGCCGTCGAACAGGAAGCCGTTCGCGCAATCCGGCTCGGTGATGCGCTGCTTGACCATGCCGATGATGATGTCGTCGGACACCAGCGCGCCCGAATCCATGATTTTCTTCGCGGCGATGCCCAGTTCCGTGCCGTTCTTCACGTGCGCGCGCAGCATGTCGCCGGTGGAAATTTGCGGAATGCCGTAGCGCTCCTTGATGAAGGTGGCCTGGGTGCCCTTGCCGGCCCCCGGGCCGCCCAAAAGGATGAGCCGCATGGTGTTCTCCCTGACGGAATGGCTTATGTGTTCTTGCCGGTCATTTTAGCGGCAAAGATCGCGCGTACCCGCGCCAGGTCCTCCGGGGTATCCACGCCGGGCGCCAGGGGCCCGTTCCAGTCGAGCACGGCGATTGATTCGCCGTGGTGCAGGATGCGCAACTGCTCGAGCGCCTCGAAACGCTCCTCGGGCGCGGGCGGCAAGTCC
Organism: uncultured Burkholderiales bacterium; assembly: GCA_964617435.1. Classification (GTDB taxonomy): domain Bacteria; phylum Pseudomonadota; class Gammaproteobacteria; order Burkholderiales; family Usitatibacteraceae; genus UKL13-2. Next base: position 490 of record CAZTYC010000101.1, read on the forward strand.
GCGTAGCGCTTCAGGAAGCCGGCACGGTAGGCGTAAATGCCGATGTGCCGGCGTGCCGGCAAGGCGTCCGGCAAGGCTTCCCTTCCCAGCGCAAATGCATCGCGCGCCCAGGGAATCGGCGCGCGGCTGAAATAGCGCGCACGGCCCCGCGAATCGACCACCACCTTGACCACGTTGGGGTTGAAGAACTCGTCGGCCCGGTGGATCGCGTGGGCCGCCGTCGCGCATGCGGCGCCCGGATCTTCCGCCAAGCGGTCTGCGACGCCACGCACGATGGCCGGATCGATCAGCGGTTCATCGCCCTGCACGTTCACCAGCACCGCGTCATCGGAGAGCCGGAGTTGCGCGACCACCTCGGCCAGCCGGTCCGTGCCGGTGGGGTGGTCCGCACGCGTCATGAGGACCTCGATGCCGGCGTCTCGAACCGCATTGAATACGTCCGTGTGGTCGGTCGCCACCAGGACGCGCGCGGCATTCGCACCGGCGATCGCCTCGGCCACGCGAACCACCATGGGCTTTCCCTCAATGTCCGCCAGCGGCTTGCCGGGCAGCCGGGTGGACGCGAAGCGCGCCGGGATGACCGCGACAAAGGTCAACTTGCCGATTCCTATTTGCGCTCTTCGTCCGGCCGCAACTCGCGCGCTTCATCGACCAGCATCACCGGGATGCCGTCGCGGATTGGATAGGCCAGCCGGGCCGAATAGGAAACCAGCTCGGTCTTGTCCGCGGACATGACCAGGGGGCCCTTGGTGACGGGACAGACCAGGATTTCAAGCAGTTTGGGTTCGATCGACATGGTGGGCGAGCAGGCGTTTGACCTGCGCAAGGAGGAATTCGTCGAAATTGGCCGGCAACTGCGCGCTCACGCGCAGCGCCCAGACCGGCTTGCGCAACGATGCTTCAAGCAGGGCCAATTTTACCGCGTCCTTCTCGGTCACCAGGACCAAATCGGCCGGCAAGTCATTGATGTCGGCTGGCGTGAACGGGTGGTGGTCGGGAAAGACCACTTGACGGTCTGTTTGGAAGCCCAACCGGGCCAGATGGGAAAAAAACCGCTGCGGGTGACCGATACCCGCCGCCGCGCACATGCGCATGCCGCGCCAGGCCTCCTGCGCGCCGGCCACGGACAACTCTTGGCCGGAGAGCGAGACGAGGCGTTCGTCGCCGTAGGTCATCGCAAACAAGGGCGCGGCGGACCGGCGCTCCGCGATGCTTGCGCCGCCCAGGTTGCTGAGCGTGCGGTTGATCACGATCGCATCGACGCGGGACAGGCGCGATGCGGGCTCCCGCAACGGGCCCGCCGGCAACAGCGCGCCGTTGCCGACGCCACGCGCGCCGTCGATCACGCAGATCTCCAGGTCGCGACGCAGGCGGTAATGCTGCAGGCCGTCATCGCAGACGATGACCTGCACTTGCGGGTCGCGGGCGATCATCTGTGCGCAGGCGCCTACGCGGTCTGCCGAGGCCACGACGGGAACACCGGTGCGCCGTGCCAGCAGCATCGCCTCATCTGACGAACGGCCATCTCCCGCCAGGTTTGCAAATCCATCCTGTTGATCCGGCGGTGATGCTGCCGATTCCCGGCGGTAGCCACGCGTGACCACGCCCGCATGGATGCCCGCCGCCTTCAGGCATTCGACCATCGCGATGACCAGCGGGGTCTTGCCGGTGCCCCCCACCGAAATGTTGCCGACCACGATCACCGGCCGCGCAACACTGGCGGCGCGCAGGACTCCGATCCGGTACAGCAGCCGGCGCCCGGCCGCGAGCGCGCCGAACAACCAGGACAGGGGACACAGCACAATTTGCGCGGGGCCGGTGCGCTGCCATTGGCGCAAAAACCACGCCTCGATGCGCGGCCCCGGGGAGAGCACGGTTATTTCGCGCGGGCCTGGGTGGTGAAGGAGATCTTGGTCAGCCCCGCCAGCCGCGAGGCTTCCATGACGTTGACCACGGCCTGGTGCGTGGCGCCGGCGTCCGCGCCGATCGCGATGACCGGATCCTTCATGCCCTGCGAGGTGGCGGTTTCGCGCAGCACCGTTGCAAAGTTGTCCACGCTGCCGAACTTCACGGCCGCGTTGTTGATCGAGTAATTGCCGCTGGCATCAACCCCGATATTGAGGACCTGCGGGCGGTCCGGCGATTTGTCGGCGGTCGCCTCGGGCAGGTTGATCTGCAGTTCGTTGTACTTTGAATAGGTGGTGGTCACCATCAGGAAGATCAGGATCACCAGAAGGAGGTCGATCAAGGGGATGAAGTTGATTTCGACTTCCTCACGCTTGTGGCCCCTGCGGAAATTCACTTGCGGTCTCCGTGGATGGTCTCCACCAGCTTGATGCCCTGTTGCTCCATGTCGACGATCATCACGTCCACCCGCGCGCGGAAATGCCGGTAGAAGATCAGGGCCGGAACCGCCACCGCGATGCCCGCGGCCGTGTTGTACAGCGCCACCGAGATGCCGTGCGCCAGTTGCGCCGGATTCTGGCCGGATGCGCCGGACGCGCCAAAAATCTCGATCATGCCGACCACGGTGCCGAACAGGCCGAGCAATGGCGCCACGGTCGCGATCGTGCCCAGGCCGTTGAGGAATCGCTCCATGTCCACCATCACCGCACGACCGGCCTCCTCCATGGCCTCTTTCATGACCTCGCGCGTGCTTTGCACATTGGCCACGCCGGAGGCAAAGATGCGGCCGAGGAAGGAGTTCTCGCTCAGGCGGTCGACCAGTTCGCGCGAAGCACCCTGCTGGCGGTAGGCCTGCACGGTGTCATGGAACAGGTTTGGCGGGATGGCCGCTTTTCTTCGCAGGGTCCAGAAGCGTTCGCCCACGATGGCGACCATCAGGATGGAACACAAAATGATGAACCAAATGGGCCAGCCGGCCGCTTGAATCAAGGAAAGCAAATCGGCACTCCGCGAAGTGGGAACCCGGGACGAAACCCCCGAATTCATCGAATCAAACCAAGCGCGCACTTTAGCGTATTGGCGGAATCCCCGCCAAACTCGCTCCGCGTCGGCGCCGCAAGATACCTAAGCTCCGGCACCGCATTCTTGCCGAAAAGGACGGCAAAAATCATCCACAGACCTTGTGGATAAATCTGTGAATCACGCACGGGTAACCATGCTAAGTAGCCCATCCGTAACGGGTTTTTCTAATTCGCCCAATTTTTGATCGAATTAAAAAACACATCAAATTCAAACGCTTAGGATTGTCTTTCCTCTGTGGTCGAGCACCGATGCCGGGGGATTGCCCGCCCACCCTGGAGGTCAAATGCCGGGTGATAACATCGGCCCATGAGTTCCAATGAGCCCGACCTGTTTTCCGCGGCCCCGCCGCCGACCGACGCGGATCGACGTCCCCCTTCCCCGGTTCCACTGACGGTTTCCGAGGTCAACCGACGCGCCAAGCGGCTGCTCGAGGCGCATTTCGAACTCGTGTGGGTCAGCGGTGAACTGTCCAATGTCACCCGCGCCGCCAGCGGGCATTGGTACTTCTCTCTCAAGGACGATGCGGCGCAGGTTCGTTGTGTCATGTTCCGCCAACGCGCGGCCGGTGTCGGATTCGTTCCGGAAAACGGCCAGCAGGTCGAGATTCGCGCGTTGCCGTCCATGTACGAGCCGCGCGGGGAATTCCAGCTTGGCGTGGAGCAGATGCGTCGCGCCGGTTTGGGTGCGTTGTTCGAGCGCTTCGAGCGCCTCAAGGCTGCCCTGCGGGCGGAAGGATTGTTCGATGAATCCGCCAAGCGCGAACTGCCGGCCTTTCCCACCCGCATTGGTGTCGTGACCTCGCTCGCCGCCGCCGCGCTGCAGGATGTGCTCACCGCGCTCAGGCGGCGCGCGCCCATGATCGGCGTGGTGATCTACCCCACACCCGTACAAGGCGCCGGAGCAGCAAAGGAAATTGCCCGTGCGCTCGACCTGGCGCGCGAGCGTCGCGAAGTGGATGCACTCATCGTGTGCCGCGGGGGCGGCAGCATCGAGGACCTGTGGAGTTTCAATGAGGAAGTGGTCGCGCGCGCGGTCGCCCGGGTCATGGTCGAGACGGACATCGTGGTGGTTTCCGGTGTCGGCCATGAATCCGATTTCACCATCACCGATTTCGTGGCCGATGTGCGCGCCCCTACCCCCACAGCTGCGGCGGAGATGGTGTCGCCGGACATGGCGGAACTCCGCTCCACGGTTGCCGCACAACGCCTGAGATTCGCACGGTCGATGGCCCGCCGGCTCGAGCAATGTTCACAGGCGCTGGACATCGCGCGGCAACGGCTGCTGTCGCCGACCGAACGTCTTGCACGGGAAACCTTGCGCATCCAGTGGATGGTGTCGCGCATGCGCCAAAGCCTCGCCGCGACGCTGTCCGCAGCGACGCAGCGCGTCCTGATGCAGCGCGGCCGTGTGACGGCCGGCGCGGTGCCGGTCGAGGCGCGACGCGCGCAAGCACAGGCGCTTGGCCAGCAGTTGCAGCAGTCGGCCGGGCACACCCTCCTGCAGGCCGCGACACGGCTTGGCGCAGCCAGGAATGCGCTGCTACACCTCGACCCGCGCCAGGTCCTTGCGCGCGGCTACGCCATCGTCGAACTTCGCGGGTCCATCCTGAGGAACGCGGCGGCGGCCAACCCGGGCGATGACATTTCCGTTCAGCTGGCCGACGGCGCGCTTGCCGCCAAAGTGACGCGCGCCACCCCCGGCTGATGCTTGCGTGACCTCAAGGGCGGGCGTAGAGTCAATAGCCCTTCCCACTCGATCGGAGACCGGCCATGGCCAAGAAAAGCAAGGATTCGTCCGTTTACAAAGTGATTGAATTGGTGGGCACCAGCAAGGATTCCTGGGCGGATGCGGCCAAGAACGCGGTGCAAAGTGCGTCGAAGACCCTGCGCGATTTGCGCGTCGCGGAAGTGTCCAAACTGGACATCAAGGTCGGAAAGTCGGGCGAGCTCCAATATCGCGCCAAGATGAAACTTTCGTTCAAGTATCACGGGGAGTAGCGCGCCCTGCTGCACGCCGCACACGTCGCGGCGTGTGCGGTCGTCACGCCTCCAGGAACGCCGCGACCCGGCGTACCAGCGCGCCGCCAAGGTCTGCCGACTCCGGTTCAAACAATTCGAGATCCGCCATCGAGCGCATCCAGGTCAGTTGGCGCTTGGCCAGTTGCCGCGTCGCGGCCACCGCCTTCGCAGTCATCTGCGCGATCGACACCTCGCCTTCAAGGTATTCCCACACCTGTCGGTAGCCGACGCTTCGCATGCTCGGAAGCGTGGGCGCCAGATGGTAGTCGCACCGGAGTTGGCGGACTTCCTCGACAAGGCCGAGGTCGAGCATCGTTGCAAACCGGTGAGCGATGCGCGCATGCAAGGCCGGCCGGTCGGCAGGCATCAGTCCGATTTTCAGCAAGTTGCGAAACGGCGTGGCATGGAGCGAAGGCTGCCGGTGCCATTGCGACAATGGTGTTCCGCTGCTCCGGAACACGTCGAGTGCACGGGCGATGCGTTGGGCGTCATTGGGTTCCAGGCGCGCGGCAGTCTGC
>CAZTYC010000101.1:6113-9001 GCA_964617435.1 uncultured Burkholderiales bacterium
CGCATCGGTGGCTGCCTTCATGCGTTCGTACAAGATGCGCTCATGCGCCGCATGCATGTCCACAATGACAAGACCGGCGGCATTCTGGGCGAGGATGTACACGCCGTGGATTTGCGCCACCGCATGCCCGAGCGGCATGTCCTCGCCCCTCGCTGGAGTCGCCTGCGCGACTTGCGGATTTGCCGGCCGTTCGGCGCCCGCCGGGCCAAACAAGGTGCGGTAGAACGCTTCGGGCTCGTTCATTTCGGTGGCAAAACTGGCTTGCCCGCTGCGCACGGGGTAGGCCATTGCGGCATCCGCCGGGCGTCGGGCGGCGATCGCCTCCATCCACGAAATGGCGGCGGGCGCGTTCACCTCGTCTGGCGGGCGCCCGATGTGTTTGCGAACCGCGCGCGCGATGAACTGGTGCACGGCATGGGCATCGCGAAACCTCACTTCCGTCTTGCCCGGATGGACGTTGACATCCACCAGGTCTGGCGGCAATTCCACGAACAACACCACCGCGGGATGGCGATCGCCATGCAACACGTCGGCATACGCCGCCCGCACGGCATGCGCCACCAGCTTGTCGCGCACGAAGCGGCCGTTGACGAACACGAATTGCTGGTCACGCGACGCGCGGGTGTAACGTGGAAGCGCTGCCCAGCCGCGAATGGAGAATTGCGGCGCTTCCGCTGTGATCTCGACAGCGGCCCCGGCAAAGGCCTCGCCGAGCAAGGCCCGTGCGCGCGCCAGGCTATCCTGCGATTCCACGTGAAGGACGCGCCGAGCGTTGTGGACGAGCGTGAACGCCACGTGGGGCGCGGACAGCGCAATGCGATGCACGACATCCTCGCAATGCCCGAATTCGGTGGATTCGGACTTGAGGAATTTCCGCCGCGCCGGTGTGTTGAAGAACAATTCTTCCGATGTGACGATGGTCCCTTCGGCGAGTGCCGCAGGTTCGGCGGGGCCGATCATTGCGCCCGCCACCTCAATGCGACCGGCGTGGGTTTCGTCCCTGCGGCGCGACAACAGGGACAGGCGCGAAACCGAGGCAAGGCTAGCCAGCGCTTCCCCCCGAAAGCCGAGCGACACTACGCGAGCAAGGTCTTCGGGCTGCGAAATCTTGCTGGTCGCATGGCGCGCGACCGCCAGGGACAATTCCGCAAACGCGATGCCGGAGCCGTTGTCAGCCACTTTGAGGCGCTTGATGCCGCCGGCGGTGAGTTCGATCTCGATGCGTGTCGCGCCGGCATCAAGGCTGTTTTCCAGGAGCTCCTTCAATGCGGAGGCCGGGCGTTCGACCACTTCGCCCGCCGCGATCTGGTTGATCAACAGATCCGGCAAAGTCTTGATGGGCGCCAGGCTGGCGCCTTCCACTTTGGCAATCATGCAAAGGTAAGGAAAACTTGAGTCAGATCCGGCATTTTAGGTGCACAGCCAAGCCGTGTCCGATGCACTTTCAATTGACATGCGCGAAATTGGTCCGGCCTCGGTGAAACGCCGAGAAATTTCTTGACGTCACCCGTGATCTGGCATAGTTTAGCGATACAAAACAAATAGATAGCGTGGAGATGTCGAAACCGCGAGAGATGCAGGCGGTTTCGTGCGTCATCGTTTCGGAGGTTGATCACTGATCGCGGGTCAAGGCGAGCAGGTGGCGATGGCATGATGTCTCGCGTTTCTGATCCAGAAGGCACTGGCGTGAATCAAGACAATCAGGAAGCGACCCACCAAGCCACGGACACCGATTCCAACGCACCCTCGGTGTTCGCCGTCGGCGCAGGGGCTTTCTCGCTTGCCGCGCCCGTCGCCGCGGAAGATCGCAATTTCGTCGCCAAGCACATCTACACGGAGCAGGTGCGCCTGCTGTACCGTTTCTCGCTGATCGGCTACCTCGCCGAATTGATGGTCACCTTTCTGCTGGGCGCCATCTTGTGGAACGACCTCGGGAAGCGCGTGGATCTGTTCACCTGGTTCGCCGGGGCGTTCTTCACCATGCTGGTGCGCTACGGAATCTACAAGTGGTTCATCCGCGCCAATCCAACGTCCGACACCTTGCGCACGTGGGAGCGGCGCTTCGTCGCCGGCGCCGTGGTCATGTCCGTGCTGTGGGGGCTGATGGGATCGGCCCTGCTGCCGAAGGCCGGCCCGACGCAACTTCCCGTGATGATGCTGGTTGCCTTGATGGTGACCGGTTCGGTCGCCTATTTCGCGCCCAACAAGAACCTGTTCTTCTTCACGGCCATGGCCTCGTTGATGCCGATGGGCGTGGTCACTTTCGGTTTTGGCGACCAGACCGGATCGATGCTGGGCGCCGCCATCGTGGTGTATGTCGGCATCCTGGTGTCGGTGCACGCCAAGATCCACAAGGCCCTGATTGAATCCTTGACGGCGCGATTCGACAACCTGTTGATCGCCATGCGCCTTGAAGAGGAAAAGATCCGCGTCGAAAAGGCCAACCAGGCGCTGGCCGTGGAAATGACCGAGCGCCGCAAGGCCGAGCGCGCGGAACTCCTCGCCCTGCAGCGCCTGCGCCTGCACCTGGAGCGCACGCCGCTCGGCGTCATCGAATGGGACACCGATTTCAGGATCGTGACCTGGAACCCGTCCGCCGAAGCGATCTTCGGGTATGCGGCGGCGGAGTCGATCGGCGAATCCGGCTACATGCTGGTGCAGGGGGGGCCCGATACCGAACGCATGGCGGCCATGTGGGCCGAACTCCAGCAGGCCAGGGGATCGACCCGTGTCAGCATGAGCAACAAAACCAACCGGGGCGAGGTGATCCACACCGAGTGGTACAACACGCCGCTGGTCGACAACGACGGCAAGATCATCGGCGTGGCGTCGTTGGTGCAGGACATCACCGAACGGCTCAACACCGAGCGCACCATCCACTACATGGC
>CAZTYC010000102.1:0-8995 GCA_964617435.1 uncultured Burkholderiales bacterium
GTCATGTAGCAGACATCGCAAAGGTAGCATTGGTCGACGACCTTCCAGTAATGCGCCTTGTCGACCCCATCGACCTCTAGGGTGGTGCTGTTGTCGACCAAGTCGAACAGCGTCGGGAACGCATTGCACAAGCTGACGCAACGCCGGCATCCATGACAGATATCGAAGACGCGCTCCAATTCCTGGAGCGCGGACTCGACCGAATAGAAATCGGGATTGCGCCAATCGATCGGGTGGCGAGTGGGGGCCTCAAGGGAGCCTTCGCGAACCATGAATTGTCCTTCGTGTTGGTTGCGTGCCGCGATGGGCACCCCAGTCGTACCCGTTAGAGCGATGCCATCCCGTCGAGAGCCTTTTGGAACTTGTTGGCGTGGGAGCGCTCCGCCTTGGCCAACGTCTCGAACCAGTCGGCGATTTCGTCAAATCCCTCTTCGCGAGCGGTCTTCGCCATCCCGGGATACATGTCGGTGTATTCATGGGTTTCCCCGGCCACCGCAGCCTGGAGATTTCTCTCGGAGGACCCGATGGGCAGGTCGGTCGCCGGGTCACCCACTTGCGCCAGGTAATCCAGATGGCCGTGCGCATGGCCGGTCTCGCCTTCGGCAGTGGAGCGAAACAGTGCCGCAATTTCCGGACGGCCTTCGACGTCCGCCTTGTTTGCAAAATACAGGTAACGCCGATTGGCTTGAGATTCCCCTGCGAACGCGGCTTTGAGGTTTCCGTGAGTCTTGGTTCCAGCGAGTTTCATCTTCATCTCCTCCTTGGGTTGACGCCTGTCAGTCGGGCGCATCGGCCGGACTTGTGAAAATTTTAGAGGCGCCTGCGAAATCGTACAAGTCAATGCAATCAATCCAATTCATTGATATTGTCAATCAAAGCGACATCAATCTCCGCGGATCTGAATCGCGTGGGGCCAATTTGCCACCAGTCTGATTGGGTCTCCGCAACACGCATTGATGCGGATCACGCGGGACGCGAAATGTGCAATGGAATTCAAACCAGATCGCGGTGGCGCACCAGCACTTGCTGGTCAGTTCCAAAGCGTCTGGCGAGTTCATGAGCCACATAGACCGATCTGTGCTGTCCGCCCGTGCAGCCGATCGCGACAGTGACCGCGGCACGGAGGTCGCCTGAAAACGATGGCAACCAACGAAGCAAAAAGCCGGCAATATCGTCAATCATCCGGCCGACATTCAGATCAGCCTCCAGAAACGCGCGAACTGGCTCCGAATTGCCACCGAGCGGGCGAAGGCGGGGGTCGTAGTAGGGATTCGGAAGGACGCGCACGTCGAAGACAAAATCCGCATCGATGGGAATGCCATGCTTGAATCCAAAGGACTGAAATGACAAGATCAATTGTGCCTGGTCCAGCGCAATCCAATCATTCACCCAGGCGCGCAACGTATTGGCTCCGATATTGGATGTGTCAATGCAATGCGCGAGGCTTGCAACTTCTTCCAGCATCCTGCGCTCCTCCCGGATGCAACGGCCAATCTCTCCCGGAAGACGGGCGGAAAGTGGATGAGGTCTTCGCGTCTCTGAAAATCGCCGCGTAATCGCCTCGTCGCTGGCATTCAGGAACAACACGCGGCAGTCGATGCCCCTGTTGCGCAACGATTCCAAGATGTGTGGCAATGCCGCAATCGTTTCCAACGAACGTACGTCGATGCTCACCGCAAGTCCGGATTCAATATTCGGTGCGTGTTCGAGTTCATCAACCAACGCGGGAATCAACGTGGCGGGAAGATTGTCGACTGCGTAGAACCCGCGGTCTTCCAGCAACTTCAGAGCAACGCTCTTCCCCGATCCTGAGAGGCCGCTGACGATGACAATACGCTTCGGATCAGGCATTGTCGGAAGCGCGGCGCAAGCCTGCGGGGATCATCGGATCATCCTCGCCCTGCATGGCCCGTTCGTGGCGCTCTAGAAAGTCGCGCGTGGAGTCGTATCCGCGGGTCTGCAGGATATAGTGGCGCACCGCCGCCTCCACCAGCACGGCCAGGTTTCGGCCGGCAACCACCGCCAGGGTGACGGTGGGGATCTCAACCCCGAGAATGGACGTGGTTCCGGACTTGGTTTGCAGGCGATCCAATCCACGGAAATATTCGTCCGTTGGCCGTTCCAGATGGACGATCAAACGCAGCGTCTTCCTGGGGCGCACCGCCGTCTCGCCGAAGATGGCCTTAATGTTCAGCACACCGATGCCGCGGACCTCCAAGAAGTCCCGTAAAAGGGAGGGACAGCGCCCCTGGATGGTTTCAGGTCCGACTTGATACAGCTCTACTGCGTCGTCCGCAACCAGTCCGGCGCCCCGGGAGATCAACTCGAGCGCAAGCTCGCTCTTGCCGATTTGGGAATCTCCCGTGATCAGGATGCCGAAGCCCAAGACGTCCAGAAAGACCCCGTGGCTTGTGGTCACCTCGGACAGTTCGCGCTGAAGATAGGGGCGCAGCAAATTGACGAAGACCCGGCTTCGCTTCTGCGATGTCAGGAGCGCCACGCGATGCTTGTCCGCCGCTTCAAGCAGGTATGCGGGCGCGGCAAGGCCATCGCAGACCACCACACAAATGGTTTCTCCGCTGCACAGCGCACCGACGCTGCTCGCGCGCGCGTCGGCGGGAAGCTTGTCCAGATAGGCGATGTCCGACGCGCCCAGCGCTTGGATCAGGATGGGGTGGATCAGATTAAGGTGCCCGACCAGGCCGATACCGGGACGGTTGAGCGCTTCATGGGTAAGCACCCGGCTGGAACCGCCGTTCCCCGCCACCCATCGCAGCTGCAGCTTCTCCTGCCTGCTCTCAAAGAGCTGTTGAACGCTCAGATTCGGCATAAGGTGACCAGCTGGCCATCAAACTGCGCACGGTATCCGCATCTTGGGCGAGCAACAAGGCATTTCTGAAGTTGTCGTCACTGAACATCTGCGCCAGTTCAGACAAAAGATTCAAATGCTGCTCGTTCGCATGTTCCGGGACAAGCATAGCAAACACCAGCTGAACAGGCTCCCCATCCGGCGCATCAAACGGGATTCCCGCCTTTGGGCGCACAAAAACGGCAGCCACGTCCTTCAGTTGGCGAATGCGGCCGTGGGGAATGGCCACTCCGAGGCCCAGGGCCGTGGACCCCAGGCGTTCGCGGGCCATCAAGGCGTCGAACACGGTCGCACGGGGAACATGGACCTCGTTCTCCAGCAACAGGCCGACGTGCTCGAACAAGCGCTTCTTGCTCGACACGTCCAGATCGATGGCGATCCGCGAAGTGACCAGGGCATCGGCAATCGAGCGGATGGGCATGGCGCGCCGCACTGCAAACCGGTTCGGGAATACGATCAGGAAGGCAGGCGCTTGATGCCCGCGGCATCATGCTTGTTCTTGATCTTCTCCTTGTGCTTGATGATCTGCCGGTCGAGCTTGTCCACCAGCAGGTCGATTGCGGCATACATATCCGCGTCCTCGCACTCCACGAAGATGTCCTTGCCCGAAAGATGGACATTGGCTTCGATCTTTTGCCTGAGTTTTTCCACCGTCAAGATCATGTTGACGTCAATGACATGGTCAAAATGGCGGTTGATACGCGTCATCTTCGAAGACACGTATGCCCGCATGGACGGCGTAATTTCAATATGGTGACCCGTCATGTTCAGGTTCATTGCTCTCGCTCCTTGAGGCTCGTTGAACGGTAACGCTGATTGGAGTTCATCCGATTGCTGTTGTTCCCGCAATTCAGGCCGCCAGGGCCTTGCGCAGATTGGCGGGCTGGATTTGCATGGATTCCCTGTACTTTGCCACTGTTCTGCGCGCAACGACGATTCCCTGTTCTGCCAGCAGTCCGGCGATCCGGTGGTCTGACAATGGCTTCTTGGCGTCTTCCGCCTGGACAATCTGCCGAATGAGAGCGCGGATCGCAGTCGAAGAGCAGGCCCCCCCTTGGTCGGTCGACAGGCTGGACGCAAAGAAATATTTCAACTCAAAAATGCCGCGGGGCGTCATCATGTACTTCTGTGATGTTACGCGCGAAATCGTCGACTCGTGCAGGCCGACCATCTCGGCGACCTCCCTCAGGACCAACGGTTTCATGGCGACTTCGCCGTGGTCAAAGAAATGCCGCTGCAAATCCACAATGGCCTGCGCGACGCGCACAATGGTGTCGAATCGCTGCTGCACATTCTTTACCAGCCAGCGCGCCTCCTGAAGCTGCCCGGCCAGGTTCTTGCTATCGCCTGTGCGCGCCTGCGCAAGCAACTGTGCATAGTGCTGGTTCACGCGGAACCTGGGCAATACATCCCGGTTCAGGCTTGCCTGCCATTTGCCTCGAACCTTGCGGACGATGACGTCCGCAGTGATATAGCGCGTGTCCGCCGAGCCGTAGCGCCGGCCGGGCCGGGGATCGAGCGAGGTGATCAGTTGGCGCGCCTCACGTAATTCCTCATCGGAACAGCGCAGCACCCGTTTGAGGCGCGAAAAATCGCGTTGGCCGAGCAGATCCAGGTGATTGGCGACCAGTTGCCGGGCAACGGCAAGTCCTCGTGCGCCTTCGTCAATAGTTTCCAACTGGATTTGAAGGCACTCGGACAGCGAGCGCGCGCCAACGCCGGCAGGATCAAGATTCTGCACGTGGCGCAACGCGATATTGAACTCCTCGACCGGGTACTCGATTTCGGAGGGCATCAGGCCAATGATCTCCTCCTGGCTTGCGGCCAGATAACCGTCATCGTCGATGTGCGCGATGATGATGGTCGCACAGTCACGGCCCGCCCCTGTGAGGGAGGTCAGACCCAGTTGGGCAAGTAGGTGGTCTTGCAGTGTGGATTCGGCCGCTGCCATGTGGCCTGAATCCCGTTCGTCATCGTCATCGCGTGAGGCAGCCGGACTGGATGACCATGGCTCATCCAGGGGCAGGTTCGCGGACTGGTCATCCGAGTCGCTTGAATCCTTTTCAGAAGCTTGCGGCTCGGGAGAGCCGTCGTCCTTGGGCGCGCCTTGTTCCGGCGTCCACTCATCTGTGCGTTCAAGCAGCGGGTTTTCCAGCAGGTATCGTTCGATTTCCTGCTGGAGCTCCATGGTCGACAACTGCAGGAGTTTGATCGACTGTTGCAGCTGGGGCGTCAGCGTGAGGTGCTGCGACAGCTTGAGCTGAAGGCTTTGTTTCATTCTGGAGATTCATCGCCGTCTGAATGCTACAGCCGGAAGTTTTCTCCCAAGTAAACCTTGCGGACGCTTTCATTATAGATGATTTCATTCGGACGACCGAACGCGAGGACCGTGCCCTGATTGATGATGTAGGCGTGGTCGCAGATGCCGAGCGTCTCGCGCACATTGTGGTCGGTAATCAGCACCCCGATGCCGCGGTCCTTGAGGAAGCGGATGATTCCTTGAATGTCGATCACCGCGATCGGGTCGACACCGGCGAATGGCTCGTCCAGCAGGACGAAGCGCGGATTGGCCGCCAGTGCGCGCGCGATTTCGACACGCCGCCGCTCGCCACCGGAAAGGCTGATGGAAGGCGCGTTCTTGAGGTGACCGATATGCAGCTCGTCCATCAGCGCGTTGCACTGCGTTTCCACTTCATCGTCGCCCAATCCCTGGAGTTCAAGCACCGCAGCAATGTTTTCCGACACGGATAGCTTGCGGAAAATCGACGCCTCTTGAGGCAAATAGGCGATGCCAAGGCGTGAGCGCTTGAAGATGGGCATGTGCGTCACATCCTTGCCATCCACCGAGATGCTTCCGCCGTCCGCCGGGACCAGCCCGACCATCATGTAAAAGCAGGTGGTCTTTCCGGCCCCATTGGGCCCGAGCAAGCCCACCACTTCCCCGCTGCGCAGTGACATGGACACGTCACTCACCACAACGCGCCGGCCATAGACCTTGCGTAAACCGGTGGCGACCAGTTCACTCGCAGGCGCGATTGGGGGCGACTCGGCATCCACGGCGGCCGCAAGGTCTTGTCGCGTGCTGGCGTCGCTCACTTGTCTTGGCGCGGCTTTTCGGTCACCGGCTTCTTGTCGCTGCTTCTCGGCTTCAGGGAAAAGTACACATCCTGCGCGGCTTCCCCTGTTGCGGCCTTGGTTCCCGGCGCCTGTCCGCTCGCCTTGAGCACCTCGGTTGCCGAGTTGTAGTAGATGTAGTCGCCGCGCAGTTCATCGGAACCATTCTTCAGGCGCGCATTGGAATACAGCTGGAGCACATCGCTGGCGTCGTCAAATTCCGCCCGGTCAGCAAACCCTTCCATGTATTCGTTGGAGCCTTCCCGCTTTTGGCGAAAGGTCACCGGCTTGGCCGTCGAACCGAACAGTTGCGCCGATCGATTGCCCTGCTCATCTTCCTTCACCACCATCCGCTCGGCCACCAGCCGCATGGTGCCTTGCGTCAGCGTGGCATTTCCGCGCAACTCATAGGTGCGATTGACCTGGTCGATCGTGACATCAAGTGCGCGAATCTCGATCGGCAAATTGCGGTCAGCCTGCTCGGCCCGAGCCGGCGCGGCAAGGACAGCCAAGCCAATCCAGAGCCATGGCAACATGCGGACACGTCTCAACATGTCATTTCCTGGTGCGCTCCAGCGTTGCAGTGGCATTGACCAGGCGAATCCTGCCTGCGTCGGCGTCAAGCACCATGCGATCCGCCCGCGCCTGGCTGCCCGCGGAGCTCAAGGTCACGCCATGATCGGCTTGCGCAATCATCCTGTCCGGAAACAACACCATGTCAGGCGCAAGCATGCGTGTCGCCGGCAACTTTTCAGTCCCCGCGGAATCTGCCGAGACACCGCCGCTCAACTCCACCTCGTCCTCGCCATCGGTACCAGTACGCAGGGTCCCGATCGGTGCCTGGGCGATCAACTGCGGCTTTCCGGGAAGGTTGGATACGAAACGAATATTGCTGGCTAGGGCGGAGCCGTTGTCCGCATAGTGCACGAGTTTGGCGGCGCTGACTGCGTATTGGACGTTTCCCGCGCGGTCGAGCTTGCGTGCGGAAAAATTGTCGATGCTGACGTCCGGCAAGTGTTGCTGCGCCGTGGAACCCGGCCCTTGCGGGCTCCACAGGCCGGTCGAAGCCCAATAGGTGAGCAGGGCCAAAGCGCCAAGCGCCATCAGTGCAGGCCAATGGCGGGCCGATGTCGACGTCACTGGACGAATTCGCATTGGATAAGTCTAACAGCGGATCGACGGCCTCGCGTCACCGACCCGAAAGCGCCGCAAGCAAGACGCCGGGCGTCAGGATCTCCGGCAGCACCTTGGGTGCCGCCTGGCTTGGGTAGTAAACATACAGCGGTACGCCATTGCGCCCGAACTCGGCCAAAGCCTTGGTGATGTCCGGGTCCTGGCGCGACCAGTCCGCCCGCATCATTCGAACGCCCAATGCTTTCATGCGCTGCTGCACTTCGCGGTCTTGCAGCGTTGTTCTTTTGTTGACTTGGCAGGTGATGCACCAGCTGGCGGTGAAATCGATGAAAACGGGCGTGCCTTCCGCGCGAAGGCGTTGCACCTCGCTGGCCGAAAACGCCACCCAGTCGTCTTGAGCATCCTGCCGGACGGCAGAGACCGCGCGTGGGTCGGATGTGGCCGGCCAGGCCGTCCATGCGCCCAACAGCCCCAAGGCGAGGGCCGTGACCATCGATGCCCTGGGGTGGGTGACTTGCCAGCGCCCGTAAATCCAGGCGGCCAGGGCCAAAACCACCAGCCCTGCTAGGGCGCGGGCAACACCGTCATTGCCCACCTGTGAGCCCAGCACCCACAGCAGCCAGACGATGGTCGCCAACAGGGGGAACGCCATCAATTGCTTGAAGGCCTCCATCCACCGGCCGGGCTTCGGCAAGCGCGCAATCAATCGGGGATACAGGCAGAGCAACAGGACCGGCAGCGCCATCCCGATCCCGATGGACGTAAAGACCATCATGGCCGTGAATACCGGCTGGGACAGCGTGTAGCCGAGCGCGGCGCCCATGAAAGGGGCCGTACAGGGCGTAGCGACCAGGGTGGCGAGAACGCCGGTCAGGAAAGCGGCGCGAACGCCTGTGGACGACGTGTCTTTCGTTCCGGCGAACTGTTGCAGGCGGGATCCCCACTCGAAGCACCCCAACAAATTGAGCGAGAGCAGCAGGAACAGCGCGCAAAGCAGGAAGACGAATTCAGGCGACTGCAACTGGAATCCCCAGCCGATCGCGTGCCCGGCAGCCTTTAGCGCCAGCAGCACCAGCGAGAGCCCCCAGAAGGACACCACGACGCCGGAGGCATAGGCCCAGCCCTGGTTGCGAAGCTGGCGGCGATCGCCGTGGGCGTGATCGGCGAATTGCATGACCTTGATGCCGAGCACCGGAAACACGCAGGGCATCAGATTGAGCAGCAGGCCTCCTGCCGCACCCAGTACGAGCGCCATGACCAGGCCCAGATTCGCAGCATCGACCGGAATGGAGGCGCCGGAGGCCGCGACGACGCCTGGAACGGCCGATATCTCGATGGCGTGCCTTCCAGCCGCCGAAGGCCATCCGCCCTCCGCCACCAGGATGCCTTCAAGTTTCTTGGGCGACGCGAGGTTGGGTTCCGCCAGTGCAGCCGTCAATGTCACCGAGTCACCGGCGCGCACAACCGATTGCGGTGCAGCGGGCGCGACCACGCCTTCCACATACGGAAAGAAGCTGACGGAAGACCCGGCGGGGATCGCCTCGGCCCGAATGTGCAGTTTTCCCTCCCCCATGGAAAAAGTCGCCTGCGGACCTTGAACCGGCAGCGCGTCCATCGCCGCGGCAAACGCACGCTCGAACTTGCTTGGGGCGGGTGTAGGCCCCGCAGCATTGATTGCCAGCGTCAGCTCCGCGGATTCCGGAATGCAGACGTCACTGCAAACCAGCCACTCAGCCTTCGCGCGCATTTCGGCGCGCTTGCCCAGCGGCCAGCCCGATGGCGTGTTGATCTTGACCAGATGGAGCACTTCCCCTTCGTAGCCGAAGTTCATCAGGGGGCCGAGTGGCAAGCGCTTCGGATAAGGCCATTCGATGCTTC
>CAZTYC010000103.1:0-8992 GCA_964617435.1 uncultured Burkholderiales bacterium
CCGGAAATGGCCTTCAGGCGCGGGCGCACCTGTGCCACATATTCGGGCACCCAGCGCTTGAGTTCGCGACGCACATCGGAGTCATCCGGCGTGCGGTCTTCGCCCGCCCAGCGTTCGATGCCGTCGAGCAACCCCGCATCGACTTCGCGCGCCTTGGCGACCCGCAATTTCGGGTGCGGCGTGGGACGCGTCTGCTCGTCATGCGCGAGCAGTTCCTCGAAAAGCTTCTCGCCGGGCCGCAGCCCGGTGTACACGACCTTGATCTCCTCTTCCGAGGGTTCGGCGAGACGGATCATGTCGTTGGCCAGGTCGACGATCTTGACCGGCTCCCCCATGTCGAGCACGAACACCTCGCCGCCGAGACCCATGGCGCCGGCCTGCATGACCAGCTGCGCCGCTTCGGGGATCGACATGAAGTAGCGCACCATGTCCGGGTGCGTCACCGTCACGGGACCGCCGTGCTCGATCTGCTCCTGGAACCGCGGGATGACGCTGCCCGCGCTGCCCAGCACATTGCCGAAGCGCACGATCTCAAAGCGCGTCGACGACGACTGCTGCAGGGCCTGGCAGATCATTTCGGAAAGTCGCTTGGTGGCGCCCATCACGTTGGTGGGGTTCACCGCCTTGTCGGTCGAGACCAGCACGAACTTCTTGACCTCGTGCTCGATCGCCGCCTTGGCCACCACCAAGGTGCCGAACACGTTGTTCTGCACGGCCTCCCAGGTGTTGTGCTCTTCCATCATCGGCACGTGCTTGTACGCCGCGGCATGGAAGACCAGGGCCGGCGCGTACTGGTGCATCACGTGGCCCACGCGCTTGGCATTCTTGATGTCGCCGATCACGCTGGCGATCGGCAGGTTTTCGAACGCGTCACGCAGCGACTGTTCGATCTTGTACAGCGCGAACTCGCTTTGCTCGAACAGCACGAGCATCGAGGGTTGGTAGGCGGCGATCTGCCTGCACAACTCGGAGCCGATCGAGCCGCCCGCGCCGGTCACCATGATGACCTTGCCGGTCAGCTGCTCGTGCAGGCCGGCATCGTCAAGCACGATCGGTTCGCGCTTCATGAGGTCTTCGAACGACACGCGGCGGATCTTCGGGGGAACCGCCTTGCCGGGGATGTTGCGCGCCATGGAGATGCCGTTGAACTTCGGCACCGTCAACACCACCACGCGCGCGCGGTTGCACACCTCGATGATGTGGCGGCGGATTGCATAGTTGGCGGAGGGCATCGCGATGATGGCGTGCTTGACCTTGAGGGTGCGCGCGATGCGCGGAAGCTCCTCGATCGCGCCCAAGACGCGGCGCCCGTGCAACAGGCGGTGGCGCTTGTTGGGATCGTCATCGAGCAGGCCCATGACGCGCCATTCGGCGCTGCGCGACAACTCCTTGAGCAGCGTGACCGCGGCGTCACCGGCGCCAAGCACCAACACCGGAATACCCTGGTCGCTCGCTTCACCGTAGAGCTTGCGCTCCTGCCAGGTGCGATAGCCGATGCGGCTGCCGGACATCAGGCAGATGAGCAAGAGCGATTGGACGAAGAACTCGGCAAATCCGGGAGGCGGCACCTTGCCGGCGCTCCACATGAAGGACGCGACTGCCGCCGTCCCCAGCACCACGCTGACCACGATGCGCTGAACATCCGGAAGGCTTGCATAGCGCCAAAGGCCCTGATACATGCCGGCCATTGTGGCTACGAATGCCTGGAGCGGGATCGCGAATGCGAGCACGAGTGCCAACCGCTCCCAGCCTTCCGCATACGCCCCGGGCAACATGCCGAACAGGGCCAGTGCAACGGTCCAGGACACCACCACCATGCCGACATCGTGACCAAACGCCATGACGGCACGGGTGTTGAAGGCAAATCGTTTCATCCGGTTCCTGAATTCTTCCCGTGTTTTTTTTCTTGACGGAAGCGCCACTCAAGCAAGGCGAAGAGCGAGGCGTATGTTACCACCAGGGGTATGACCCACATCCATGGACGGGGCGATTTTTTCGCCAAAAGCGCACAAAACGTACTCCAGAGCATCAAAAAATAATACAAAAGACAGGTTTTGGTGTGGGACCAACCGGAAAGAATTAAGCGTTGGTAAAAGTGTTCGCGGTGCGCCTTCCAAACCGGCTTGCCGGCCAACATCCGGCGCATCAACGTCACCGTCGCGTCGGCAATGAAAGGCGAAAAGACCATTGGCCCGAACCACCAGGGCCAAAGGCCGGCAGTGAATCCGATCCATGCGAACGCCGCCGCCAGGAAGCCCAGCGGAATCGCCCCGGCATCGCCCATGAACACTTTGGCGGGGCTGAAATTGAGCACCAGAAAGCCGGTCGCGGCGCCCGCCAACGCGATTGATCCTTGCGCCATCCGCACGCCGGTGGCGGAGTCCATGCCGGCTGCGAAAGCGAGTGTGGCAAAACCGATGGCTGCCATGCCCCCCGCCAATCCGTCGGCGCCGTCCATGAAGTTGTTGAGGTTGGTCCACCACGTGATTCCCAACACGACCAGTGCCGTCGCCACGCCGGAGTGGATGTCCGCCACCACCCGGTTCCAGCCGGTACCCGACACAAACGCCCAGACGATCACGAGGTGGCATGCGAGGCGCGCCAGGCTCGGCAATCGAACAGCGTCGTCCGCGAGCGAGAGCAGGAACAACGCGGCCACTGCGCCGCCAAGCCAGGTTTGCCACGGGTCTTGCGCGCCAATCCACGGGGTCCAGATCAGCAGGGAACATGCGGCAGCAGCGAGCAACCCCGCACCTCCGACGCGCGCCACGGGCGCTTGATGCAGGGAGCGGTCGTTGGGGGCATCGAGCAACAGCCCCGAACGCTGGCTCAAGGGCATGAACAGGACTCGAATCAGCAGGTATGCCAGACCTGCGGCGGTCAAGAACAGCGGGATCGTCTCTGGCAGGGTCACGGCGCGCTGCAAGTTCGGGGCATGGACAACACGGTGCCGGGAACCGGCTCAAAAAAAAGCGGGCACCTGAAGTGCCCGCTCTTGGGTTGTTGCGGAGAACCGGCCTATGGGCAGACGGTCTTGCGGCCCACGGTGATGGTGGCGGGCGTTGCCGATCCATCAGACACAGTCACGGTGACGGACTGCACCGTGGCGCCCCCGACCCCTTGCGAGGCCAATTGCAGGACGAACGTTCCGGTTCCCGTGGCCGGCGTTGGCAGCAACAGGCCGGGGTTCGACACCGCGACGACCTTGTTGTTGGCGCCACCGGAGATCGTGATCTGCGCCGACCCCGTGGTATCGGGCAGGCACGCCACCGTGGTCGGCGTGGCGGACAGCGGCAGGACTGGGTCCGCCGTGCCCGGCTCGGTCTTCACGTTCACCGTGGAAGTCTTGCCTTCCGCATCGGTGACGATCACCGAGGCGGTGATACACGTCGTGGACGGCCCGATAAGCAGGTTGAACGCGCTGCCGGTGGAAACCTGCGAGGGCGACAGCTGGATGTTGGTGTTGGTCGCCGTCGCGCTGTACGGTGATTTGCCGCCCAGCGGATACAGGCTGGCGCCGCCGAAGCCGCACTGTGCAGTGGTGGCTCCGGTAAAGGTCAGGTCAGCCGGAATGACCGACAACGCTTCGGGCGCCGCGTTCCGGATGGTAAACGTCACGTCGCGGAAGACGCCGGTCGCCACATCGGTCAGCCTGAACTGCGCGTACTGGGTGACGACGTTGGGCAGCACGCGGATGCGTGCCGAAACAAATCCGGTGCCGTCCGTGGCGCGGGTGTACGACGGACCGGTGATGCCGTCCGGCGGGCCGTCCTGGATGAACGCGAACGGTCCGTAATTGACCTGCATGCGCATCTGCTTGCCGGCCAGGCGCAAACCGTTGGTCACGGGAATCAGCGCGACCAGCGAATCGGAACCCGAGCAGGCCTCCACCGCGGTAGTGGCGCCGCAGGTGGTCAACGCGGAAATGCTGAGGCCGTACCCGACCATGAAGTTTTGCAAGACCTTGTAAGTGCCTGTCGTCTGGTCGCCATTGGCGTCGCGCACCGTCACGGTCACGCTGCGGGAGGGCACTTCATTCGGATCGGTGGACGGATCGAACACGCCCGGCTGGTTCGGCGTGAAGGACCAGGTGTTCGCGCTCGTCTGGAAATTCGACGGGAACACGGTGGGTTCAGTCGCGGAAATGTTGTAGGGCGCGCGGCCGCCGGCAACCTGCAGCGTCACCGGATTGAGCGCATAGAAATTCCCCGCCGACGGTTGCAACGCGAGCGTTCCGGTCTTCAAGGGATCCCCGCCCTGGGTGCCACCGCCGCCGCAGGAACTCAGCACAAGGGCTGTCGAACCCAATGCGACAAGGGCCATGCCGCGCTTCAACCAATTTGCCATGCTGGGGGATGTGTGTTTGATCGTCACGGTGGTGTCCTCTTCGCTCGATCCTGCCAGAACCGGCCGAATTATTCTGGAAAAACGGCAGATTGCTTATAAATGAATACTTTACCCGACTTTATTAAAGCGCAACTTTCAGTTTGGTGCAAGTGCAATCTCAGCAGCCTGCCGGCGTGGAAATTGATACGGTTTGGGTGCCTGCCGAGCCAGCGCCAACGGTCACGGTCAACGGAACATTTCCGCCCACTGGCGCAGGGGAGGTAATGGGTACGTTGGCACGCGTGATTTGCACGATACCGCCGGGAAGCACTTGGACATCCATGGCACCACTTGGCGAAACGGGCGTGGTCAGCGCGGCAACAACAGTCGGCGCGGTGCTGCCGGGATTCGCGATCGTTGTGAGTACCTGAACAGAGGAACCTCTGGGTGGAGCGCCGGGAGTACACGGCAGGAAGACATTGCTGGGAGAAACGATCAATGAAGGCGACGGCGTCGGGACCGGCTCGTCCTCAGTCCCCGGCCGAACCGCAATCTTCGGGTTCAAGGTCAGGTTCCGCGCATCCGTCACAGTCAGCGGGATGTCGTAACCGCCGTCACCGCAACCGGTGGCCGGAAAGATCACCGTGAAGCGGCTGGGGTTCTCGTTCGGCGTCTGGCCCGGGTTGACCAGCACCGATTGCATCGCGGCAAGGATGCGGTACGGAGGCACGCCGCCGTAAATCAGGAAGTCGACGCTGCCGCCGGAACACTTGGACTTGTACGGGCTGTTGATGGTCCAGGTTTCCGGCACGGTGGTGTATTCGGCGCCGGCCACGGTGGCTTGGCGGATGAAGAAACTCGCGCTGCGGAAGGCGCCGGACGCAACATCCGTCACTCGGATGATCGCGGTCTGAAACGTCCCCGGATCGGCGCGCAAGACGGCCATTGCCATGCCCTGAGCGTCGGACGTGACAGTGACCGAGCTGGCGAATTGCGTCTGTGCCTGGTCCGTGGCGAAGCGATAGTTTCCCTGCACGGCCTCGAAGCGTACGGAGCGGCCGCCCGCGGGGGCGCCGAATTGGGAAATGGTCACGGTGACGATGCCGGTCTGGCCGGCGCACACCGCGCCGGTCAGCGAGCAGTTGGCGATGCCGGTCGCAATCGCAGCGGTGCCGGTCACGGTGATGTCGCCGGTGACGAAATTGGGCTGAACCGTGAGGTTGGTCGTCGCGGTTTGGCCGGCCTGGTCGCGGACCGTCACGGTGACGTTCTGCGACGCAGTGACCGCCGCCGGCGTGACCGTCAGGCTGGTCGACTGTTGCGCCGCAAGGGGCACCGGGACGATCTGGCTGTTGGAGGAACTGAACGTGTAAGGCGCACGCGCGCCGCCGCCCGCAGCCACCAGGGTGGTGGGCACACCGGAGTACGCGGTGGCCGTGCCAGGCGAAAGTGTCAGCGGAACACCGGGTGCCGAATCGGAGGACACGCCGCCGCTGCCGCAGCCATGGAGAAAAGCCGCCATGAGGAACAAAAACGCGGCGCGCGCATGCAGCCGCTTGTCATAGTGCAACTGCGCGATTGAGGTGCTGCCAATCTTCATCTGCGCCATTCCATGTCGAACACCCGATTGTGCCAAACGAATGCGCCAATCACTTGGGCAATTTCCTCAAGTGTAACAAAGGTTTCGGACAGTTTGTTCACCTTTTTTATTACAAGACGCCTTCGATGGCGGGTGTTCCCGCCAATATTGTTGCACCGCGCAAAACCCGCCGCTATGATGCAGGGCTGGCGGAGCATTTTCCGCCGCAAGCCAAGAATACGCTTTACCCAGCGGTTCGTGGTCAAAAAACCTGCGTGTGCGGTCACAAGCCCACTCCCTGGTTCCAGTGAAATTCAGGATTGCCGTTGCCACCAAGGCAGCGCATCCTATGCGTGAATTCCCTGTTACCGTGGAGTATCGGAATGTCCCCAGCAATTCCGGGCGGATCGAACGCCCCTGAATCCTTGCGTGTACCGGGTGCCCAAGGCCTTTATGACCCGTCCAACGAACACGACGCCTGCGGCGTGGGGTTTGTCGCGCATGTCAAAGGGAAGAAATCGCATGCGCTGATCGACCAGGGCCTGAAGATCCTCGAGAACCTCAGCCATCGCGGCGCCACGGGCTACGACCCGCTGCTCGGCGATGGCGCGGGTATCCTGATCCAGTTGCCGGACCAGCATTTGCGCCGCGTGTGCGGAAAGCAGGGCATCACGCTGCCGGCCGTGGGTCACTACGGCGTGGGCATGGTGTTCCTGCCGCGCGAGCCCGCCTCGCGCATGGCGTGCGAGCAGGAAATCGAGCGCGCCATCGATGCCGAGGGCCAGGTGCTGCTCGGCTGGCGCGACGTCCCCACCAATAATCAGGGATTGTCTCCCGCAACGATCGCCGTCGAGCCGCTGATCCGCCAGGTGTTCGTCGCGCGCGGCTCCCCCGCGATGACGCAGGATGACCTCGAGCGCAAGCTCTACATCGTCCGCAAGCGCTCCGGCCATGCGATCCAGGCGCTGAAGTTGCGCCACGGCAAGGAGTTCTACGTGCCGTCGTTCTCGACGCGCACCCTCGTCTACAAGGGCATGCTGCTCGCGGACCAGGTCGGAAAGTACTACACCGATTTGTCCGACCCGGCGATGGTCACGGCGCTGGCGCTCGTGCACCAGCGCTTTTCCACCAACACGTTCCCGACCTGGGATTTGTCGCACCCGTTCCGCATGATTGCGCACAACGGCGAGATCAACACCCTGCGCGGCAACGTCAACTGGATCCGCGCGCGCCAGCAGGCGATCGCCTCGCCGATTCTCAAGGACGACCTCAACAAGATCTGGCCGTTGATCTACGACGGCCAATCCGATTCCGCCAGCTTTGACAACTGCCTTGAAATGCTCGTCATGGGGGGATACCCGCTGGCGCACGCCATGATGATGATGATCCCGGAGGCGTGGAGCGGGCATCAACTCATGGATGAAGACCGCCGCGCGTTTTACGAATACCACGCCACGCTGATGGAAGCCTGGGACGGCCCGGCCGCGATGGCGTTCACCGACGGCCGCCAGATCGGCGCCACGCTCGACCGCAACGGCCTGCGGCCCGCGCGCTACCTGCAGACCGACGACGACCTCGTGGTGCTGGCCTCCGAAGCGGGCGTGCTCGACATTCCCGAATCGAAGATCGTCAAGAAATGGCGGCTGCAGCCGGGCAAGATGTTCCTGGTGGACATCGAAAAGGGCCGCATCATCGACGATGAAGAATTGAAGCGCGAACTCTCCATCGCGAAGCCCTATCGCGAATGGGTGGAAACCGCGCGCCTGCGTTTGGACGACCTGCCCGAGCCCGCCCCTGCGGAAAAGAGCGAGGTGCCGCTGCTCGATCTGCAGCAGGCGTTCGGCTACACCCAGGAAGATCTGAAGATCATCCTGTCCGCCATGGCGAAGAACGGCCAGGAAGCCACCGGATCGATGGGCAATGATTCGCCGCTCGCGGTGCTGTCGGACAAGCCGCGCAACCTCTACCACTATTTCAAGCAGCTGTTCGCCCAGGTGACCAACCCGCCGATCGACCCGATCCGCGAGGAACTGGTGATGTCCACCGCGATCACCATCGGGCCTCGGCCCAACCTGCTCGACATCCACCACACCGACCCCGGCATGTGGCTCGAGGTGCCGCAGCCGGTGCTGACCTCGGAAGACATGGAGAAGCTCAGGCACATCGACATGTTCACCGGCAACAAGCTGCGCGCGCATGAGCTCGACATCACTTATCCGGCAGCGTGGGGCACCGAGGGCATCGAGGCGGCGGTCGCGTCGCTGTGCGCGCACGCCGAGGACGCGTTGCGGCTGGAATACAACCTGCTCATCGTCACCGACCGGCACGTGTGCAAGGATCGCGTCGCCATTCCCGCGCTGCTCGCGGTCGGCGCCATCCACCAGCACTTGGTGAAGAAGGGGCTGCGCACCTCGACCGGCCTGGTGGTGGAAACCGGCAGCGCGCGCGAAGTGCATCACTTCGCCCTGCTGGGCGGTTACGGCGCGGCGGCGGTGCATCCGTACCTTGCGCTCGAAACGGTTCGCAACCTGCAGGCCTACGCGCCCGAGGTGACGCCCGACGAGGCCGAGAAAAAGTACATCAAGGCCATCTCGAAGGGACTGCTGAAAGTCATCTCCAAGATGGGGATCTCCACGTACCAAAGCTACTGCGGCGCGCAGATCTTCGAGGCGGTGGGCTTGTCCAGCGATTTTGTCGCCAAATACTTCGGCGGGACGGCAAGCAAGGTCGAGGGCGTGGGCATCTTCGAGATCGCCGAAGAGGCCATGCGCATGCATCGCGCGGCGTTCAGCGACGATCCCGTGCTGCGCACACAGCTCGATGCGGGCGGCGAATACCAGTACCGCATCCGCGGCGAGGACCACATGTGGACGCCGGACGCGATCGCCAAGCTCCAGCACGCCACGCGCGCCAACCAGTACGGCACCTACAAGGAATACGCGCGCATCATCAACGACCAGACGCGACGCCATCTGACCTTCCGCGGTTTGTTCGACTTCAAGCCGGCGGGTGCGCCGGTGCCGATCGAAGACGTCGAGCCGGCCCGGGAGATCGTCAAGCGCTTCGCCACCGGCGCCATGTCGCTCG
>CAZTYC010000104.1:0-8967 GCA_964617435.1 uncultured Burkholderiales bacterium
AGGGCGGCATCGGCACCGACATGACGATCTTCGCGATCCACCTGCTGGGCGCGTCGTCCATCATGGGCTCGATCAACATCATCACCACGATCCTCAACCTGCGCGCGCCGGGCATGACCCTGATGCGCATGCCGCTGTTCTGCTGGACGTGGCTGATCACCGCCTACCTGCTGATCGCCACCATGCCGGTGCTTGCCGGCGCGGTCACGATGTTGCTGACCGACCGCCATTTCGGCACCAGTTTCTTCAACGCGGCCGGCGGCGGCGACCCGACGATGTTCATGCACATCTTCTGGTTCTTCGGCCACCCCGAGGTGTACATCCTGATCCTGCCGGCGTTCGGCATCGTCTCCCAGATCATCCCGGCTTTCGCGCGCAAGCCCTTGTTCGGCTATGCCTCGATGGTGTACGCGACGGCCTCGATCGCCATCCTGTCGTTCATCGTCTGGGGACACCACATGTTCACCGTCGGCATGCCGGCGGCGGGCAACCTGTTCTTCATGTTCGCCACCATGCTGATCGCGGTGCCGACCGGTGTGAAGATCTTCAACTGGATTGCGACCATGTGGCGCGGTTCACTCACGTTCGAGACGCCGATGCTGTTCTGCATCGGCTTCCTGTGCATGTTCACGCTGGGCGGCTTCTCCGGCCTGGTGCTGTCGATCGCCGCGGTGGACATCACGCTGCACAACACCTACTACGTGGTGGCGCACTTCCACTACGTGCTGTTCCCCGGCGCGATCTGGGGCCTGACCGCCGCGGTGTATTTCTGGCTGCCCAAGTTCACCGGCAAGATGTACAACGAAACGTTGGGGAAATGGCATTTCTGGATTTCCGCCATCGCGTTCAACGTCACGTTCTTTCCGCAGCACTTCCTCGGCCTGGCAGGCATGCCGCGCCGCATCCCGGACTACGCCCTGCAGTTTGCGGAGTGGAACGCCATCTCGACCATCGGCGCGTTTGCGCTGGGCCTGAGCCAGCTGATCTTCCTGTACAACGTGGTGACCACGATCCGTTCGGGCGAAAAGGCCAAGGACAAGCAGTGGGAAGGCGCGGATTCGGTCGAGTGGACGCACTTGCCCAGCCCGGTGCCGTACCACACGTTTGAGTCGGTGCCAAACCTCAAGGCGACTGCGCCCGCGCACTGACGCCATGGATCGCCACACGACACCACGCGAACCCGCGCCGGCCAGGGCCAAGTACGTGACCCTGGCCATCCTGCTGGCCTGGGTCGCCGCCGTGTTCGCGTTCACCTT
This sequence comes from uncultured Burkholderiales bacterium, assembly GCA_964617435.1. Lineage (GTDB taxonomy): Bacteria > Pseudomonadota > Gammaproteobacteria > Burkholderiales > Usitatibacteraceae > UKL13-2. Next base: position 1,257 of record CAZTYC010000104.1, read on the forward strand.
ATGGAAGTTTTCCGGGGTGGTTCGATGAACGTGGCGGAGCAGCTGGACTTGCGGCGCGAACAGGGCCGCGAGGCGCGCATCACGCTGGTGAAGCTCTGGCTCATCGTTCCCGTCATGCTGGTGTTTTGTGCGGGGCTCGTCCCGCTTTACAAGCAGATCTGCCAGGTGCTCGGCATTTCCGCATCGCAGGCGGTGTCGGCCAACTCGCAGGTGGATGCCACGCGCAATGTGCGCGTCGACTTCGATGCCAACCTGAACCGCGGCTTCTCCTGGCGATTCGAGCCGGTGGAGAAATCCGTCAGCGTGCATCCCGGCGCCCTGGTCACGGTCAATTACCGGGTCACCAACATGGCGCCGCACGCCACCACCGGCCGTGCCGTGCCGAGCTTCGGGCCGATCGAGGCGGGGCAGTATTTCCAGAAGGTCTCGTGCTTCTGTTTCAGCAACCAGACCCTGCAGGCGGGCGAAACGCGCGACATGCCCGTCACGTTTTTTGTCGACAACAAGTTGCCGAAGGATATCGAGTCCATCGCGTTGTCGTACACGTTTTTCGATGTGACGAACGAGAAGAACCGTTCGTAGGGCGTCACCGTGTTTGCAGCCATCAAGGCGGTGCTCTGGGCGTTCCTGGGCATCCGCAGCCAGGAGGGATACGACAAGGATCGTGCCCGCCTGACCCCGAAGCAGATCATCGCGGCGGGCTTGGTTCTGGCTGCGATCTTTGTGGGCGGCTTGTTGTTGTTGGTGAGACTTCTCACCGCCAAATAGGATTCAGTCGAGGGAGCGAATCGTGAGTACAGCATCGGGTGGTTATTACTTTGCCCCGCCGTCCAAGTGGCCGGTCGTCGGGTCCACAGCCTTGTTCTTCTTCGCCTCCGGCATGGTGATGTGGATGAACGACATCCAGCCGGGCGGGTTCCTGTCCCTGGCGCTGGGCTTCGGCATCCTCATCTACATGTTGTTCGGCTGGTTCGGCGTCGTGATTCACGAATCCGAGTCGGGCCTGTACAACAAGCAGCTCGATGTGTCCTACCGCTGGAGCATGAGCTGGTTCATCTTCTCCGAGGTCATGTTCTTCGCCGCGTTCTTCGGTGCGTTGTTCTACGCCCGCGTGTTTTCGGTGCCCTGGCTGGGCGACCTGGACAACGCCATGATCTGGCAGGGCTATGACGCCAAATGGCCGACCGCCGGTCCGTATCTCGCCCAGAACGCCGACTATGCGTTCCAGACCATGAGCGCCTGGGGCATTCCGGCGATCAACACCATGCTGCTGCTGGCCTCGGGCGTGACCGTGACCATCGCCCACCATGCGCTGATCGCCAACAACCGCAGCCGCCTGATCCTGTTCCTGTTCCTCACGGTGGTGCTGGGGGTGGTCTTCCTGGCCCTGCAGATGTACGAATACGCGCACGCCTACAGCGACCTGAACCTGAAGCTCACCTCAGGCGTGTTCGGCTCCACCTTCTTCATGTTGACCGGCTTCCACGGCTTTCATGTGACGCTCGGCGCGATCATGCTGACGGTGATCCTGTTCCGCTGCATCAAGGGCCATTTCAAGCCCGATCACCACTTCGGGTTCGAAGCCGTCGCGTGGTATTGGCACTTCGTGGACGTGGTCTGGCTCGGCCTGTTCATCTTCGTGTACGTGCTGGTCTAGCCGGGACTGCCTGCCGGGGGAAGGCCGCACTCCGGTGCGGCCTTTTGTTTGGCACCGCCTGGAAAGCCAAACTCAAGGACTGACGCGGTGTTTGGAGCAAAAATGCCCTGAACGGCGCACCGGATAAGGAGTTTTACCGGTTTGCGCCGGGAATCCAGAACTACTTTCCTGGAAACCAGCCAAAGAAGAATCCCGCCATGATGATCAGGAAGGTCAGCACGGAAAGCGCGATGCGCAGGGTCAGCGCGTTGACGGTGCGCTTCCCGCCGCTCTTGTCGCGGTACATGAAATAAAGCCCGGAAAACAGGCTCGCAACCACCAGCAGCAGCAACACCACAATCAAGATTTTCATGATGCAAGGTCTCAACGGATCGGTCCCGCGATGCTACGCGAGATTTGGCGGGCCGGCGCCGGTGCCGCGATCCACTCTCTCCATGTTCACCCACGCGTACCGCTTTCGCCCCCGCTGGATTCCGACGCTCGCCGCGCTGATCGCGGTCGCCGCGACGGGCTATCTCGGCACCTGGCAGATGGGCCGTGCCGAATTCAAGCGCGGGTTGCAGGCCGAGTTTGAATCCCGCTCCCGCGAACGCACGGTGATGCTCGATGCCACCCGCCGCACGGATGACCTGCGCTTCCGCCGCGCGTTGGCGGTCGGACGCTGGCACGAAGCCGGCCCGGTGTTTGTCGACAATCGGGTGCATGAAGGGCGCGCCGGGTTTCACCTGCTCGCGCCATTCATGCTGGACCAAGGCGGGATCGTGCTGGTGCAGCGCGGCTGGGTTCCGCGTGATGCCGCGTATCCCAGGGCGCCCGCCATCGCCCCGGCGCAGGCGGCGTCGCGCATCGCAGGTGTGCTGGAGGTGCCCGGCGGCCGTTTCATCGAGTGGACGGCCACGCCGGCACAGGGCAACGTCTGGCAGAACCTGACGATTGAGCGGTACCGCGCCGCGACCGGGCTCGACGTGCTGCCCTTCGTGCTGGTCGAGGACACGCCCCCCGCCGGGATCGCCCCCACGCCCGTGCTTCCCGATGCGGGCGCGGACAAGCACACCGAATACATGTGGACCTGGTACTCGCTGTGCGCGACCGTGCTCACGCTGTGGGTCCTGATGAACTTCAAGCGCGTCGATGCGCCCTCCACCGGCGGGCCCCGCTCATGAGCCCGAAAGCCAAGCTCGCGGCGCTGCTCGCCCTGTTCATCGTCCCGACGCTGGCGTCGTTCGTGGTCTTCTATTTTTTCCCGCCGGCCAAGTCGAACAACTACGGCACGCTGATTGCGCCGGTGGTGGCCTTGCCGCAGGAGAGTCTTTTGCGCCTTGATGCCGGCGGCGGCGCGGCAGCTGACGCCATCCGCGGCAAATGGCTACTGGTGACGCGTGTGAGCGGCGCCTGCCGCGAAGCCTGCCGGCAACGCCTGCTGGCCATGAAACAGGCGCGCCTGATCCTGGGGCGTGAACAGGACCGGGTGGTGCGCGTCGTGCTGTCCGAGGATGGCGTGGCACCGGACGCAGAAATCATGCAGGCATTTGCCGGCACCGTCTGGATCGACGCCCGCCACAGCGCATGGAATGGCATGCTGCCGGTCGGCGCCGGGGCGCGGGACGAACGCGTGTATGGCGTGGACCCGCTCGGCAACGCCTTCATCTATTACGGCGCCAATCCGGACATCAAGAGCCTGGCGAAGGATCTCAAGCAGGTCCTCAAAGCCTCGCAGATCGGCTAGGGGCGCGCATGGGAATGAGCGGCATCGAGCGCGGCATCATCGGCCTGATCACCTTGGCGGTGATCTGCGGCGCATTCTGGTGGGTGGGACTGGAGCAGAAGCGGTTTTCCAAACTGGTCCGTGCGACCGCGGCGCTGACCTTTGTATTGGTCGTGCTCGGCGCGTTCGTGCGCCTCTCGGATGCCGGCCTCGGCTGTCCCGATTGGCCCGGCTGCTACGGCAACCTGACACCGGCCCACTCCGTCGAGGACATCCGCAACGCGGAAGCCGCACGCCCGGGCGGCCCGGTCACGCTCGCCAAGGCCTGGAAGGAGATGGTGCATCGCTACCTTGCGATGATCGTCGGCGCGCTGATCGCGGCGATCGCCCTTGCCGCATTTCGCAACCGCCGTCACTGGAGACAAGGTGTGGTCCTGCCGGTCGTGCTGGTCGCCTCGGTGGTGTTCCAGGCGGCGCTGGGCGCTTGGACGGTCACCCTGCTGCTCAAGCCGGCCATCGTCACCTCGCATCTGCTGGGCGGGGTCCTCATCCTGGCGATGTTGGCGTGGCTCTGGCAGCGGCAACCGGATGCGGGCGGCTGGGCCGCGCCCCTCAGGGCAGGAGGCGCACTTCGCGTGCTGGCCCTTGCGGCGCTGGCAACAGTCTTCGGGCAAGTCATGTTGGGAGGATGGGTCAGCACCAACTACGCCGCGCTCGCTTGCGCGGACCTGCCCACCTGCGGTGGCGCATGGATGCCGCCGATGGATTTCGCGAACGCCTTCCACATCATCCGCCCGCTCGGTGTGGGACCGGACGGAGAATTGCTCACGCAGGACGCGCTGCGCGCGATCCACTGGACGCATCGGGTCGGCGCCGTATTCACCATGCTGATTGTGGGACTGTTTGCCTGGCGGCTTCGGCGGATCGAATCCGGCCGACCGATCGCGCACGCCGTGCTCGCCCTGCTCGCGTTGCAGGTCACGCTCGGTGTTCTGAACGTGGCGTGGAACCTGCCGCTGGCCATCGCGGTGATGCACAATGGCGTGGCGGCACTGCTGTTTTCGGCGGTGCTGGTGGTCAACCTGAGGTTGGCCAAGGGGATGCCTTGACCATGTCGCCGATTGCTTCCGCCGCTGCGCCGCGCAGCCACCTGCTCCAGTTCCTGGAACTGACCAAGCCGCGCGTGAACTCGCTGATCGTGTTCACGGCCATCATCGGCATGATGCTGGCCTATCCCGTGGGCGTGCCGTGGGACGCGGCCCTGATGCTGTGGTCCACGCTGGGCATCGCCCTGGTCGCCGGTGCGGCCGCGGCGATCAATTGCCTGGTGGAAAACGAGATCGACCGGCGAATGGCGCGCACACGCGCCCGGGCCACCGCCACCGGCGAGATCACGACCCCGCAGGTCCTGCTCCTTGCAGGCCTGGTCGGCGGGGCTGGGTTGTTCGTGCTGTACCGGCAGGTCAACGTGCTGACGATGTGGCTAACCCTCGCAACGTTCGTGGGCTATGCGGTCATCTACACGCTGATCCTCAAGCCCGCCACGCCGCAGAACATCGTCATTGGCGGTGCCTCAGGGGCCATGCCACCGGTCCTGGGCTGGGCGGCGGTCACCGATGCGGTGACGCCCGAGGCCATGCTCCTGTTCCTGATCATCTTTGCCTGGACGCCACCGCACTTCTGGGCGTTGGCGCTGTACCGCCGCAAGGAGTATGCGGCGGCCGGCGTCCCGATGCTGCCGGTCACGCACGGCGCCGCGTTCACGCAATTGCATGTGTTGCTCTACACCCTCATCCTGCTGGCCTGCACATTGTTGCCGGTGGCCATCGGCATGAGCGGTTGGATCTATCTTGCGGCGTCGCTGGTGCTCAACGCGCTCTTCATCATGTTTGCGGTGCGGTTGTACCGGCACTACAGCGACGCGCTCGCCAGACGCACCTTCAACTATTCGATTCTTTACCTGTCGCTGCTGTTTGCCGCCCTGCTGATGGACCACTATGCCCCGTGGGTGTTGCGATGATGCGGGCCTTCATCGCAGGCGTTCTGGCCTTGCTCGCGCTGGCGGCATGCGAACAGCCGGCGTCGTTCCACTCGGTGGACGTGACCGGCATCCAGGGGTATGGCAACGATTTTCGCCTGACCGACCATACCGGCAAGGCCCGCAGCATGGCCGACTTCCGCGGCAAGACGGTGCTGATGTTCTTTGGGTTCGCCCAGTGCCCGGATGTCTGCCCGACCACGCTGTCGGACTTGAAGAAGGTCATGGCCAAGCTGGGGCCGGACGCGGAGAAATTCCAGGTGTTGTTCGTGACCGTCGATCCGGCGCGCGACACGCAGGCGGTTCTCGCCCCCTATGTGACCTCATTCCACCCGTCCTTCATCGCGCTGCGCGGCGACCGTGAGGCCACGGCAAAGGTCACGCGCGACTTCAAGATCATCGCGCAGCTCCAGGAAGGGCAGACGCCGGAGACCTACACCATCAACCATTCCGCCAATTCGCTGGTCTTCGATTCGCAGGGTCGCCTGCGCCTGATCGTGGCCTACGGCATGGACGTGGACCAACTCACCGCCGACATCCAACTCCTCATCAAAGGCAAATGACCATGACCATCCAACGCTTCCACATCGGCAAACGGCTTTCTGAAATGGCGATCCACAACGGCACCGTGTACCTCGCGGGTCAGGTTGCCGATGACATTTCCGCGGACATCACCGGGCAGACGCAGCAGGTCCTCGCCGCCATCGACAAACTGCTCGCGGAAGCCGGCACCGACAAGACGCGCATCCTGTCCACCACCATCTACATCGCGACCATGGCGGAGTTTCCCGCCATGAATGCCGTGTGGGATGCGTGGGTGCCGCAGGGCCACACGCCGCCGCGCGCCACCGTCGAGGCCAAGCTGGCCAATCCGGGGTACAAGGTGGAGATGCAGGTGATCGCGGCGGCCAACTAGCGCACGCCACCGGCAGAGTCGGGACGACCCGGCGGCCCGATGCTAGGGGCTGTGCTTCCGGTTTAGCAGCGACAGGAACTCCCGCCGCAGGTTCGGATCCTTGAGGAACGAGCCGCGCATCACGCTGTTGGTCATGCGTGAATCCGCGTCCTTGACGCCGCGCCAATGCATGCAGAAGTGGTCGGCCTCGATGACGATGGCGATGCCGTCGGGCTTCACCTTTTGCTCGATGACGTTGGCCAACTGCACGGCCGCCTCTTCCTGGATTTGCGGGCGGCTCATGACCCAGTCGCAGATCCGTGAATACTTCGACAGGCCGATGAGGTTGGAATGCTCGTTGGGCATGATGCCGATCCACACCTTGCCGATGATCGGGCACAGGTGGTGCGAGCAGGCGCTGCGCACCGTGATCGGCCCGACGATCAGCAGCTCGTTGAGTTTCTCCACATTGGGAAACTCGGTGAGCGGCGGGATCGGCAGGTAACGGCCCTTGAACACCTCGGTGACGAACATCTTGGCAACGCGACGCGCCGTCTCCTGGGTGTTGTGGTCACCGACTGTGTCGATCACCAGCGAGGCCAGCAGGTCCTTGACCCGGCCTTCGACCTCGCGCTGCAATTCGTCGAGCTCACCCTCGCGCAGGTAGTCGGCGATGTTGTCGTTGGCATGGAAGCGCTGGTTTGCCTGCACCAGGCGCGAACGGATGCGCTCGGACACGAGGTCGGCGCCGTCATCGGCGGGATCGTCGCTGCGAAACAACGGGGCGGGTTGGGGTGTCATGGCAGTCGGGATTTGGCGGCTAGTGTACTGCGAGTCGCCAATGTGCAGGATGCGGCGGGGGGCCGGCTCGCCGTGCCAGCCGGTCCACGCCGCAATCGGAGGCTCAACGCAACTTCACGCGATCTGGCCCGCCTCAACGCGCCTCGGCATATCCCTTCAGCGCGCCCTTCATGCTTTGCATGGCCTTGGCTTCGATCTGGCGGATGCGTTCGGCAGACACGCCGAATTCATCGGCCAGTTCGTGCAGGGTCTTTTCGTTGCCTTCGGAGAGCCAGCGCGCCTCGATGATGCGCCGGCTGCGGGCATCCAGCCCCTGCAGCGCGGCGGCCAGGCCGGCAGTCGCGGCGGATTCCTTTTGCGCGACGGCCAAGGCCTCGGCGGGATCGAGCGAGCCATCCTGCAAATACGCGATCGGCGCGTAAGAGGACGAGTCGTCGTCATCACCGGTCGGTTCCAGCGAGATTTCCTGGCCGGTCAGGCGCTTTTCCATCTCGGTGACATCGGTCTCCTTCACGTTCAACTGACGCGCGACCTCGCGCACCTCGGACGGCGACAGGGTGCCGAAGTTGGGGCGCATGCTGCGCAGGTTGAAGAACAGCTTGCGCTGGGCCTTGG
>CAZTYC010000105.1:0-2593 GCA_964617435.1 uncultured Burkholderiales bacterium
GCCTTGTTGCCGGAAACCTTTTGCGGCGATGTCCACGAGCGCCTGGTACTCTACAAGCGCCTCGCCAATTGCGAGACCGAGGAGGCGCTCGGCGCGCTGCAGGAGGAGCTGATCGACCGTTTCGGGTTGCTGCCGGCGCCGGCGCAAACCCTGATCGACTGCCACCGCCTGCGGGTGTTGGGCAAGCCGCTGGACCTGGTGAAGATCGACGCGTCGAGCGCGGCGATCGTGGTGCAGTTCGGCCCGGCCACGCCGATCTCGCCGCAGCGCGTGATCCAGCTGGTGCAGCAGCGCAAGCACTGCAAGCTGGCGGGGCAGGACAAGTTGCGCATCGAGAAACCTCCTGCGAACCTGAAGGATCGCGTGGCCGAGATTCGCCAGTTGCTGGGTGAACTGATGCCGCAACGCGCCGGGGTTGCGGCATGAGCTTCGACCTGGTGTTGCAGGGCCACAGCCTGACCACGAACGACGTCGAGGCCGTGCTCGCGACGGTGCGCGGCCGCGGCGCCGCGCGCATACCGGCACCCCACCCGGCCTGGCGGCTGACCGGCGCGGATCGTGCCGCGCAGGCCGGATTGGCGGACTATTGCACACCGCGGAGCATCGATTTCGCATTCATTCCTGAATATCGGCGCTGGGATGGGATCGGACTCGTGGCCATGGACATGGACTCGACGCTCATCACCATCGAGTGCATCGACGAAATCGCCGACCACGTCGGCCGAAAGGCGGAGGTTGCACGCGTGACCGAGCGCGCCATGCAAGGCGAGATCGACTGGCCGCAAAGCCTGGCACAGCGCGTGGCCCTGCTGGAGGGCATCGATGAAGCCGCACTGGACGAAGTCTATGCACGGCGGCTGCAACTCACGCCGGGCGCGGCGCAACTGATCGGGTACGCCAAGTTGCATGGCATTCGGTTGCTGCTGGTGTCCGGCGGCTTCACCTTCTTCACCGAGCGCCTCAAGGCGCGCCTCGGCATTGACCATGCGTATGCGAACGAACTGGAAATCGCCGGCGGCAAGCTCACGGGACGGGTGATCGGCCCGCTGTGCGATGCGCCCGCCAAGGCGCGGCACCTGGTGGAAACGCGCACCGCGCTGGGCCTCGCGGCGCATCAAGCGATCGCCATCGGCGACGGTGCAAACGATTTGCTGATGATGGACGCGGCCGGCTACTCGATTGCGTTTCGCGCCAAGCCCAAGGTGCGTGCCCGCGCGTCCGCAGCCATCAATTTCGGTGGACTGGACTGGGCCATTCCGTTGTTCTCATCATGAGCGCCTGGAGCACAAGGAGCGCCACGAGCATCAGGGACGCACGCTTGCGCCGGTATGCCCAATCGAGAAATGGGCCAAACACCAGCATTGGCGCGGCGTTTGGGGCAAATATGGCCTGCGAGGCGCTCCGGGCAAGGAGTTTCGCAAACGGATGCGCCGCGGTTACGGCTCCGCCTTGGGCAGGGGAAAGTAGGCGTACGGCGCTTTCGGCGCCTCGGAATCGGCCTGGCGCTTGAGCTCTTTCAGATCCAGTTTTCGATCCCACCACGTGGCGCGATTCTTGCGCTGCAACTCCTTGAGCTCGGGATTGTTTTCCATCAGCGCGCGGACAAACTTGGTGATGTCAGACTCGTACATCGACATGGGATGCTCCCGAAAATGCAATCGAACAGGCAAAAATTCTATCATTGCGCCTGATTCCACTCCTCGCCCCCGGCGCATGCGATGACGGCGGACCGCAGCGATCCCGCAGCAGACACCGCGCCACACCGGCGCTACGGGCTGCGCTACCCGAGCTCCTTCCTCGGTCTGCTGCTGGTCGGCTTTTTCATCGTGGCGCTGCCGCTGATCGCCGGCTTGATTTCCAACGCCATCGCCATCGAGCGCTTGGCCGAGCAGAGCCGCATCGCCGTGGTGAACGCGGCCACCGCCTCGCGCGAGGCCCAGCAACTGGCCACCGACGCCAATGCCATGGAGCGCGCCGCGCGCTTCTATGCCGCCACCGGCGACCGCAACCTCATGGACTCCTGGGCGCAGACCCACGATCGCTTCCGCCGGACCCTTGCCGCATTCTCCGGCAACAACAAGAGCGTGGAGGCGCACCAGACGCTCGAGGACATCGTGCAGCTCGATGACGCGCTGGCCGTCACGCTGACGGCGCGCAACGCCACCGCGGAGGCGATCCGGCTCATCGAGCGCGACCTGGCCAGTCTCACGCGCATGACCGAATCGCTCGGCGCCCTCACGCGCCAGGCGATCGATGCCGAGACCGATGCGCTGAAGGAATCCGCGACCCGATCGAGAAAGCAGGTGTTCTGGCAACTGTTGGCGATGGTGCCTGCGGCGCTGCTGACGATTGCCGGGTTCACCTACCTGCTCGCTCGGCCGATCCGAGACCTCGACGCCGTCATCCACCGCCTGGGCGAGGGCAAGCTTGCGCAGCGCATCCGGGTGGCGGGCCCGCGCGACATCGAGCGGCTGGGCGAACAACTGGATTGGTTGCGCCAGCGACTGATCGTGCTCGAGGACCAGAAAACGCGCTTCTTCCAGCATGTCTCGCACGAGCTCAAGACACCCTTGACCGCGCTGACCGAGGGGTC
>CAZTYC010000105.1:2693-8901 GCA_964617435.1 uncultured Burkholderiales bacterium
GCCATCAAGTACTCGCCCGCCAAGGGGGAAGTCATCGTCCGGCTCGGACGCTACAAGGACAACGCAGTGATCGAGATGATCGACCAGGGACCGGGCATTCCGGATGAAGACCGCGACCGGATATTCGACCCCTTCTTTCGCGGCAAGATCGCGGCGCAATCGGGCGAAAAGGGCACCGGCCTGGGGCTGGCCATCGTGCGCGACTATGTTGATCTGCACGGCGGCACGGTGCAGTTCCTCGCCTCGGTCGGCGCGCACGCCAGAGTGATCCTCCCGAACGCCGAGGCGCCGGCGCGCGCGCCGGAGTCCGGACCATGAGCGCGCCCGCCCCCCTGACCGGCACCCTGGTCCTCGTCGACGACGACGCGGACATCCTCAAGCTGCTGGCGATGCGCCTGAAGTCGGCCGGGCATCGCGTGCACACCGCAACCAGCGCGGAGCAGGCGCTGTCGATGATCGCCGCCGAACGGCCCGACCTGGTGGTGACCGACCTCAAGATGGAGGGACTCGGCGGCCTGGACCTGTTCCACGAAATCGAGCGCAAGCACACCGGTCTTCCGGTGATCATCCTGACCGCGCACGGGAACATTCCGGATGCGGTCGCCGCCACGCGCGAGGGCGTCTTCGGCTATCTCACCAAACCGTACGACCCGGCGGAGCTGGTGGCCCAGATCGAGCGTGCGCTCACCCTGCACGGCGGCGCCGTGGGCCGCTCGGACCCCTCCTGGCGCAACGGGATCATCACGCAGAGCCCGCAGATGGAGGACTTGCTGAAGCGCGCGGAGCGCGTCGCCCGGACCGATGCGAGCATCCTGATCCAGGGCGAAAGCGGCACCGGCAAGGAACTGCTCGCGCGCGCCATCCACGGCGCCAGTCCACGCCGCCACAAGCCGTTCGTGGGCTTGAACTGCGGCGCCATCCCGGAGCCATTGCTCGAATCGGAACTGTTCGGCCACCGCAAGGGTGCGTTCACCGGCGCCACTTCGGACCAGAAAGGCCTGTTCCTCGAAGCGGACACCGGCACGATGCTGCTCGACGAAATCGGCGACATGCCGCTGGCGCTGCAGGTCAAGCTGTTGCGCGCGCTGGAGAACCGCGAGATCCGCCCGTTGGGCGCAACCAAGGTCATCCCGATCGACGTGCGCATCATCTCGGCCAGCCACCGGGATCTGGAAAAGGCGCGCGCCGAAGGCGTCTTCCGCGAAGACCTGTACTACCGGCTGAATGTCGTCACGCTGGCCCTGCCGGCGCTGCGCGAGCGCCGCGAGGACATCCCCCTGCTGGTCGCGCACTTCACCAGGAAGCTCTCGGAGCGTTACGGCAAGGAGGTCAATGCGCTGTCGCCCGACGCGATGGACATGCTGTTGGCGCATCCGTGGCCCGGCAACATCCGCCAGTTGTCCAACACGATCGAGCAGGCCGTGGCGCTGAGCGGCGGCGAAATCGTGTCGACCAAGATCATCGAGCGTGCCATGCAGCGCGACCGCCCGGTCATCGAATCTTTCGAGGAGGCGCGGCGCCGTTTCGAACATGATTACCTCACAAAGCTCCTGAAACTCACCAAGGGCAATGCCGCGCAGGCCGCGCGCATCGCCCAGCGCAACCGCACCGAGTTCTACCGGTTGCTCCAGCGCCATGGCATCGAGGCCGCCCACTTCAAGGATGAGATTTCTCCCTAGGCGAAAATGGGTGGGGATCCGGATTGCGCGTCGCCAAATGGCGACACCAATTGGCGAGTCCAATCAATCACTTAGCCATTTGGCCGGAAGTTGTCGCTGGCAGGAGACACATTTCCAGCCCCGGCGGTGTTACAGCCATCGACAATCCAATCTGTAACCCATTGATTTATCGATGAATGATCGAATTGGCACGGTGAGTGCTTATATTCCACCGAATGCTTGTGGATCGCCCTACCTCCCTGGGTGCTTGGCAATGGATAGGTCCCCGTTGCCGAGGTTCTCCTCCACAGGTATTCGAGAGTGCGCCTTGAGGGGTGATCGAAAGATCACCCCTAATTTTTTGTGCGGCCGGAAAGCAATCGCGCTAGTGGGCGCGCCTGCGGGCCTTCGGCGGGGCGACTGAGGCCCCCGCAAGCGCACCCTCGCGTTGCAGCAACGCCTCCTTGCGGTCCACGCCCCAACGATAGCCGGACAGCGCGCCATCGGAGCGCACCACGCGATGACAAGGCACCAACACCGCGATGGTGTTTTGTGCGCACGCGGAGGCCACCGCGCGGATGGCCGAGGGCGAGCCGATGCGTTGCGCAAGGTCGGCATAGCTCACCGTCTCTCCGCGCTTCAATTGGGTGAGCGCGCTCCAAACGCGGTGCTGGAACGCGGTGCCGCGAATATCCAAAGGCAGCGTCACTTTGCCCGGCTTCTGGTCGATGGCGGCGATGACCTGGTCGACCCACGATTGCGCATCCGCGCCCGCGGCGGCGATCCTCGCCTTCGGAAATCGCGCCGCCAGCCGGTGGCGGAGTTCGTCCGGATCGTCGCCAAATTCGACGCTGCAAATGCCCTTTGCGGTCATCGCGACCATCACTTGCCCGAGGGAGGACTGGGCGATTGCGGCGTGAATGGTTTCGCCGATACCGCCCCGCTTGTAGGTTCCGGGCTTCATGCCCAGCACGTCCGGCGCCGTTTCGTAGAAGCGGCCGGCCGATCCGTACCCCGCATCGAACAGCGCCGCGGTGACGCTGGACGTCTCCGCCAAGCCGTCACGCACACTGCGCGCGCGCAATTCGGCCTGGTATTGGCGCGGCGTCACGCCCGTCGTGGCTTTGAACAGCCGGTGGAAGTGATAGGCGCTCAGGCCGACGGCCTGCGCCAGGTCGTCGAGTTTCAGGCGCTCCCCGGCGCGGGCCAGCAAGGCGCAGGCGCGTTCGATGCGCGCGGCATTGGTTGCCGATTGCGACAGCCCATCCGGCTTGCACCGACGGCAGGCGCGAAACCCCGCGGCGATCGCATCTTTCAGTGCCTCGAAGAACACCACGTTCGCGCGCTTCGCGGTGCGCGCCGGACACGAGGGCCGGCAGACGACGCCGGTGGTTTTCACGGCGAAGAAGAACCGGCCGTCACACGCGGAATCGCGTGTCAGCACCGCGTTCCAGCGTGTGTCGTCGTCCGGGACGACGGATCCACGGCCGGAGACCAATGTCAGCGGGGCGGTGCGGGGCGGCATGGCAAATGGGGTGTTCATGAAGGGCTCAAAACTGTGATTGAAGAGCCCGCATTGTTCGCCGGACCAGTATCGCGCGAAACCGGATTCTTGCTGTCGAATTCATGCGAATTTCACCGCAAGAAACGGGTTTTACCGGCCTGCCGAATCCGGCACAGTGGCGGCATCCCACTGGAGCACGCCATGAATTTCCGCATCACCGGCCTCGATCCCGCGCCATTCGCCCACCTTCGCCACCTTTCGGACCAGGCGCTGGCCGCGCAACACGCGTCGCGCCATGTGGCGGATGCGCCCCATGCATTCCCATGCCGCATCTCGCTGACCGATGCCGAACCCGGCGAGACCTTGATTCTGCTGAATCACGAGCACCTGCCGGTCGATTCGCCATACCGGTCGCGCCACGCCATCTATGTCAACGAGCGATCGCAATCGCAGGCCGTCTTCGAGAGCCGCGTGCCGGATCAATTGCAACGGCGGTTGCTGTCGGTGCGCGGGTTTGACGCCGCGCACATGATGCTCGACGCGGAGGTCGTCGACGGCACGGCGCTGGAAAGGGAAATCGCGCGGCAATTTGCCAACGCAAGAATCGCGTTTCTGCACGTGCACGTTGCGCGGCGTGGATGCTATGCCGCACGGGTGGATCGAATCGGCTGAATCCGCGAGTCACGTCCGCTGTCGCAGACAGGGCGTAAGCTGTCGGGAACCGCCGCCCGCTGGTGCGGACGCGGCGCACATCCAGGAAGCGACGTGCCCGTTCGCGCGCACTTGAAGCCGGCCGACTTGCAAGGCATCGCCCAACTTGCGGTCGATGCCACGCTCGGCGTGACTGGCATCGTGGAGTCGATGCATCACACCATCGGAAGCGGCGCGTCCATCACCGGCGACGCTCCACAGGGACCGGCGCGCGGGATCCCCGGATTGGTGTATCGAAGCGTGCGCGGCATCACGCGCATGACCGGATCGGGCATCCAGGCCGCGATGCGGCCACTGATCCCGCTGTTCGGGAAGCAAGCGAGTTCGGTCGAACGCGAAGCGGTGTTGGCCGCCATGAACGGCGTCATGGGTGACTATCTTGCGGCCACCGGCAATCCCCTGGCGATCCCCATGCAACTGCGGCACAACGGGACCGCCCTGGAATGGGGACCGGATGCGGTCGCGGCTGCAGGGCCGGTGGCGCGTGACAAGGTCCTGATCACGATTCACGGCCTCTGCATGAGCGATCACTGCTGGCAGTGGAACGGGCACGACCACGGCGCCGTGCTCGCCTCGCAACAGGGCATGGCGCGGCTCGATGTGCACTACAACTCGGGATTGCACATTTCGACCAACGGGCAGTTATTGGCGGCCCGGCTGGAACAGCTCATCGCCGCATGGCCGGTTCGCCTGCGCGAAATGCATCTGCTGTGCCACAGCATGGGCGGCTTGGTGGCCCGCAGCGCCTTGCACGCGGGCATTCGCGCCGGACAGGCGTGGCCCACACGGGTGGCAAAGGTCTTCTTCCTGGGCACACCGCACCTGGGCGCCCCGCTGGAACGCGGCGGCCACGGCCTCGATACGCTGCTTTCCCTCAGCCCCCATGTGGCCCCGTTCGCGCGCCTCGGGCAAATCCGCAGCGCCGGCATCACGGATTTGCGGCATGCCAACCTGACCGATGCGGATTGGCAAGGCGTCGACCGGTTCGTGCGCTCCGCGTGGCGGCCGGCGCCGCTTCCCCTGCCACAGGGCATCGCATTTCACGCCGTCGCGGCGGTCACGGGTCAACACGCGGGGGATGCGAAGTCGCGCCTGCTCGGCGATGGCTTGGTGTCGGTCGCAAGCGCCCTGGGGCAACATCGGCTGGGCAAGTGGTCGCTCGGCATCCCGGCGTCAAACCGCTGGGTGGCCACCGGCACGAATCACATGGACTTGCTGGGGTCGGCAGCGGTCTGCGAAAAACTTTCGCAGTGGATGGAGCGCTGACTTATGGTCCCGCGCATTCTCGAAAAGGTGCCGGGCGGCGACAGGCGACCCAAGGGCAAACTCAAGCACTGGCGCGGCACTTGGGGCGGTAATGGCTGGCAAGCCGCACCAGATCTGGAGTCTCCCGAACGGCGCACCCGCCGTGCGCCCGCCCCGTCAAGCCACTTCCTCGATCCACGCCATCTGAATCGCCTCCAGAATTTTCTCTCCACAGCGCGCCGGATCGTCATCAAACTCCGGCAGCGCCATCACCCATTCGCGCAGGTCGGTGAAGCGGAGCGACTTTGGATCGATGTCCGGGCGGGCATCGGCGAGTTGAATGGCGATTTCGAGGGAATCAGTCCACCTGAGGCTCATCGGTTGTCTCCTGCTCCGCAGCCGGCCGGCCGGATGAATGGGTTTTCGTGCGGGACATGCCGTAGCGGCTGGGCGTTATCACTGGCGAAATTCGAATTGGCAGGACTCCGCACTTTTCGAAGTCCTCAATGATTTTCCCGCGCGTGGTTGATCGTGTATTTCGGGATCTCGATCACCAGCGTCTGGTCGCGCACCTTGGCCTGGCAGGCCAGGCGCGATTCGCGCGTGAGGCCCCAGGCCATGTCGAGCATGTCTTCTTCCTTCTCCGCCGCCTCGTCGAGCGAATCGAGCCCCTCTTTCACGATCACGTGGCAGGTGGTGCAGGCACAGGACTTTTCGCAGGCGTGCTCGATCTCGATGCCGTTCTGGAGCAGCGCGTCGCAAATCGTCTGGCCCTCCGGTGCTTCAATGGTGGCGCCGCCGGGGCAGAGTTTTTCGTGGGGAAGGATTTTCAGGGTGGTCATGCGGTTTTCACGTCTTCAATGCGCTTGCCCGTCAGCGCCTGCGATACGCTGCGATCCATGCGCCGGGCGGCGAACGGTTCGGTGAGGCGGCCCAGTTCGGCGACCGCGTTCTTGATGGCTGCGCCCTGGTCGCCCGACGCGGCCGATTCCACCGCCTGCATGGCCCGCTCGATCGCGGCGCGCTCCGCGGCATCGAGCAGTTGCGCGCCGTCCGCCGCGAGCGCGGCCCGCACGGCCTCCAGCGTGCG
>CAZTYC010000106.1:0-8785 GCA_964617435.1 uncultured Burkholderiales bacterium
CCAGCTCCAGCCCGTTGAGCAGCGCCGCCGCGCTGATGATGGCGGTGCCGTGCTGGTCGTCGTGGAACACCGGGATCTTCATCCGCTCGCGGCACTTGCGCTCCACATAGAAGCATTCCGGCGCCTTGATGTCCTCGAGGTTGATGCCGCCAAACGTGGGCTCCAGCGCGCAGATGATGTCCACCAGCTTGTCCGGGTCCTTCTCGTTCACCTCGATGTCGAACACGTCGATGCCGGCGAATTTCTTGAACAGGACGCCCTTGCCTTCCATCACCGGCTTGGCGGCCAGCGGGCCGATGTTCCCCAGGCCGAGCACGGCGGTGCCGTTGGTGATCACCGCCACCAGGTTGCCCTTGGCGGTGAACCGGCGCGCCGTCGACGGATCCGCGGCGATGGTCTCGCACACCGTCGCCACGCCGGGCGTGTAGGCCAGCGACAGCTCCCGCTGCGTCGCCAGCGGCTTGGTCGGCACCACCTCGATTTTTCCCGGCACGGGAAACTCGTGATAGTCGTGGGAGTTCTGTTTGAGGTCGTCATGCATGGTGGTGGAAACCGCGCGCAAGAGTGAAATTTAGTTTAGCACGCAGGGGTGCGCGCGCTGGCCGGTCCTGGGCCAAAGTCCAGCAATGGCGCGGCTTCCGGGCCGAAAGATGCTCGAATGCCGCGCCAGTCCACGAGTTTGCCCAACCGATGTCCGCGCGCGGGATGGTGCGCGGAGTGCCGGATTTCGAGACCGCCCACCG
Organism: uncultured Burkholderiales bacterium; assembly: GCA_964617435.1. GTDB lineage: Bacteria > Pseudomonadota > Gammaproteobacteria > Burkholderiales > Usitatibacteraceae > UKL13-2. The sequence goes on from CAZTYC010000106.1 coordinate 744, forward strand.
CGCGCATTGACGCGGCGCGCGATGTATCGAAAAATATCGACATGAAACGCTCCTATACCGCCGCCCTCCCGCCCGAATGGGCGCGCACCGCCAAGGTGTTCGCCGCGCTCGGCGACGAGCACCGGCAGCGCATCCTGCTGCTGTTCGAAAAGGGTGAGGAACTCAACGTCGGGCAGATCGTCGACGTCTCGACGCTGTCGCGCTCCACGGTGTCGCACCATCTCAAGGTGCTGCGCGAGGCGGGGGTGCTGGAAAATGAGAAAGTCGGCAAGGAAGTCTGGTTCCGGATCAACAAGAAGGAGATCCGCGAGTCGCTGGCTGCCGTGCAGGATTATCTGAAGACGATCTGAAAAAAATTTGCCGAACATGTCGAAAAAAATGGTTATGAATCGCCGCAGGTTCCTGGCCGGCAGTCTGGCGCTTACCACAGAAGCCGCCTTCGCCATGGGGTCCGGCCCGGATGCGAAATGGTTCAATCCCTGCGGAAAGCTGTCGAGCGACCTGTTGCGCCACGAATTGACGCGTGCCGCCTTTGACGGGCTCGAGATGCGCCAGGTCTGGGACTGCCACGCGCACCTGCTCGGCTTCGGCGAATCCGGCGGGGGCGCCTGGGTGACGCCAAAAATGCAGACGCCGCTGCGCCTGGCGCAATACGCCAGATTCCATTTCTTTCTCAACGCCGCCTGCGTGGATCCCGATGGCGGCAATGTCGATAACGAATTCGTGGCCCGCCTGAAGGCCTTGCTGGATGATTTCCTCCAGGGCGCCAAGGCGATGGTGATGGCCTTCGACCGCGTGCACGACTTGGATGGCAAACCGCGACAGGACGATTCGGCCTTCTACATTCCCAACGCCTATGCCGAGCGCATGGCCGCGCGGTTCCCGGACCGGCTCGAGTGGACGGCGTCGATCCACCCGTACCGCGAGGATGCCGCCGACGCGGTCGACCAGGCCGTGAAGGCGGGCGCTGTCGCGGTCAAGTGGCTGCCCCCCGCCATGGGCATCGATCCGGCCTCGCCGCGCTGCGATCGCTTCTATGACGCCATGGCCCGTCACGACCTGCCGCTGATCACCCACGGTGGCGCGGAGCGCGCGGTCGAAGGGGCGCATCAACCACTGCTCGGCAACGTGCTGCGCCTGCGGCGGCCGCTCGAGCGTGGTGTGCGCGTGGTGGTGGCCCATTGCGCCAGCGTGGGGGAGGACATCGACCTCGATCGCGGCGCTGACGGCCCGAGGGTGGAGAGTTTCGTGCTGTTCGAGCGCCTGATGGCGGAGCGTGCCCATGAGGGCCGGCTGTATGGCGACGTTTCCGCGATGCCGCAGAAGAACCGCATGGATCGCCTGCCGGCTGTGCTTGCGCACCGGGAGTGGTCGGGGCGATTGCTGAACGGCTCCGACTATCCGCTGCCGGGCGTGCTGCCGCTGTTTTCCATCGACGAGTTTGTCGCGCGCGGCTGGCTGAAGCCCGCAGTCGGCGAGCACCTGCGCCGCCTGCGGGCCGGCAATGCCCTGTTGTTCGATTTCGTGTTGAAGCGCCACCTGGAAATCGACGGTGCGCGCTTCGGCAACGCGACGTTCGAAACCGCGCGCGTCTTTCGCCGCGAGCGCTCCGCGAATTCCAGCGACAATAGCGCGTCGTCCCGCCCACTCTCGCAGCCGTAAAGGATGGAGCCTGAATGAGCACCGCACCCCACTCAGCGCCGCAGGACCAAAGCCAATTCGCCCTGCTGGGCCAGCGCCGCTTTGCGCCGTTCTTCTGGACCCAGTTCCTCGGCGCCGGCAACGACAACATCTTCAAGTTCGCCTTCACCGTGCTGGCGACGTATCACGCCACCGAGTGGGGCGGCCTCACACCGGCGCTGGCTGGCCCGGTGATCGGTGGGCTGTTCATCCTTCCCTTCGTGTTGTTCTCCGCGACCTCCGGCCAGCTGGCCGACAAGTATGACCGGGCCGCCATTGCGCGCTGGGTGAAGAATCTCGAGATCGCGTTCATGGCGGTGATCGCAGCCGGCTTTGTCTGGAAGCTGTCCGCGCTGCTGTTCCTCGGCGTGTTCCTGATGGGTTGCCACTCGACCCTGTTCGGGCCGGCCAAGTTCGCCTACCTGCCGCAGCACCTGAAGGACAGCGAGCTCACCGGCGGCAACGGCCTGGTCGAGATGGGGACGTTTGTGGCCATCCTGCTCGGCACCATGCTGGGCGGGGCGCTGGTGTCCATCGAGGGCATCGGTCCCACCTATGTCGCGCTGGTCTCGCTCACCGTCGCGGTGCTCGGCCGCGTGGCCGCAGGGTTCATCCCGGCCTCGCCCGCGCCGGTGCCGGACCTCAAGGTGAACTGGAACCCGCTCACCGAGACCGTCGCCAACCTCAGGATCGCCAACCGCAACCGCGTGGTGTTCCTGTCGATGATCGGCATCTCCTGGCTGTGGTTCTTCGGCTCGATCTTCTTGTCAATGTTCACCGGCTTCGCCAAGGAGGTGCTGTCGGGCAACGAGCAGGTGGTGACCCTGTTGCTGGCGCTGTTCTCGATCGGCATCGGCCTGGGTTCCGTGCTGTGCGAAAAGATGTCGGGCCACCGCATCGAGATCGGCCTGGTGCCGTTCGGCTCGATCGGCATGACGCTGTTCGCGGTCGATCTTTACTTTGCCTCGCGCGGGATGAAATCCGGGGCGCTGATCGGCGCCGGCGAGTTCATCAAGTCCGGGGCACAGGGGTTTACGAGTTGGCGGATCATGGCCGACCTGTTCCTGCTCGCCATGTTCGCCGGCTTCTACTCGGTGCCGCTCTACGCCATGATGCAGGCGCGCACCGATCCGGCGTTCCGCGCCCGCATCGTCGCCGCCAACAACATCCTCAATGCCCTGTTCATGGTGGTGGCTTCGCTCATGGCGGCGGCCATCCTGAAGGGCGGCCTCACGATCCCGGAGCTTTTCCTCACCGTGGCCATCATGAACGCGGCGGTGGCGTTTTTCATCTACAAGCTGGTGCCCGAATTCCTGATGCGCTTCATGGTGTGGATCCTCATCCACACCTTCTACAAACTCGACAAGAAGGGGATCGACAACATTCCAGCCGAAGGTCCCTGCGTGCTGGTGTGCAACCACGTGAGTTTTGTCGATGCGCTGGTGATCGGCGGCGCGGTGGCGCGGCCGGTACGCTTCGTGATGGATCACCGCATTTTCAAGGTGCCGCTGCTGAGCTTCTTTTTCCGCACGGCGGGCACGGTGCCCATCGCGCCGGCCAAGGAGGACCCGGAAATGCTCGAACGCGCCTATGACAAGATCGCCGAGTATCTCGAGGCCGGCGAGGTGGTGTGCATCTTTCCGGAAGGGCGCATCACCGATTCGGGCGACATCTACCCGTTCAAGAAGGGCATCCAGCGCATCGTCGAGCGCACGCCGGTGCCGGTGATCCCGATGGCCCTGCAAGGGCTGTGGGGCAGTTTCTTCTCGCGCTGGGGCGGCACGGCGATGCGCTATCCGCGCGGCTTCTTTTCGCGCATCGCGCTGGTCGTGGGCGGCGCGGTCGCCCCGGCGCTGGCCACGCCAGAGACGCTGCAAGACCGGGTCACCACACTGCGCGGGGACTGGAAATGAACGCGCCGATGCCGGATCGTCCGGTGACCCGCGCGGATATCGACCATTGGACCGCCGCGGGGTTGTTGGGCGACGCGCAGCGCGATGCGGCGCTGCGCCTGGCGGGCACAATCCCGGACGCCGCTGCCTGGCACCGGTTCCTCGCGCAGTTGTTCCTGTTCACCGGCGTGCTGTTCCTGGCTGCGGCCCTCGGGTACTTCGTGGCGTACAACTGGAACGAGATGGGCCGTTTTGCCAAGATCGGGCTGCTGGAGGTGGCGGTCGCCGTGCCCGCGTTGCTCTCGCTGATGTGGGCGGACGGCATGAAGCGCCGCGCGGCCTTGTCCGCGGCCTTTCTCGCCACCGGCCCCTTGCTGGCCTATATCGGGCAGACCTACCAGACGGGCGCCGATCCCTGGCAGTTGTTCGCCGCCTGGGCCGGCATGACCCTGCCGTGGGTGCTGGTGGCGAATTGGCGGCCGGCCTGGGCGCTGTGGCTGGCGATCCTCAACCTGGGGGTGCAGTTGTATTTTTCGGACGTATGGCATCCCGGCGCCGGGGGCGCGCGCGAGTCCGCGCACCTGCTTTCGCTGGTGGCGCTCAACGGCATTGCGCTGGCGGCGTTCGAGCGATGCGCGGCGTACATCCATGGCGGCGGCCGCGTGGTCGAGCGCTTGTGTGTCCTGGCCGTCGCCGCATCGGCGACGCTGATGTTCCTTGCGTTTGTGTTTGATTACCGCTTCCGCCAGGTCTGGCAACTGCCGGTCTCGGTTCTTGCCCTGGCGGGCCTCGCAGCGTGGTATCGCATGAAGCAACTCGATGTGGTCGCCCTGGCGCTGGTCTGCCTCGCCGCCATCGTCTGCGCCGTGGCGCTCGCCGGCAAGCTGTTGTGGGAGATCCATTTCGGCAGCGGAGCGTTCCTGTTCGGCGGGATGTTGGCGATCGGGCTGTCCGCGATGGCCGGGCAATGGCTCACGCGCTTGTCGCGCGGGGAGGGGAGCGCATGAATGCGGTTGAACTGACGAACGAACTGGCGAACAGCGGCATGAGCCTCTCCGCGCCGCTGGTGCCGCCGGGCGCCGCAGCGGGGCGCCCCGGCTGGATGGTGCGCGCGCTGCTGGGCATCATGGGCTGGTTCGGCGGCCTGATGGTGCTCGGGTTCTTCGCCATGTTCGTGCATGGCCTGCTCGATTCGGTGGCGGGGTTGGCGGTCTTGTCGGTCTCGCTGTTCATCGGCGTCTACGCGATGTACCGCCGCGCGCCCGATCACGATTTCGCCAACCAGGCCGCGCTGGCGGCGTCGATCTGCGCCCAAGCGCTGGCGCTGGCGTTGTTCTTCAAGATTGCGGGCAGCCGCGCCAATACGCAGGTGGCGCTGATGGTGGCGGCGATACAACTGGCCCTGGTGTGGCTGATTCCCAATTACCTGCACCGGCTGATCTCGATGCTCTTTGCGGTGATCGCCCTGTTCGTGGCGGCCGAGCGCGGGCAATGGACGGCGCTGGTGTGCCTGCTGGTGGCAGGTTCCCTTGCACTGCTGGCGTCCACCGAGAGCCGCTGGGTCGCGCGCGGCCAGAATGACCGCGCGGAGCCGGTGTGGGCGGGGCTGGCGCTGGGCCTGCTGGGCGCGGGAGCCGCGCACGCGTTGCAGATCGACCGTACCGTGCTGCTGCCCTCCACGCTGTGGACCGGGGCGGCGCTCGGCGTTGTCTGGGTGGCCGATGGGGTCGTGCATACGATGAAGCGCCCGCTGCGCGACCGTCTGCTCGCAGGGCTCGCGGCCTTGGCGTTCGCGCTCGTGGCATTGCGCGCGCCGGGCCTGATTGCCTGCGCGCTGGTCCTGCTCATCGCCTTTCGTGGCGGGCGCCCTGTGTTCGTGGGGCTCTCGTTGCTGGCCCTTTTGGGAACCCTGGTGGGGTATTACTACCAGATGGACGCATCGCTGTTGCAAAAATCAGGCGTCCTGGCGCTGTGCGGAGCGGCCATGCTGGCTGCGTGGTTCATCCATCGATGGACGTATCCGCCTGCGAAGGAGCACGAATGAACACGGCAATCCAACGCCTGCTTGTGGTGCTGGGCCTGGGCGTCGTGCTCGGCGGCGCCAACTGGACCGTCCAGCAGCGCGAGCAATTGATTGCGCAAGGGGCGCCGTTGCTGCTCGAACTGGCACCCGCGGATCCGCGTTCGCTGATGCAGGGCGACTACATGCGCCTGCGGTTTGTGCTCGGGCGGTCGATCTGGCCCGCCGCGGGCATCGGCATGCCCGACGACGCGCGCCCGCCGGACGGATTTGCCGTCGTCCGCCGCGATGCCAATGGCGTCGGCACGTTCGTGCGGATCCACGACGGCGCGCCGCTGGCGGCCGATGAAGCGCTGATCCGCTACCGCCTGCGCAATCACGAGGTGCGCATCGTCACCAACGCGTGGTTTTTCCAGGAGGGCGCGGCGCAGGAGTTTGCCCGCGCGCGCTATGGAGAATTCCGCGTCGCGCCCGACGGCGAGGCCTTGCTGGTGGCGATGCGTGACAAGGACCTGAAGGTGCTCGGTCAGGCCGGCAAGAAGTAAAACTCAAGCATTGGCAAGGGTTTCGGGGCATTTTCGGCCTGCGAGGCGCGCCAGTGCTGGGGTTTGATTCGCTGCTTGGATTGGAGTTGTGGACCTGAAGGCGGCCCCGCGTTGATCCTGCCGCGCCTCGGGTGGCGTGCGCGCGCCGCCTCAACATGGGCAGTCCATACAAAAATCAGGCAAAGGGTTTATACCGCCGCACCCGTCCGCAGAGTGTGGTTTTTCACAGGGCGGCCGGCGAGCGCATGCTATCTTCGGCCGATGCCTTGGAGGAGGCGTGTTTCACGGTCCTGGCTGGCAAGTGCGGGCGAGCCGGGCCGACAATTACAAGATCAGGACTCGCGCGTTCTTGGACGGGCAGGTTGAACCATGTTGAAGTTTGCATGTGCATTGTTGCGTGCGATGGCGGTGGCGGCGACCTTGGCCACGCTGGCCCACGCGGCGCAATCGGGGCTGGATGGCCGGGCCGTGCTGCCCGCGTATCTCGGCGGCACCGTGCCGTCGAGCGAGCAGGGCACGATGCCCGCATTGCTTTCCCAGACCGGCGCCTTCCTCGATACGCCCGCCATGATCCCGAACCCGGGACTGGTGCCGTACAGCCTCAACGCGCCGCTGTGGTCCGATGACGCAAAGAAGCTGCGCTGGCTGGGGATGCCCTACGATGGCACTGCCAACTCGCCGAAGGTGGGCAACCACCCCACCGGCAAGTGGACGTTTCCGAACGGCACGGTGATCGTCAAGCACTTCGAGATCGTCGACAACGAGCAGACCAACCACGTGCGGCGGCTGGAAACGCGGCTCCTGATCCGCGATGCCAACGGCGGCGTGTTCGGCAGGAGTTACCGCTGGCGCGCCGACAACAGCGATGCCGACATCGTCAGTGAGGCACAGGGCCAGCGCAGCGAACTGATCACCATCATCGGGCCGGATGGCAATGCCAAGCGCACGCAGACCTGGCACTTCCCCGGCCCGCCGCAGTGCCTGGAATGCCACAACAACGCAAACCCCACCAGTGATTTCGGCACCGGCATGGTGCTGGGGTTGAAGACCCGGCACATGAACGGCGACTTCACATATACACCTCAAAATTCCATTGCGACGGTCAGCCGCACCGCAAACCAGTTGCTCACCTGGCAGCACCTGGGCATGCTCGCCAATGCCCTGCCAGAACAGGATGCCTACCCGGAACTGGACCGCGCCGTGCCGCTGGATGACCCGAACGCCACGCTGGAGCACAAGGTGCGTTCCTACGTGGACAACAACTGCGGCTTCTGCCACCAGCCCAACGGGCCGGGCCCGATCTGGGACGGCCGTTATTCGACGCCGCTCGCGCAGCAAAACATCGCCGGCGATGCAACGCTCAACCCGATGGCCGTCCTGCGACGCTTCGACATCGACAACTCGCGCATGTACATCCGCGATGCGGTGGACCCGCGCGTGACCAATGTCCCGATGCCGATGCCGCCCCTGGCGCGCAACATCCCGCACACCAATTGGCTCAACGTGGTGAGCGCGTGGGTGAACTATCCGTTCGACACCACTTCCGCCGTCGCGGTGGGCGACCCCACCAAAATCAGACTGAAATTCGACCGGCCGTTGGAGCCTGCCAGCGCGCAGACCGCGGCCCACTACGCGGTGACCGGCGGCATCATGGTCACGGCGGCGGATTTGAATCCGCTGGACGCGAGCGAAGTCGTGCTGACGGTGAGCCCCATGACGCCGGGCGAGAACTACCGCGTGATCGTCTCCAACGTGAAGGAAAGCGGCAGCCAGAGCGGCGGCATCCAGAACCCGATCTGGCCGAACACCTGGGAAGCCTTCACCCACCTCACCGCGCCGATCGTGCAGACGATCAGCTTCCCGGCCCTGGCCGACAAGTTCAAGGGCGACGCGCCGTTCACGATA
>CAZTYC010000107.1:0-6425 GCA_964617435.1 uncultured Burkholderiales bacterium
GCAACCGCAAGAAATGGCCGCAGTACGAGCGCGCGGTGGCGGACATGATCGACCGGACGTCCACAGGAATTGCGCCTTGGAATGTGATTGCATCGAATGACAAGCCTTGGGCGCGCGTGGAGACTTTGAAGCGGCTGGTGGAGACGCTGGAGCGGGCGCTGTAGGTTGGTTGCACGGATTCTGTGCGTCTGGCGCCACGGCGTTGGCGAATTCGCGCGTCAGGATGGAATCTGTGGCAATTCGGGAGCCAGCGGACCCTGCCGCGTTGGGTGCGCACATCACCCACGTGAATTCGGCCGTGAAATCCCGGATCAACTTCGCAAAGTCCATTACTGGCGCGGCATTCCGGCCGAAATAGTCCGGTTCGCCCCGCCTATTCTGGAGTTTGATGTGTTTGTGCTCTGGCAATCTGGCGGCGAGCATACACGTCCCCCACACGTGCGCAAACCCGTCACGGTAACGCCGACCCCGCCCGCGCTTTCACCGCCGCGATGTCCGCCGCCGTCACGCGGCCACTGGCATTGAGATCGAATTGCAGAGTGTTCGCCGTGGTGACGGTGCCTGAGCGCACCTTTGCGGCGCCCAGGTCCTGTGGATTTACAGTGCGGTCATTGTTCGCGTCTCCCAGCAAAAAGCCCAGCGTGGCTGTGGCGGTTGCGGCGCCGTTGACCCCATTCAATTCCACTTTCACGCGCTTGGCGTTGGCGATGCCGGCGACGGTGACGCTGATTTCGTTGAGGCCTGCACCGGTGATCGTGGGCATGCCGGCGGTACCGATGGGCGCCCCCACGGAATCGGTTACCGTCACCGTGCCCGCTTGGGTCACGGTTTGGTCAAACGTGAATACGAGAGTGTGTCCGCTGCCACCGGCACCACTGGCACGCGGCTCCACGGTCACGCTGCCGGTGACGGGCACGTTCAGTGTCACGGGCAAATCCAGTGCACCAGCCGCCCCGTGTGTTTTGCGGGAGACCACTCGCGTGAGTACCAAATTGGAAAACAGGGCGTCAACGCTGCAATCGGCGGTGATCACGTTGGTGGTGAAAACATTGCCCGCAAGACTGCCGCCGCACGTGCCGCCCACAGCGGCAGCGTACCCGCTGTCGGGCAGGAGCGTGAAGGTCACCCTGCCTCCATGCAATACGGTTTGCGCGGTGTTGGGGGAGATGGTGCCGTTGGCGCCCGCGCTGGGAGTGACCGTGTAATTGGGGGCCACTTCCACGGCTCCCACATCGCAGGCCCCGCCCAGTGGCCGCGGCACACCGCGTTGATCGATGCTGACCGCCGCGCCCGTCGCATCCAGGCAATTCGGCGCGCCGTTGATGGCATCGCTACCCGCGAGTGGCAACAGGGTTTGCCCAAACCCGCCATTGGCCGAAAGCATGGTGGAAAGGTTCAATGTTGCGGGCACGGTGTAGCTGCCGGTGAAACCCACTTCTGTTCCGATCAGATTCCCGCTGCCACTGCCACCACCGCCGGGAACGAGAGCGGCTCCCGTGCCGTAAAACAAATCCACCCCATTGCTGGTATTGCCCGCGACGATGCTGTTCGCCAACGCGAACGTGCCCCCGGCGCGATAGATTGCAGCACCAGTGGCGGTACTTGCACCGCCACTGGGGAGGGCCGCGCTATTGCCGGCAAAGGTACTGAAACTGATCTTGACGCTGCCGCCAAAAACAAACAGCGCACCGCCCAGCCCCAAGCCGTTGTAGATCGGTGGGCTCACGGGGCCACTCGCACCGCCCACGGCGGAGTTGCCTGTGAAGGTGCTGTTCAGAATCGTCGTGGTCCCGCCAAAGCTGAAGATTGCGCCGCCCATGCCGGCCCCTCCGCCGCCCCCATCGGTTGTCCCAGAGCCTGCTGCGTACCCGCCGCTCCCTGAACTGCCGCCGCCACCGCCTCCACCCCCAAAGCCACCCGCGCCGCCGGTTGACGAAGGACCTTCTCCACCGCCCCCTCCTCCTCCAAAGCCCCCCGCGCCGCCGTTGGGGAATCCGGCATTGATGTCGCCGCCCGCCCCGCCACCGCCGAATCCTCCCGCGTTGCTTGCGCCAATGGCCCCGTTGGGCCCGCCACCCGAATTCGACCCGCCAAAATTTGCACTACTGGATGCCGCGCCCACGCCGCCGCCGCCCGCACCGAAATTGCCATTCGCCGGTTCTCCCGCCCCCCCGACTGCGGAATTCGCACTGAAGGTGCATCGGTCGACGGTGAGATCGCCCCGGCTGAAGATGGCACCGCCCATGCCCGCTGAACCTCCCGCACGCTGCGTGAGGATTGAACCATTTCCGCGCGCCGTGCCATTGCGCAGCGTCAGGCCGCGTAACGTAAGGCTGGTGCCGGTATCCAGGTCAAACAAACGGAAATTGGCCGCAGCGGACGAGCGTTCCACGGTGATTCCCTGGGTGAGCCCATTTTGCGTGGCGTCGATGGTGAGCGCCTTGCCACCGGTGATAAAAAAGGCCGAGGGGCCAAACTGCGTGGTGGTGCCGGTGTTGTTGGTGAAGGTGCTGAGCGTGATGGTTTGGCCGTCCAGCGCCGGCGCAAAACGCACCACACCGCCACTCATGGTGTTGGTGACGGCATCGCGCAGCGACCCCACGCCGCTATCGCCGGTGTTTTGCACGATGGCGCTCTGATACCCGGCCAACCCCGCCGCGCTGCATGTGGCATTGGGGGGGCAGGCGATTTGCGCGGTGGCTGCAGCAGTGGGCACGAAGAAGCCCACACTGGCAGGCGTGCAGGCGGCAGCACCCGCATTGGGGCTGTACGTGCCAAGGGCACACGGCGTTTGCGCGGTCGCGCTGGCATTGGGTACCTGGAAGCCGGGGCTGGCCAGCGTACAAGGTGAGCTGCCGCTGGCCGAGTAACTGCCCGCCGTGCAGGGCACACTCAGGATGAATGTCGCCGCCACGCTGCAAGAGGCGGTGATGATGTGGGTGGTATAGGTGGTGCCCACCAAATTGCCGCCGCAGGTGCCGCCCACGCTGGCGTAGTAACCGCTGTTGGGCGTGACGGTGAATATGGCCGTCTCCCCCGCGCTGAATGTTTGCGCCGTGGCGGGAGAAATCGAGCCATTTCCACCCGCGCTGGGGGTGACGGTGAAAAAGGCCGCTTCCACCGCGCCCACATCGCACTGCGCGCCTTGAGGTTGGGGCCGCGCGAAGCCGCGCTGATCAATGGCGACCGTCGCACCCGTCGCATCCAAACAACTCGCGGCGCCGTTGATGGCACTACTGCCCGCAAGGGGCAAGATGGTTTGCCCAAAGCCGCCATTGGCGATAGGTCCGGTGGACAGGTTCAGGGTTGCAGGCACCGTGTACCCTCCCGTGAAACCGCTGGCCGCATCAAACAAATTGCCGCTGCCGCTTCCGCCGCTCCCCACACCCGCCACGGTCAGGCCATCGCCGTAGAAAACATCTGGCGCGCCACCCGTGGTGTTGCTGGCAATGATGGAATTGGTGATCGTCAGGCTTCCACCAAACCGGTACAGGGTGGTGCTGGCGTAAGGTGTCATGGGGCCCACACCGTAGTGCGCAAAATTGTAGGCAAAAGTGCTGTTGAGAATCGTGACCGCACCATCGTAACTGAACAGTGCGCCGCCCATTCCTGCCCCGCCGCCACCGCTCGTTGTATTGAGCCCCAGAAAAACTCCATTTCCGCCACCAAAACCACCCGTTCCGCCCACACCCGCCTCGCCAGAACCGCCGCCACCCCCACCAAACCCGCCGGCACCGCCTCCCAGGTAACCAGTACCGCCGCCGCCGCCAAAACCGCCTGATCCACCACCAAAAAAAGCACCGCCGCCCCCGCCGCCAAACCCTCCCGCGCCGCCTGGGTCCGCGCCCATCAAGAAACCTGCACCCGCATTCGGGCCACCACCGTTGGGGTTGGTGCCGTCGGCACCCACACCTCCCCCGCCAACTGCGTTGTACGACGTCGTTGACGTGCCCTTTCCCCCGAACGCCCCATTGTCCACGAAGGTGCATCGATCGATCACCAAGGTCCCACGATTGAAAATGGCCCCGCCCATCCCGGCGGCACCGCCCCCCCCTTTGAAAGACCCTGTGCCGCCATTTCCGCCCTGCGCTCGGCCTCCTTTGAGCGTCAGGCCGCGCAAGGTGAGGCTCACGCCAGTATCGAGGTCGAACAGGCGGAAAAAGGCAGCATTAAACGGGCGTTCCAAAGTGACCCCAAGTGAGAGCCCGTTTTGCGTCGCGTCGATGGTGAGCGCCTTGCCGCCGGTGATGAAAAATGCCGACGCGCCAAACCGCGTGATGGTGCCGGTGTCGTTCGTGAATGCAGTCAGAACGATGGTCTGGCCGTCCATCGCCGCTTTGTCGAAGACGATGGTGTCCCCCGATGCGGCGTCAAGAATCGCCTGACGCAGCGAGCCCGCGCCGCTGTCGTTGGTGTTTTGCACGGTGAGCGTGGCCGCGTGCGCTGGAGCGATGGGGCCGAGCGCCAATCCGAGGGCGAAGAGAAATCCGAAGGCAGGCCCCGCGTACAGGCACACACGGCGAAAAACCTTCCCGCGAGATTTCAATTCAGCGCATTCGTTTTGGTGTGCCATCGACCAATCGCCTCCGGATGCGTCCGTACCGCCAGGATCGGCGTTTTCCGCACCCACTCTACCTGAGGGCTGGCGGCACGGTGCCCCCCGTGGCACCACCCAGGGCGTTCTCGGACCAGCAGTGCCGAACCTCAATGCCGTTCGTACGTACCACCCAAACCACATCGCCAAGTCTTGCCCCTCACCCTTTTCGAAAGGCAAGGTCGCGAAAAGGTACATCTGCATAGGCGACATCCGGCAGACTCCAATGAGTAGGGTCAGACACCCGATAGAGACGTCTCCCTGGTTGGCCTGTTCCCCTACCCTCCACGCTTCACCCCCTCCGGCACTCCCACCCACTCCAGGCACTGCGAATGTGACGTCGAATAACTCGGCGTCCCCAGGGGCGGCTCGGTAAAGCATCCTCCCGCGATGCCGATCAAATGCGGTAGCGTGGAAAGGGTCCAGTGCAGGGTGGTGCCGCAGCGGGAACAGAAGCGGCGGGATTGATCATGGTTCTGCGCGGCGTGGTGGAACGCGTATTCGCGCAGGGCGCCGGTTTGTTCAATGACCCGCTCCCGTGGAAAGTACGCGGACATGCCGAACGCACTTCCGGTCCGCCGCCGGCAGTTGGCGCAATGGCAAACGCCGTACATTTCGGGTTCGCCGTCCACGGTGATGGACGCATCCCCACAAGCGCAGCGTGCGGTGCGTTTCATGCGGTGTCCTTGCGCTGGACCAGATCCCACAGGTTGCCGTAGAGGTCCTTGAACACCGCGACGGTGCCGTAGCTGAACTCGGTCGGCGTCCGCGCAAATTCAATGCCCTGCGCGATCATGTGCGCGTAGTCGCGCTGGAGATCATCCGTCTGCAGGAACAGGAACACGCGCCCGCCGGTCTGGTTGCCGATGAAAGCCTGCTGATCCGGCTTGTTGGCACGGCCGAGCACGATGGAGGCCCCCGTGGAGCCGCGCGGCCGCACCACCACCCAGCGCTTGTTCTGCTCGGGCTGGTCGGTGTCCTCGAGCAACTCAAAGCCAAGCTTGCCGACGTAGAACGCGATCGCCTCGTCGTAATCGCGCACCACCAGCGAGACGTGCAGCAGGGACTGTTTCATGATGCCGTCTCCAGATCGCGCCACATGTGGATCTTGCCCCGGAAGGCGCCGTCGGCAAACACCGCGCGCGGCTCGATGCCGAATGCCTTGAAGCCGCAGGATTCGTAAAGCGCTAGGGCCGGACGGTTGCCTTCCGTCACGGTCAGCAGCACTTGCCGCACGCCTGCTCGCTGGCGCGCCGCGTCCAGCACCGCGTGGACCAGGGCGCGGCCCGCCCCGCTGCCTCGCGCGTCTTGAGCGACGTACATGCCGATCAGATCCGCCTTGTGGCGCACCTTCTCCCGCGCTTCGAACGCCATCGCCACGCTGCCCACCAGCCGGCCTTCGAAGAAGGCGCCGAACGCGCGGGCCATCGCCTGCGGGCTGCCGATCCGCCGCGCCCACCAGTCAAGGGGTTCGGCCTGCCGCTCGGCCACGGTGGAGGTGAATTCCATCGGGTGATCCGCATAGGCGCGCAGCATGAGCGCCCGGTAGGGCTCCGCCTCCGCAGCCAGCAAGGGACGAACCTGCTTGTCAAGCGGCACCGGCGGGCTCCGGGATCAATGCAAACCGCGGCTGGCTCAGGCCATCCCTTTCGACGCTGCCGGTGAACATGGCAAAGGGGCGCACCCACCAGCCCGATTCGTTGTACAAGGGCCGATAGACCACCAGCGCCTCGAGCGTTTCGCTGTGGCGCGCCACGCCGATGACCTGGTACTCGCCGCCCTTGTAGTGGCGATAGCGTCCCGGTGCAATGTCCGGCAGCGGAGGCAGGTC
>CAZTYC010000107.1:6525-8701 GCA_964617435.1 uncultured Burkholderiales bacterium
AATGCCCGCACCTTGCCCGCTTTCAGGTATTGGCTCACCAGCGGGATCGATTCCGCCATGAACTGCACCTGACCGGCCAGCAGGTCCGTGAACGCGGGCGCAGAACCCTTGTATGGCACGTGCACCGTCTTGATGCCCACCGCGTCCTCGAGCATCTCCGGCACCAGGTGGGAAATGCCGCCGTTGCCGGCCGAGGCGTAATTCACCTTGGCCGGATTGGCCTTCGCGTAGGCCACGAACTCGGCAAACGTTTTCGGCGCGAAGTCGATATTGGTCACCAGTGCCAGCGGCTGCTGCGCCGTGCGCGCCACGGGCGTGAAGTCGCGCAGCGTGTCATAGGGGTTCTTGGTGTACACGAAGGGATTGATGACCATGGTGCCGGTGTTGGCCATGAGCAGCGTGTAGCCGTCGGGCGCGGACTTGATGACCTCATTGGCGGCAATGGTGCCGCCCGCGCCGGGCTTGTAATCCACCACCACGGTCGCACCGAGATTCTTCTGCAACTGGTCCACCAGCAGGCGCGCGTGGGTGTCGAGCGGCCCCCCGGGCGGAAACCCGATCAGGATCTTGATGGGCTTGTCCGGGTAGGCGGCAAACGCGAACGGCGTTGCGGCCAACAACAGTGCGGCCAGAAATGCGCGGCCTCGGCTGGATGATTTCATGCGGGTCTTCTCCCTCATTGCTGGGTTGGTCGGTGTTCGGTCACGGCAGGCGGCGGTACAAACGGACGGATGCCCAGCGCCTCGAACACTTGCGCCGGGTAGAACATGGCCCCACCCTTCATGGTCATCGAGATTTTCCTGACCGCACCGATGTCCCGGGTCGGGTCGGCGTCCATGAGGACCAGGTCGGCGTCCTTGCCGACTTCAATCGTCCCGGTGCGGTTCTCGACCTGCGTGTAGCGCGCGCCGTTGAGTGTGGCGATCTGCAGCGCCTGCGCCGGGGTCAACCCGGCCATCACGTAGAGCTCCAGTTCGCGGTGCATCGTGAACCCGGCAAAGTCGTCGGTGCCCGCCAGGATGGGAACGCCGGCATCGTACATCCGCTTCACGAAGCCCAGCAGCTTTTCGTAGGATTTGCGGAATGCCTCGGCGTTCTTGTCATTGACGTCCATGGAATTGATGCGCCAGGCGCGGCTGATCGAGGGCGGCATGTGCGGCGCCACCATGCCGAACGTGGGGTTCGGCGCGCCCTGCCGCTGGTTGTACATGGCTTCAAACGTGGCGATCGTCGGGTCGATGGCGACTTTCCGGTCCGCCAGCAAACGGATGAACGCCTTGACCTCGTCGCTTTCGAGGTCGATCTGGTTGGCGTTGTCACCGACCAAGTAAAACCGCAGCAGCGTGCGGGTGTCGTCATCCTTCTTGGTCAGGAAGTTGAGCACCACCTGGTTGATGTGCTGGATTTCATCGAAACCGGCACGTACCGCTTCCTCGGCACGCATGAACGCGGGAACGTGGCCGGAGACGCGGATGCCGCGCGCGTGCGCGTAGGCGGCGATCGGCTCCACCCACTCGGGGCGGATGGAGTTGTAGAGCTTGATCTGGCGGTATCCGTGCTGGGCGTACCAGTCGATGGCCTTCCTGGCCGCCTCGACATCGTCCACCAGGAAGCCGCCGTAGGAGGAAAACGGGCTCTTGCCCTCGATGTACCCGGCCGGGATGATCGTCGGGCCGATGGCATCGCCGCTGTCGATGCGGGTTTTGAGCATGTTCAGGAAGGCGTTGTCGCTGCCCATGTCGCGCGTGGTCGTCACGCCGCTGGCCAGTTGCAGGACGGCCTCCCACGGCGCGACGTGGGTATGCATGTCGAACAGCCCGGGAGCGAGGAATCTTCCCGTGCCGTCGACCACCGTCGCGTCACCCTGGATGGGCGCGTTTGCAGGAAGGATGGAGGCGATGCGTCCGCGGTGCACGTACACGTCGGCCGGGCCGGCCAGCACGGCATGCCGGGCGTCGAACCACTTCACGTTGCGGATGACAATGGGATGGTCGCGGCGGACGGCAAGCCGGTCGTGCAGGGCTTTGTGCAATTGCGAATCCGCGGCAACCTGCACCTTCAACAGCGCATCGTGGTTGTTTTCCCAGCCGGATTCAAGGATGGCGAACGCGGGCTCGACAACGCCGAGCAGGCGATTCGAGCCGTCCCAGAGCCACAGGTAACTGGGCGCCACGCC
>CAZTYC010000108.1:0-8694 GCA_964617435.1 uncultured Burkholderiales bacterium
CTGGGCGGGCGCTTTTTCGAGCCCACCGTCATCACCAACGTGCCCGTCACGGCCAAGGTGTCGAAGGAAGAGACCTTCGGCCCCATCGCCCCGTTGATCAAGTTCGACACCGAGGCCGACGCCATCGCGCGCGCCAACGATTCCGAGTTCGGCCTGGCCTCCTATTTCTTTGCCCGCGATGTCGGCCGCGTGTTCCGCGTGGCAGAAGCACTCGAGTCGGGCATGGTCGCGGTCAACACCGGCATCCTTTCCACCGAGGTCGCGCCCTTTGGCGGGGTCAAGCAATCCGGCCTCGGCCGCGAGGGATCGAAGTACGGCATCGAGGAATTCCTCGAACTGAAATACGTGTGCCTGGGCGTTTGACGCCGGTGGCGCCTGCCGTCCTGCCGACGCATCCCGGGCCCGCGATCGAAGCCGGCTCGATACGGCAGCCAAACCCCAGTCCCCGCGCGGCTCTCCGGGCGAAAACGGCTCAAACACCGCACCAGTGCTTGGGTTTGCCCCTTGACTGGCGCACGCTTGCATCCGCGCTGTTTGCGTTGGCGCTGGCCGGCATCAGCGGTCCTGCCGCGGCGCAGCGCGACGACCGCCCGCTGCCGGAGTTGCCGGGCGGCATCGCGCAAAAGCAGGTGTTCAGCGCCAGGCAGCACATCGTCTCCGCCGCGCATCCGCTGGCGGCCGAGGCCGGCAACAAGATCCTCGACGAGGGCGGCAGCGCCATCGACGCGGCGATCGCCGTGCATGCGGTGCTCGGGCTGATCGAGCCGCAGTCCGCGGGCCTGGGCGGCGGTGCGTTCATGCTGGTGTACGACGCCGCGTCCCGGAAAATCAGCGCGTGGGACGGCCGCGAAACCGCGCCGGCCGGCGCCACGCCGGATCTGTTCATCGACAAGGACGGCAAGCCGATGCGCTTTTCCGACGCCGTGATCGGCGGCCGCTCCGTGGGCGTGCCCGGCGTGGTGCGATTGATGGCGGCGTCCCACGCCAAATATGGCAAGTTGAAGTGGGCGCGGTTGTTCGAGCCGGCCATCGAACTGGCGGAACAGGGATTTCCCCTGCCGCCGCGCCTGCACGTGCACCTGGTGAACGATCGCATCGTCAAGGGTGACGCCGCTGCAAAGCCGATCTACTTTGAAGCCGATGGCACGCCCAAGCCGATCGGCACGCTCATCAAGAACCCGGCGTATGCCGACACCTTGCGCCTGATCGCAAAACAGGGCGCCGACGTTTTCTACACTGGCGCCCTGGCAGAGGACATGGTCAAGGCCGTGAACGGCCATGCCAATCCCGGATCGCTCTCGAAAACCGATCTGGCCCAATACAAGGTCCGCGTTAGCGAGGCAGTGTGCGGTCCGTACCGCCAGTACACGGTGTGCGGCATGCCGCCGCCCTCTGCCGGCGGGATTGCGCAGATCCAGATTCTTGGCATGCTCGAGCGGCATGACCTGTCGAAAATGAAACCCTTGTCGGCGGAGGCGGTGCACCTGGTCGCCGAAGCCCAGCGCCTCGCCTACGCGGACCGCGAACGCTACGCAGCGGACGACAAGTTCGTGGCGGTGCCGGTGGCGGGCCTCATCGACCGCGACTACATCCGGCAGCGCGGCGACCTCATCCGCCGCGACAAGACCTTGGGGCTGGCGGTTGCGGGCACGCCCAAGGGCATCCCGTCTGCCCAAGCTGCCGGGGACTACTATCCGGCCACCGGGACCACGCATTTTTCCATCGCCGACCGCCAGGGCAATGTGGTGACCCTGACCTCCTCGGTGGAATCGGTGTTCGGTTCGCGCCTGTTCGTGCGCGGATTCTTCCTCAACAACCAGCTCACCGATTTTTCCTTCACGCCCACCAAGGACGGCGTGCCGGTGGCCAATGCCGTCGCGCCGGGCAAGCGGCCGCGCAGTTCCATGTCGCCGACCATCGTTCTCGACAAGGATGGCCGGCCGGTGTTGGCGGTGGGCAGCGCGCTGGGCTCGTTCATCATCAATTTCGTGACCAAGACGCTGGTGGCCGCGCTGGACTGGAAAATGGACATCCAGTCGGCCATCGCGCTGCCGCATTTCGGCAGCCGCAACGGTCCGACGGAACTTGAGCAGGGCACCGAGGTCGAACGGGCCATCCCGGGCCTCAGGGCGCTGGGACACGACGTGCGCACGCTCACGCTTCCCTCCGGTCTTCACGGTATCATGCGCACCGCCGACGGGTGGCAGGGCGGCGCCGATCCGCGCCGCGACGGCGCAGTGCGCGGCCGCTGACTCCCGCCAACACCACGCGTTTCGCGCGTGGCTCTCACACAAGGAAAGATTCCCCCATGCAAGTTTCCCTTTATCGCGTGCTCGCGCCCCTGGCCCTCCTGCTGGCGGGCGTTGCGGCCACCCATTCCGGGGCGCAGGACAAGCCGGCCGCCAAGCCGGAAATCGAAATGGTGTTCCTCAAGCCGGCCGACAAGCTGCCCGCCAAGCTGACCAAGCTGATGGCCATCGACCGCGCCCCCGGCGACACCAAGAGCCCGTTGACCAAGGAAGGCTCGGCCGTGCTGGTCAATTACACCGGCTGGCTGTACGACCCCTCCAAGCCGGACGGCAAGGGCGCACAGTTCGACTCCTCCGTGGGCCGCAACACGCCGTTCGGGTTCATCATCGGTGTCGGCCGCGTCATCAAGGGCTGGGACCGCGGCACGGTGGGCATGCATGAGAAAGCCCAGCGCACCCTGCTGATTCCGGCCGAACTGGCCTACGGCGAGCGCGAGCGCGCGAAGATCCCCGCCAATTCCGCGCTGATCTTCGACATCGAGATCCACCAGATCATCAACAGCGGCGCCGGCGGCCAACCCGCCGGTTCCGCGTCGGTCGCGCCGGCGCCGTCCCCGATTCCCAACACCACGAAGGTCATCATGCCCAACGATCCGCTGCCCGCCGAAGTAAGTGAACTCCACATCATCAACCGCACGGTCGGCACCGGCAAGACCGCCGAGTCTGGCACGGTCATCGTGCACTACACCGGCTGGCTCTACGACCCGAAGGCGCCGGAAGGCAAGGGCGCGAAATTCGACAGCTCGGTCGACCGCAAGGAACCGTTCAACTTTCCACTGGGCGGCGGCCGCGTGATCCGCGGCTGGGACGTCGGCGTGGCCGGCATGAAGGAGGGCGGCAAGCGCACCCTGATCATCCCGCCCTCGATGGGTTACGGTTCGCGCGGCGCGGGCGGCGTGATTCCCCCGAATGCCACTCTGCTGTTCGATGTCGAACTGCTCGGCGTGAAGTAAGCGCGGCGAGTCGCGGTAAATCGCGGCGAGTCGCGCCGAGCCGCGCCGCGCCCCGCCAACACCCCGCCCGGTGCCGCCGCGCGGGGTGTTTCATTTCCACCCCCGAATGCCCCCGCCATGGACCTGCCCGTTTCTCCCGGCGCGCTGCTGATCCTCTGCGCCCTGGCGTTCTTCGCCGGGCTCGTCGATTCCGTGATCGGCGGCGGCGGCCTGATCCAGGTGCCCGCCCTGCTGGTGTTCCTGCCCGGCGTGCCGGTGGCGACGGTGTTCGGCACCAACAAGATCATTTCGCTG
The DNA here is from genome assembly GCA_964617435.1 of uncultured Burkholderiales bacterium. Classification (GTDB taxonomy): domain Bacteria; phylum Pseudomonadota; class Gammaproteobacteria; order Burkholderiales; family Usitatibacteraceae; genus UKL13-2. The sequence goes on from CAZTYC010000108.1 coordinate 3,557, forward strand.
GCGGGCACCTCGGTGGCGCTGGCGCGGATTGCGCAGGCAGTGGACGTGCCCTGGCGATCGGTGCTGCCGGCCGCCCTCGCGGCAGCCTTGTTCGCGTTTCTAGGCGCACGCGCCGTGTCCGCCCTCAATCCTGCGCTGCTCAAGCCGGTGATCCTGGCGCTGTTGATCGGCGTGGCGGTCTACACTTTCATTCGCAAGGACCTGGGCGCCCTGCATCAACCGCGCTTTGCCGCGCATCATGAGCGCCTGGTGGCCATTGCGGTCGGCATCGTGCTGGGGTTCTACGAAGGCTTCTTCGGGCCGGGCACCGGGAGCTTCCTGATCTTTGCCTTTGTCGGCCTGATGGGCTTCAACTTCCTGACCGCCTCCGCATCCGCCAAGGTGGTCAACATCACCACCAACATCGCCGCGCTGGCCTGGTTTGCATGGAGCGGCAATGTTCTCTACGCGCTGGCGCTGCCGCTGGCCGTCTGCAATGTGGCCGGGGCGTGGATCGGCGCCCGGCTGGCAATCGCCAAGGGCAGCGCATTCCTGCGGGTGTTCTTTCTTGGCGTCGTCGCGGTATTGATGTGCCGATTCGCGTACGATATTTGGCGAACCTGAAACGGAGATTGAACGCGCATGGCCTCCATCGCAGCCCTCATCATCGGCGACGAAATCCTGTCCGGCAAACGCCAGGACAAGCACCTCTCCAAAGTCATCGAATTGCTGAAGGCGCGCGGCCTGTCGCTCTCTTATGCGCGTTATCTGGGGGACGAGCCGGACCTCATCATCGCCACCCTGAAGGAAACGCTGGCCACCGACCACATCGTGTTCAGCTTTGGCGGCATCGGCGCCACGCCGGACGACTACACGCGCCAATGCGCCGCCGCCGCGCTGGGCGTGGCGCTGGAGGCCCACCCGGATGCCGTCGCGGCGATGCAGGCCAAGCCCAACTTCGAGCTCACGCCCAACCGCCTCAAGATGGCCGAGTTTCCGAAAGGCAGCACGATCATTCCCAATCCGTACAACCAGATCGCGGCGTTTTCCTGCGGGGATCACCACTTTCTTCCCGGCTTTCCGGAAATGGCCTGGCCGATGATGGAATGGGTGCTCGATACCCGCTACGCGCGCCTGTTCCACCAGGCGCCGCTGGCCGAGGAGACCATCGTGATCAAGGACGCCGGCGAATCGCACCTGATCGACGCGATGAACCGCGTGCTGGCGGATTTCCCCGGAGTCAAACTCTCCAGCCTGCCGCAACATCTTCCGAGCGGCCGCATCATCGATCTCTCCATCCGCGGCGACCCGGCGCAGGTGCCCGTTGCGATGGCGCAGTTCCAGCGCGACGTGCGGGAGTTGGGCTTTGCATTTGAAGTAAAGTAGGGCACGCACCGGCACACGCCGGCCACGACACTTTCACAATCGGAGGCGGCAATGGGACTACTCGACGGACTGTTGGGCAACCTGATGGGCGGCGGTCAACAGCAGGGTAACAACGCGCTGATGCAGATCGCCTTGGACATGCTGATGAAGAAAGGCCAGGGCGCCGGTGGCGGCGGCGCTGGCGCGGGAGGCCTCGGTGACCTGATGAACATGTTCCAGCAGGCGGGCCTGGGCAGGCAGCTCGATTCCTGGGTGGGCACCGGCGCCAACCACGAGATCAACGGCGACCAGCTGACCAACGCCCTCGGGTCCGACCGCATTCGCGACATCGCCAACCAGCTGGGCATGGGGCAGGGGGAAGTGGCCGGCGGGCTGGCCAAGATCCTGCCGGAATTGATCAACCATGTGACGCCCGCCGGCCAGGTGCCGCAGGATCACAACGTCATCGGCGACCTGCTCGGTTCCCTGATGAAGCGCTAGCCGCGCTCCCGCAGCCGCACTCGACGGGCAGGGCATTCGCCCCGCCCGTTTTCATTTCTGGTCCCGCGAGGGCGCGCTGCCGGGCGATTCGATCGCCGCCAGTCGGATGCGGATGGTCACCTCGTCGGACACGCTGAACTTCCAGCCGGTCATGCCGAACCGGCTGCGGTTGACGGTCACCTCCGCGTCGCCGCGGCAGCGGCGCAGCATGGCCGGATTCGCGGACTCGCATTGCACGCCCTGCAGCGCCAGGCTCACCGCATGCCGCTGGCCGGTCAGCGTCAGCTCGCCCTCCACGCGCTTGAGCACGCCGTTCTCGAAGGCGAACTTGCGCGAGTGGAACTCGATGGCCGGATAGCGCGACACGTGGAAGAAATCCGGCCCGCGCGCGGTCTCGCCGCCGCCTTGCAGCGAGGTTGCGTCGATGATGATGTCCACCGCGCCGGTCTCGCGGCCGTCGTCAAAGCGCAGCGAACCGGACACGCGCGAGAACACGCCCTCGATGGGGATCACGCCGAGAAAGGCCACCACGAAACTCGCGCGCGTCTCCGCCGGGTCGACCACGTATTCGGCCGCCGTAGCGTCGCCGGCCAGCGCGCACGCCACGCAGGCCGCGGCCCACCGGCGCCCGTCAGGTTTCATCGTCCGCCGCCGCGCGCTGCCATTTCTCGAGCGCCCGGCGGTCGCGCTTGGTGGGGCGGCCGCGGAACACCGGCGGCGGCATCGAGGCCATCTCAGCGGCCAGCCGCTCGCGCGCCTGCGCGCTGGCGAGGGTCTCGTCGTAATAGGTTTTCGCGATCGGCGCGGACACGCGCTGCTCGGCGATGGCGCGGACCACCAGGTGCATCTCATAGGGCGGCCGGCGCACGGTGAGCGCGTCGCCCACGTGGATCGTCTTGGCCGGCTTGGCGCGCGCGCCGGCCACCTCCACCCGGCCCATGTCGATCGCCTCGATCGCCAGCTGGCGCGTCTTGAACAGGCGCGCGGCCCAGAGCCACTTGTCCAGGCGCACGCCAGGCGTGCCGTCGCGCGGCGCGTCCGACGCGGTGGGCGCTTTGGCCACGCTGCCGGTTCCTACTTCTTCCTGGACGCCGGCTTGAGTTTCACCACTTCGAGGTTCATCGGCAGGCCGGTGCCGGTGTCGTACTCGGCGCCCGCCATCACGCCCACGCGGGCGATGTCTTCTGCGCTCTTCTTGGAATTCCACACGGCAAACATCGCGCCGAGGGCGAAGTCGCGGCCCGAGCCGATCGCCCAGAAGTTGTCGAACTCGAACACCTCGCGCATGGAATAGACGCCGAAGATGCCATAGGCATTCGCCACCAGCGCGGTCAGCTGCGAGGATTCGTATGGATCGTCGTCCTCTTCCTTGGGATTCAGGAACGCCTCCTCCTTGAGGATCGGGTGGATCTTGCGGAAACTCTCGTAGATTTCCTCGCGCGAATGGAACTTGAATTCCGGGTGCTTCTTGAGCAGCGTTTCCAGCACCAGCTGGTGCGCGGCGCTGCCGGCGATGCCGAAATAGGTGTCGCTGTGCTTGAGGAGCTTTTCCGGCGCGGCATCATGGGTGGACGCCAGCCGCGTGGAGCCGAAGGTGGTGAGCGTGTCACCGGCGATGACGGCGTGGCCGTTCTTTTTCACGACGACAATGGTGGTCATTTTGGGAATCGGGGCTGTAAAAAGGAAACTCCGGGGCGGTCCCACCGGGAAACAAAACTCCAGCACTGGTGCGCCTTTCCAGCCATTTTTGGCTGGAACACCGCGCCCTTGCTTGGGTTTGCCCATCCCGCGAATGGAAAACCGTCACACAGTGGCACACAGCATAGCGCGAAGGCCCGCGCTTTCCGTGTACGATTCGCCCACCCGTGGGAAGTGAATTCCAACCCCTTGAAATTATTCGACATTCGCCGTGAGGAAGTGCCCGCTTTGGCGTGGGCGTTCTGCTATTTCTTCTTCCTGCTCTGTGCGTACTACGTGCTGCGCCCGGTGCGCGACGAAATGGGCATCCAGGGCGGCCTGGGCAACATCCCGTGGCTCTGGACCGGGACCTTCGTCGGCATGCTGCTGGTGACGCCCTTGTTTGGCTGGATCACCTCGCGCTGGCCACGCCGCACATTCCTGCCGGTGGTGTATGCGTTCTTCATCGCCAACATCCTGGTTTTTTATGTTGCGATGAAGTCAGACGCGCTCGACAAGCAATGGGTCGCGGCGGGATTCTTCATCTGGCTCTCGGTGTTCAATTACTTCGTCGTGAGCGTGTTCTGGAGCTTCATGACGGACATCTTCGATTCCACCGCCGCCAAGCGCCTGTTCGGCGCCATTGCCGCCGGTGGCAGCATCGGCGCGATGGCCGGGCCGATCATCACGGCCGCGCTGGTGAAGCAGATCGGCATCCCGAACCTGCTGCTGATTTCCGCCTCGCTGATGGGCTGTGCCATCGTCTGCGTGGTCGGTCTGGGGCGCTGGGCGCGCCAGACCCCCGGCAACGCGGAGGCGGATGCCAAGGCGCTGGGCGGCACCGTGCTCGACGGCATCCGGCTGGCCGCGCGCTCACCCTATCTGCTGTCGATCTGCGGCTACATCTTCCTGCTGCAGGCGCTCGGCACGTTTTTCTACCTGGAGCAGGTGCGCGTCATGGCCGAGACCATTCCCTCCTCGGCCGAACGCACACAGCTGTTCGCGCAGCTCGACCTGGCCGTGAACACGCTCACGCTGGTTGCACAACTGCTGGCCACCGGCCCGCTATTGAAGCGCCTGGGGCTGGTGGTGGCCCTGTCGATCCTGCCGGCGCTGTGCATCGTCACACTGGGATTTGCCGCGATGTGGCCCACACTGGCGGTGATCTCGCTCGGAACGGTCCTGCGGCGCGCCTGCGAATTCGCCATCGGCAAACCGGCGCGCGAAATCCTGTTCACGGTGGTCTCGCGCGAAGAGCGGTACAAGTCGAAGAATTTCATCGACACCGTGGTCTCGCGGGGCGCGGATGTGGCGTCGACGTGGAGCAATGCGGGCCTGCGCGGCTTGGGACTGGGCGCCTCGCAAATTGCCATCGTGTGCATTCCCCTGTCGATCGCCATGATCGCCGCCGGGATGTACCTCGGGCGCGAGCAGGAAAGGCGGGCCGGCGCCCCGGCCGGCGGGCAACCAGCCGCGTAAAAATACGGCCTCTGCTAGACTGCGCCCTCTCCTGATTCCCTGTTTTCCGCCGAGGATTTCGCAATGAATCACCCCGTTCGCTTCGCCCTGTCCGCCGCCCTCGTGGCTGTGCTGGGCGTGTCCGCTTCCAGCGTCGC
>CAZTYC010000109.1:0-2317 GCA_964617435.1 uncultured Burkholderiales bacterium
AGCGCTTGGTGAGCGGGATGGCGCCGCCGGTGTAGCCGGTGCCGCCGCCGCGCGGAATGATGGTCAGTCCCAGCTCGATCAGCGTGCGCACCACCGGTGCGATTTCCTCCTCGCTGTCCGGATGCACCACCACGAAGGGATACTCCACCCGCCAGTCGGTGGCGTCGGTCACGTGCGAGACGCGCGCCAGGCCGTCGAAGGCGATGTTGTCCTTGTGCGTGACGCGCGCGAGCTTGCGCTCCACGCGCTTGCGAAAATCGTAGGTGTCCGAGAACTCCTTCTCGAACGCATCGACCGCCGCATGCGCGCGCTTGAGCAGTTCGGACACCTTGGCCGCGCGCGAGTCGATGCCGGCGTCGCCGTCGCGCCGGGCGTCGGCAAGATCGCTGGCGCGGCGCTTTTCGATCTCGCGCAGCCGGTGGCGCATGGCCTCCGTGAGCGCCAGCCGCCGGCGGTAGTTGGCGAGCAGATCCTCCTGCAGGTAGGGATTGCGCTCCACCACCCAGATGTCCCCGAGGACCTCGTACAACATGCGCGCGCTGCGGCCGGTCTTGCGCTCCCGGCGCAGTTCCAGCAGGATGTCCCACGCATCGTTGCCCAGCAGCCGCATGACGATTTCACGATCCGCAAACGAGGTGTAGTTGTAGGGGATCTCGCGCAAGCGCGGCGGCGCATCATCGGCGGACTCGGACTGGTTCGCCGGCCCGCGCGTGTTCACGCGATGCAGGTCCGCGGGTTTGCCGGCCGGCGGCGCTTGGATGATGTTGGGGACGGACGCCATGAGGGATTGGACGGCGAAGGAGCCGTGGTGTTGCAGCGACTTCGAGGCATTGTATCGCAGTGCACAAAAGTTGACGGGCATCAACAATCCGCCTGACGCCGGACCGCCACATGATAGAATCGATGCAAGCATTTCCCTAGCAAAATGATGCCAAACTCAAGCATTGGCGCGCCTTTTCAGCCACTTTTGGCCTAAACGCCTTATCCCTACTGGACTTTGACTTCCGCAATGCCGACGCCGCAATCCCTTGTCCTCGCCACCCGTGAAAGCCGGTTGGCCCTTGCCCAGAGCGAATGGGTGGCCGCCCAGTTGCGCTCGTTTCACCCCGGCCTCGCGGTCTCCCTGCTCGGCATGACCACGCAGGGCGACCAGATTCTCGACAAGCCCCTCAACCAGATCGGCGGCAAGGGGTTGTTCATCAAGGAACTCGAGGTCGCCATGGCGGAGGGGCGCGCGGACCTGGCCGTGCACTCGATGAAGGACGTGCCGATGGTCCTGCCCGAGGGCTTCGCGCTCACCGTGGTGGGCGACCGGGAGGACGTGCGCGATGCCTTCGTTTCGAACCGGTTTGCCTCCCTCGACGCCTTGCCGGCCGGCAGCGTGGTCGGCACCTCGAGCCTGCGGCGCATGAGCCTGTTGAAGCATTCGCGGCCGGACCTGAAGATCGAATCGCTGCGCGGCAACGTGAACACGCGCCTCAGGAAACTCGATGACGGCCACTACGACGCCATCATCCTCGCCGCCGCCGGCTTGAAGCGCCTGGGGCTGGCGGACCGCATCCGCGCGCTGCTGCCGCTGGCGCAATTCCTGCCGGCCATCGCGCAGGGCGCGCTGGGCATCGAGCACCCGGCGGCGCGCGCGGACGTGGCGCACCTGATCGCCCCCTTCGCGCGCGAGGACACCAGCCGCCTGGTGGCCGCCGAGCGCGCCTTCGGCCGCACGCTCATGGCCAGTTGCGACGTGCCGCTCGGCGCGCTCGGGCGCGCGGAACAAGGCGGCCTGGTCCTCGAGGGCTTCATCGCCTCGCCCGATGGTACCAGCCTGGTACGCGATGTCATCAGCGGCGCGATGGCCGAGGCCGATGCGCTCGGCGAGGCGCTCGCGCAGCGTCTGCTCGCCGCGGGCGGCCGCGCGATTCTCACCGCGCTGCCGCGCGCGCATGGCTGAGTCCGCTCCCGCAGGTCCGCTGGCGGGCTGGACAGTCGTGCTCACGCGCCCGGCGCATGCGGCTGCGGAGAGCACGGCGGCCCTGGCGCGCGCGGGTGCGGGTGTCGTTTCTCTTCCGTTGCTCGAGATCGTGCCGGTTCCGGCCGCGCTGGATCCGTCATCGGTTTCTGCGGCGACCGGCGCGGTATTCGTCAGCGCGAATGCGGTGGACTGCGGCCTGCCGCAATTGCGCGCCGGCGGATTCGGCGACGGGACCGCCTGTTTCGCAGTGGGGGAAGCCACCGCCCGTGCGCTCCGGGCGGCGGGCCAAACGCAGGTGTTCGCGCCTGCGGAGGGATTCGACAGCGAGCATCTGCTGGCGCTGCCGGC
>CAZTYC010000109.1:2417-8608 GCA_964617435.1 uncultured Burkholderiales bacterium
GACTGCGGGTTTTCCCGCGTCTGGATTGTCGCCCTGTCGGCACAAAATCTGGTTGAATCGTTAGCCCGCCATGCCGGCGAGGCGGACCGCGACAGCCAAACGTCAACGCATCCATGAATCCATCGAATCCCCTCTCCCCAAGACTGGCCCGCTGGGCGCCCATCGGCATGGCGCTCGCGGCCCTCGCGGCGGCCGGCTGGGCCGTCTACGACGGGCGCGAGACCGCCGAGGCGCTGCGGACCGCGCTGGGGACGCGTCTGGGCGAACAGGCGGCGCAACAGAAAGCGGCCGCACAGTCGATCGATACCCTCACCCGCGAACTGAAGGACGCGCAGGGCCGCGTGCGGGACATGGAGACCCGGCTGGCGGAGTACGCCGGCCAGCGCGTGGCGCTCGAAGAAATGGCCCGCGACCTCGCGCGTGCGCCGGACGACTGGCTGCTGGCGGAGATCGAGCAGACGCTCAACATCGCCAGCCGCGAATTGACGCTGGCGGGCAACGTGCGCGCCGCGCTCTCCGCCCTGCAAGGCGCGGACCAGCGCCTGGCGCGCGCGGACAAGCCGCAGATGGCTGCGCTGCGGCGCGCCATCGCGCAGGACATGGAACGCCTCAAGGCGCTGCCGCTGGTGGATACCCAGGGCATCAGCGTCAAGCTCGACACCCTGATGGGACTCACGGCGACCCTGCCCCTCGCGGTGCCGGACACACCCGCCTCGAGCCCGCGCGAGGCCAGGGGCAACGATTCCGATGATCCGTGGTTTGCGCGCCTGGCGAAGGATTTCTGGCACGAGGCCAAGCAGCTGGTGCGCATCCGCGAGGTCGGCGCCCAGGATCCCGTGCTGCTGGCGCCGCAGCAGTCCTACTTCCTGCGCGAAAACCTCAAACTGCGCCTGCTGTCGGCGCGCACCGCGCTGATCGCGCGCGACGAAACCAACTACAAGGAAGACCTGAAGCTGGCGCGCGACATGCTCGTGAAGCATTTCGATCCGAAAGCCAAGGTCAACGCCAATGCGCTCGCCACGCTGAAGCAGCTGGCCGAGAACCCCTTGTCGATCTCCGCGCCCGACATCACCGCCAGCCTCAACGCCGTGCGGGCCGCGCGGGCCGCGCGCGAAAAGCGGTGACGCCGTGAACAGCCGCCCGATCCGCTGGGCCCTGTGGCTGTTGCTGCTGGCGGTCGCGGCCGTCTGCGTCGCGCTGGCGGGCCGCCACGGAAGCGGCTTCGTGGTGATGGTGATCCCGCCCTGGCGCATCGAAACCTCGGCGCTGCTGTTCTTCATCCTGCTGGCGGCCGCCTTCGCCGCGCTGTACGTGGCGGTGCGCCTGGGCGTGCGCGCCTACGGGCTGCCGCGCGAGGTCAAGCGCATGGCCGCGCAAAGCGCGCGCAACAAGGCGCGCGACCAGGTGTTGTCGAGCCTGCAACTGCTGTTTTCCGGGCGCTTCAAGGATGCCGAACTGAAGGCGCGCGAGGCGATGGAAAACGCCGAGACCAAGGACCTCGCCGCCGCGCTCGCCGCCTGGGCGGCGTACGAATCGGGCAGCGCCAAGGCCGCCACGCCCTACCTCGATACCATCCAGGGCGAGGCATCGGCCAAGATGCGCGACGTTTCGAAAGCCTACATGCTGCTCGCCGAAGGCCGCGCGCCGGAGGCGTTGTCGCTGTTGAAGGCGCTGGCCGCGGCGGACCCGAAAAATCCCGGTGTGCTGAAAATGAAGGTGGAAGCCGAGATGGCCGAAAAGGCCTGGGACGACGTGCTCTCCACGCTGGCGCCGCTGACCCAATCCGGCTTGTTGCCCGACGGCGCGGCACAGCAGCTCAAGCTGAACGCGGAGATCAACCTCATCAAGGGCAAGCCCGCGGATGCGGACGCCATCGAAGCCGCTTGGAGCCACATGTCGCGCGACTCGCGGTTCGACGCCACCATGGCCGCGGCGGTTGCCAAGCGCCTGATCGGGCTGGGCGCGGCGGATCGCGCGCGCAGCATCCTGGAGGACGTGGTGCGCGAGCGCGGGCCGGAGAAGTGGGACGCGTCCCTTGCCGCCCTATACGCCAAGTGCGCGACTGATTCCACGCTCCAACAGATCGAGCGCGCCGAGTCGTGGCTGGTGGATCATCCGCGCGATGCGGTGCTGCTGGCCGCGCTGGGAAAGCTGTGCATGCGGCAATCGCTGTGGGGCAAGGCGCAGAGTTACCTGGAAGCCAGCGCCGCCCTCGAGCCGACGCTGGACACCCACATGACGCTGGCGCGCCTGATGGAGCAAATGGGCCGCCGGGAAGAGGCGGTGGCGCACATCCGCAAGAGCGCCGAACTGGCCGCCCAATGACCTCCGTCGAAGCGCCCGCGCGCTGGACGCGGGACGGCTTCACCGTGACCTGCGCACATGCGGAGGCGGACATCGATGCCGTCCATCGCTGGCTGTGCGACGAGTCTTACTGGGCCAAAGGCATCCCGCGCCACGTGGTGGAACGCTCCATCGCGCACTCGATCCCGTTCACCCTGCGCGCGGCCGACCAGTTTGCCGGCTTTGCGCGCGTGACCACGGACCGCGCGACCGTGGCATACCTGGGCGATGTGTTCGTGCTGCCGGCGTACCGCGGCATGGGATTGTCCAAGTGGATGGTCGAATGCGTGCTCGCCCATCCGGACCTGCAGGGGCTCCGGCGATTCCTGCTCGCCACCTCCGATGCGCACGGCCTGTATGCGCAATTCGGATTCGCCCCCGTCAAGGCGCCGGGAAAGTGGATGGAGATCTACTCGGCGGATCTCTATACGCGGCCGGCGGAATAAGGATCGAGGCATTCCGATCCGATCCCTGCACGGGGACAGCCGGTCACGCCACCTTGAGCATGATCTTGCCGATGTGGGCGGAGGACTCCATCAGCGTGTGGGCATCCACGATGTCGGCCAAGGCGAAGGTCCGGTGAATGACGGGCTTCACGGCGCCCGCCTCGATCAGGGGCCAGACCTTTTCCCGCAAGGCGAGGGCAATCCCCGCCTTCTGATGATCGGGCCGCGCGCGCAGCGTGGATCCGGTAAGGGTCTGGCGCTTCATCATCAGCGGCCGGAAATCGACCGTGGCGGTGCCGCCTTCCAGGAATGCGATGAAGCAGTAGCGGCCCTCCAGCGCGAGGAGCTTGAGGTTCTTCTCGATGTAGCTGCCCCCCACCATGTCGAGGATGACATTCACGCCCTTCTTTTGCGTGGCAGTCTGGATGCCCACGAGCCAGTCCTCGGTCTTGTAATTGAACACGTGATCCGCGCCGATGGACTTGCAAAACGCCTGCTTCTCCGCATTGCCCACGGTGGTGAACACTTCGGCGCCGAACGCCCTGGCCAACTGGATCGCCGTCAACCCGATGCCCGATGACCCGCCGTGCACGAGGAACCTCTCGCCGCGCGACAGCCTGCAGGTGTCGAACACATTGACCCAGACCGTGAAGAAATTCTCCGGCAGCGCCGCGGCCTCCAGCATCGACAAGCCGCGCGGCAACGGCAGGCAATGCGCGGCGGGCGCGGCGCAGTATTCTGCGTAACCGCCGCCAGGGGTCAGCGCACAGACGGCGTCGCCCCGGGCCCATTGCGTGACGCCGCTCCCCACGGCCACAATTTCCCCCGCCACTTCCAGCCCCATCACGGGAGAGGCGCCCGGTGGCGGCGCGTAGTTGCCCTGCCGCTGGATGACATCGGGACGGTTGACGCCGGCATAGGCGACGCGGATCAGCACATCGTGGTCGCCGATGGCGGGCAACGGGCCGCTTGCCAGCCGCATGACCTCCGGCGCGCCGCTTGATGAGGCTTCGACAAACTGCATGGAAACGGGCAGGGACATGAGAACTCCTGTTCAAGATGGCTGCGCGGACAGCCAGGCCGCGCCGCGCACGCCCGATGCATCGCCGAACTTGGGTGGCAGCAGGCGGGTTTGGATGGTGTCGGAAAACACGTGGCGTGCCCAGCGCACCGGAACCTGGTCGTACAGGCGCGCCACACGGGACAGGCCGCCGCCGAGCACGATGGCCTCCGGGTCAAGCACATTGATGATGCTGGCGAGCCCACGCGCCAGACGGTCCTCGTAGTCCGCCACGGCGGCAATGGCGCCGGCATCACCCTCGTCCGCGGCCCGCACGATGGCGGCCGGTTCCAGCGCGCGGCCGTCGCGTTCGAAAAACCTGGCCGCCATGCCGGGCCCGGACAACCAGGTCTCGATGCACCCGGCCCGCCCGCAATAGCAGCGCCTGCCCGGGCGTTCATCGTCGCGCGGCCAGGGTAGCGGATTGTGGCCCCACTCGCCGCCGATGGCGTTGGCACCTGTCAGGATGCGCCCGTCGATGCAGATGCCCCCGCCCACGCCGGTGCCGAGGATCACGCCGAACACGGTTCGCGCGCCGGCCGCGGCGCCGTCCGTGGCCTCCGAGAGGGCAAAGCAATTGGCGTCGTTTTCAATGCGCACCGGCCGCTCGAGGCGGGTTTCCAGGTCTTCCTTGAGCGGCTCGTTGTTGAGGCAGGTCGAGTTGGCGTTCTTGATGCGGCCCGTCGCGCGCGAGAGGGCACCCGGGGTCGCCACGCCCACGCTGGCGCGCTCGCCGGTGGCCGCTTCCGATTCGCGCACCAGCGAGACGATCGCCTCCAGCGTGGCGGTGTAGTTGCCCGCCGGCGTGGGAACGCGCCTGGAAAACACGGAACGCCCCGCGTCATCCATGGCCAGGATTTCAATCTTGGTACCGCCCAGGTCGATGCCGGTGCGCACGGGACAAGGTGTTGGCTGTGGGATGCAAGATTATGACGTCCGGCTCTTGCCCTGCGCCGTTGCGCACCCGCCGGCCCGATTGCCCTGTCCGGCGGGCCGCCGATCAAGCCGGCGCACACCCGCTTTCCACGCCCTGCGTTACGCTGCACCGCACAAGCCCTCTAACCCCTTGTGTTAAAATGTTTTTTCCCGTTTTGCTGCGGGATTTTTGTTTCAAGACTTGCTGCCGACCATGCCGATCTACGCCTACAAGTGCGCCAGCTGCGGTCACGCCGATGACGTGCTGCAAAAGCTCGCCGACGCGCCGCTCACGCTTTGCCCGAAATGCGGCAAGGACACCTATTCAAAGCAAATCACCGCGCCGCAATTCCAGCTCAAGGGCAGCGGTTGGTATGTGACCGATTTCCGCGGCGGCAACAGTGCGCCCGCCGCAAAGGCCGAGGACAAGGCGGACAAGAATTCCGAGGCCTCTGGCACGGAAACCGCCAAGGCCGAGGGCGCCAAAGCCGAATCGGGCACCCCCGCTCCCGCGGCCAAGCAGGCCGATACCAAGCCGGCGTCTCCGGCCGCCCCCGAATAGGCGCGACGCGATGGCGATGTTTCGCAAATACCTGATCGCGGGCCTGCTGGTCTGGATTCCGCTGGTCATCACCGGCTGGGTGCTGAAGCTGCTCATCGACCTGATGGACAACTCGCTCCTGCTGGTCCCGGAGCGGTTCCGCACCGAGGCGCTGTTCGGCTTTCACGTGCCGGGCATGGGCGCCATCCTGACGGTCGCCATCGTGCTGCTCACCGGCATCGTGGCCGCCAACATCTTCGGCAAGAAGCTGCTGTCCTGGTGGGACGCGATGCTGCAGCGCATTCCGATCGTGCGCTCGATCTACGGCGGCGTGAAGCAGATTTCCGACACGCTGTTTTCGCCGGAAGGCAAGGCGTTCCGCAAGGCGGTGCTGGTGCGCTACCCGCATGCGGGCACCTGGACGGTGGCCCTGCTCACCGGCGAGCCGCGGAATGAGGTCACCGACCACCTGGGCACGGACAACGTGGCGGTGTTCGTGCCAACCACGCCCAACATCACGGCCGGCTTCTTCCTGATCGTGCCGAAGAAGGACGTGATCGAGCTCGAGATGAGCGTGGACGAGGCGCTGAAGTACATCATTTCCATGGGCGTGGCCGAGCCGGCGCGACCCAACCACACCAACGGGGCCGAGATGAAAAAGTCCGGCACCGACCCCAATCCGACGCCGCTGGGCTAGGGCTTCCGCCCGGCCCGGCGGCGATCCCGCACGCAGCGCCGGTTCCGGGCCTCCGGGTCGACGCTGCGTCCACCCTGCGATCGGGCAACCGGGCATTCCCGGACTGCGGCCCGCGCGGACACCACAATCCAGAGCATCGAGCGCGCCATGCGCGCCTGAAGAACGGACAACAGACAGACCATGCGAACC
>CAZTYC010000110.1:0-4379 GCA_964617435.1 uncultured Burkholderiales bacterium
CGCTTCTGGACCAAGGTGATGCGCGACATGGGGCTGGCCAAGGTCGACGAGCCGTTCACCAACCTGCTGTGCCAGGGCATGGTGCTGAACCACATCTACTCGCGCCGCACGGACAAGGGCGGCATCGAGTATTTCCCGCCGGAGGACGTGCAGCAGACCGTGGCCGGGTATCGCCTGAAGTCCGACGGCAGTGCGGTCGATTACGGCGGCGTGGGCACCATGTCGAAGTCGAAGCTCAACGGCGTCGATCCGCAGGACATGATCGACACCTACGGCGCCGATGCCGCGCGCCTGTTCGTCATGTTTGCGAGCCCGCCCGAGCAGACCATCGAATGGTCGAGCGCGGGCGTGGAGGGCGCGCAACGCTTCCTGAGGCGGGTGTGGAACTTTTCCATCGGCATGCAGGGCGTGCTTTCTGAGGCGGGGCCGGTGGAACCTGCGGCGCTCGAGGGAGCGGCGAAAAAACTGCGCCACGAAGTCCACGCCACGCTCAAGCAGGCCACCTACGACTACGGCCGCCTGCAGTACAACACGGTGGTCTCGGCCTGCATGAAGCTGTTGAATGCGCTGGAAGAAAACCGCGAGGCCAACCCGGCGGTGCTGCGCGAGGGCTTGTCGATTTTGCTGCGCGTGCTTTATCCCGCCTGCCCCCACCTGACCCACGCCTTGTGGGAGGACCTGGGCTTTGCCGCCGTCCATGGCCCTATCATCGACGCCCCCTGGCCCGAGCCGGATCCGGTGGCGCTGGAGCAGGATGAGACCGACATGGTGGTGCAGGTTAACGGCAAGTTGCGCGGGCACATCACGGTGCCGAAGAACGCCGACAAGGCGGCCATCGAGGCGATGGCGCTTGCCGACGCCAACGTGGCGCGCTTCACCGAGGGAAAGCCGGTGAAGAAGGTGGTGGTGGTTCCCGGGAAGTTGATCAATGTGGTGGTCTGAGAGAGCGTCCCGCCCGGGTGCCCGTGTGCTGCATGGCGGCGCGCTGCGCGGTGCGTGGCTGGGCGTCATCGTAGCCGGGCTGCTGGGCGCCTGCGGCTTCCAGTTGAAGGGCGACATCCCGCTGCCGTTCGCCAGCGTGAGCGTTTCGTCGGCCGGGGCCTCGCAGGTCGCCACGCGCCTCAAGCGCGACATCACCAACAGCGTCACGCGGCTCGTGGAATCGCCCAAGGATGCGGATGCCCAACTCAATATCGTGCAGGAACGCCGCGAGCGTCTGATCCTTTCGCTGTCGGGCGCCGGCAAGGTGCGTGAATACCAGCTGAAGCTGACCGTGCAATACCAGGTGAGCGACAGCAAGGGCAAGGTCAATATTCCGACCAGCGAGATCCAGCTCACGCGCATCCTGACCTACGATGATTCGCAGATCATCGCCAAGCAGCTCGAGGAAGCGCTGCTTTACCAGGACATGGAAAAGGACGCGGCGGCGCAGATCCTGCGGCGCATGACGGCCATCAAGCGCTGATCCGGCGCGCGATTCCCGCCAGCGTCGCGCCGCGCATTGCGCCTATCATTCCGGCTTCAACTTGAACCCGGCCAGCGGGGAGGACACATGCTGCTTGGACTGCGCACCGCGATCTATCACGTGAAGGACCTCGAGGCCGCCAAGGCCTGGTACAGCGCCCTGACCGGCAGCGCGCCGTACTTCGACCAGCCGTTCTACGTGGGCTTCAATGTCGGCGGCTATGAGCTGGGACTCCTCCCGGACGAGGAAGACGAAGCGCTGGCCTATTGGGGCACGCCCGATATCGTCGCGGAACTGGCGCGCGTGTCGGCAATCGGCGCGCGGATCGTCAGCCCCGCCAAGGAGGTGGGCGAGGGCATCCGGGTCGCCGTGATCGCGGACCCGGAAGGCAACCGCATCGGCCTGATCGAGAACCCGCATTTCAAGCTGCCGGCGGCCTGACCGCAGCGGCGGCCGCGCGGCGATCTAGGCGCGCACTTCCTGCAACAGTTGCGCCACGTTGACGGTGCGGGCCTTTTCGCGGATCGCGGGAAGGTACTGGCCTTCCAGCGCGCGCGCTTCACCGAGCAGGTTCTGGTAGGTGTCCTTGAGGACCTGCGTGGAGAACGTGCGACCCCCCGCGTAGTAGCGCTTGGCCAGATGGCCGAGCGCATAGGTGGTGCCGAAGGACAGGCCCGAGCTCATTGCCTGCTTGGCGATGCCGCCGATCAACCCGCCGATCAGGCCGCCGCCGAACACCCTGCCGATGAGCTTGACGCCGGCCTGCTCGAGGTATTGCGACGCCAGGCCCACGCCGGCGGTGGCGAGGAAGTCCTTGATGTGGCCGCGATCGAGTTCGTAGCCGTAGGATTTGCCGACGCGATAGACCATCTTCATTTGCAGCGGGATGATTGCCATCGAGGCCAGGGTGTCGGGCAGCAGTTCCAGGGCGCCGTTGAGGATCGCGTAGTTGAGGATCATCTGGTCCTGCTCCGCCGCGCTCATCGTGGACGCGGCCTGCGCGGGTTCCACGCTGGTGCCGGCGGCCAGCGACGCGCTGGCCAGCGTATCCGCGTTCGCAGACATCGACCGGGCCTGCGCCGCGTCGATGCCCAGCGCATTTGCGAGCTCGGCGAGGAACCGTTGTTCCGCAGGCGACTGCGCGCCGTCGGCATTGCACACGCCCACCGCGAGTTCAAAGGCCCGCGAGCGGGATTCTGCCGATGTGAGCTGCGCGACCACCGATCCGACCCCCACGCGCTTGGCCAGCACGTCCTGGTAAATGCCGGCGATGTGGGTGTCGTCCGAGCCCGACAACGCATTGGCGATGCGCTTGACCTCGGCACGTTCGGCATCGGTGTTGTCGCCGTCGGCCATGGCGGCGAGGAGGGCCAGCGTGATGAGGGCGCGTTGTTCGGTGTCGGTCATGGAAGATGTTCGATGGGAGAGGGAGACGGCGATAATGCCGTGATGAGACGCCGGAATTCAAGCAAAGGTTCCCGCATGGCGCCGGGCCTGGAAAGCCAAACACAAGCACTGGCGCGGAGCTTGGGCCAAAAAGCGCCGGAACGGCGCGCCAATACTGGCCTTTGTCCTTTTGTCCCGGTGTCGGCATGACCGGAACCGTGCTTTCCGTGGAAAATCTCGCGACGCATTTTGCCGCGCGATCCGGCGTGGTGAAGGCCGTCGATGGCGTGTCGTTTTCGCTCTCGCGCGGGAAGGTCCTCGGGTTGGTGGGTGAATCCGGCTCGGGCAAGTCGATGACCGGCTATTCGATCATGGGCCTGGTGGATCCGCCCGGCCGCATTGTATCCGGCCGCATCGTGCTGAACGGCGCGGAGCTGACGAGATTGACCGCGGAGCAATGGCGGGAGTTGCGCGGCAACCGCGTCGCGATGATCTTCCAGGACCCGATGATGACGCTCAATCCGGTGCTGCGCATCGACACCCAGATGATGGAGGCCATCACGGCGCACGAGCGCGTGGGCGATGCGGAAGCGCGCCGGCGCTGCCGGGAGGCGCTGGTGAAAGTGGGCATCCCCGCGCCGGACGAGCGCCTGCGGGCCTATCCCCACCAGTTTTCCGGCGGCATGCGCCAGCGGGTGGCCATCGCCATCGCCTTGCTGAACAAGCCGGACCTCATCATTGCCGATGAGCCGACCACCGCCCTCGATGTCACGCTCCAGGGCCAGATCCTGTTCGAGATGCAGAAACTCTGCCGCGAGTCCGGCGCCGCGCTGATCTGGATCACGCACGACTTGTCGGTGGTGGCGGGGCTGGCCGATGACATCGCGGTGATGTACGCGGGCAGGATTGTCGAGATGGGCCGCGCGCAGGACGTGCTCGACCAGCCGCTCCATCCGTACACGGCCGGGCTGCTCGGTTCGGTGCCGGCGCGCAACATCAAGGGCCAACCCTTGAAACAGATTCCCGGCATGACGCCGTCGCTGGCGGCGCTGGACGACGGTTGCGCGTTCCGCGCGCGCTGCGATGTCGCCGCGCCTCGCTGTACCGCACCCCAGGCCATGCGCGCCGCGCCGGGCGGACGCGAGGTGCGTTGCGTGCGGGCCGACACGGCGCCAACGGCATGACGGCGTTGCTGGGCCTCAAGGGCATCACCAAGCGTTTCGAGAAAACACCCGATGCGGCTGGCCGCATTGCGCGCTTGCTGGGGGCGCCGCTGCACGAGGAGACGGTGCACGCGGTCGACGGCGTGGACCTGTCGATCGCTGCGGGAGAGGTGGTCGGCCTGGTGGGCGAATCGGGCTGTGGCAAGTCCACGCTGGGCCGCATCGCCGTCGGCCTGCACACGCCCACCTCGGGCACCCGCGCCTGGCGCGGTCGTGACGTCGACACCTTGAACGATGCCGAGCGCCGCGCCGTGCAGTTGAAGTCCCAGTTGATCTTCCAGGATCCGTTCGCATCGCTGAACCCG
>CAZTYC010000110.1:4389-8597 GCA_964617435.1 uncultured Burkholderiales bacterium
CGGTGGTGCACGGCCTGGTGGCTGCGCGCGAGCAAGCCGATTACGTGGCCGGGTTGATGCGGCAAACCGGGCTCGATCCCTTCCTCATGCGGCGCTACCCCCACCAGTTTTCCGGCGGCCAGCGTGCGCGCATCGGCATCGCGCGCGCCCTGGCGGTGAAGCCCGAGTTCATCGTCTGCGATGAAGCCGTGGCGGCGCTGGATGTATCGATCCAGGCGCAGGTGCTGAACCTGTTCATGGACCTCAAGTCGACGCTGAACCTGACCTACCTGTTCATCAGCCACGACCTGTCCGTGGTGCGCCACTTGGCCGACCGGGTTGTCGTGATGTACCTGGGCCGGGTGGTGGAAGCCGGGCCGGCGGAGGAGGTCTTTGCCGCGCCCAATCACCCCTACACCCGGGCGTTGCTTGCCGAGCTTCCGTCACTCGAAAGGCGGCGCCGCGATTTTGTGGCGGTGACCGGCGAGATCCCGTCCCCCCTCGATCCGCCGTCCGGATGCCACTTCCATCCGCGCTGTCCGCACGCCATGACGCGATGCGCCGCCGAGCGGCCCGCCTTGCGCACGTTCGGCGGCGCGCGTGTTTCCGCGTGCCACCTGAACGAGGCGAACGGGGAGCACGCCGTGGACCCGGCCCAATGGGCGGGCCGAGCGCCGTAACGCAGGGCGTCGCGCGGGGCACGCGGCTTGACGGACAAGCGCATCTTCCGCGGTCCGGCGGGTGCGGATCGCCAACCCTGTCGCCGGGCAAGGCTACAATCACGATTCAACCGAAAGCCACGCCATGCACCCACCCGCCTTCGACCTCACGCCCAGCGCCACGACCCACGAGCACGAGGTGCCGGTGGTGTACGACTCGCCGCACAGCGGGACGGTGTACCCGCCTGATTTCGACTACGCGGTCGATTTCGCGGAGTTGCGGCGCGCCGAGGACACGCTGGTGGAGCAACTCTACGCGGCGGCCCCGCTGCATGGCGCCACCTTGATTGCGGCGCGTTTTCCGCGCAGCTATGTGGACGCCAACCGGTCGCTGCTCGACATCGACGCGGAGCTGCTGGACGGGGTCTGGCCCGGACCCATCAACACCAGCCGGAAGACCGGCAAGGGCATCGGCCTGGTCTGGCGCCTGACCGACACCGGCACGCCGATCTACAAGCGCAAGTTGTCGGTGGCGGAAGTGCAGGCGCGCATCGCAAACTGCTACGCGCCCTACCACAAGGCCCTGCGCGAGGCGATCAACGCCGCGCGCAAGCACTATGGCGCGGTGTGGCACATTGACTGCCATTCCATGCCGGCCACTTCGAATGTCCTGTCCGAGGAGGGCCCGGGCGTCGAGCGGGCGGATTTTGTCCTCGGCGACCGCGACGGGACCACCTGCTCGCCGGGCTTCACGCAGTTTGTCGCCGGCACGCTGCGCAGCATGGGCTACGACGTGCGCATCAATGATCCGTACAAGGGCGTCGAACTGGTGCGCGCCTATTCGGACCCCGCCGACCACCGCCACTCGCTGCAGATCGAGGTCAACCGCAAGCTCTACATGAACGAAATCACGCGCGAGCCGAATGCGGGCTTCGACACGCTGCAGGCCAATCTCACGACCCTCATCGCCGCCATCTCGGCCTATGCGCGCGAGCATATGCCGGCGCACCACCATCACCATGAGTGTGGGCACGACCACGCCCACGATCACGCGGGGCACGCCCATCACGCCCACGGACACGAGTCCGCACGGCCCGACGCGGGCCATGTCCACGGCCCCGGATGCGGCCATGAGCACGGTCACGATCACGCGCATGCCCACGGCGCGCAACCGGTGCACCTTCACAAGCATGGCCACAAGCATTAGGCCGGGGGAATCGCCGTACACGGTGGAACTGGCGCCACCGGATATTTCCGCCTACCGCAAGGGCAATACCGGCGTCGACTACGTCACCACCTTTGATTCCGGCCGCCCCGGCCCGCATGTGGTCGTGAACGCCATCACGCACGGCAACGAGTTGTGCGGCGCCATCGCCGTCGACCGGCTGTTCCGGCAGGGGGTCCGGCCCGCGCGCGGAAAACTCACGCTGGCATTCGCCAATGTCGAGGCGTTCCTGCGTTTCGAGCCGGCGCGCCCGCATGCCAGCCGCTTCGTCGACGAGGACTTCAACCGTGTCTGGACCGCGGCCACCCTGGACGGTCCGCGCGATTCGACCGAACTGCGGCGCGCCCGCGCGATGCGCCCCGTCATCGACCAGGCCGACTTCCTGCTCGACATCCATTCCATGCACGACCCGCACGGCCCGGTGATGATCTCCGGCGTGCTCGACAAGGGCATCGAACTGGCGCGGCGCGTGGGCGTGCCGCAGCACATCGTGGCGGACAAGGGCCACGCCAACGGCACGCGCATGCGCGATTACGGCGGGTTTGGCGATCCGGCCTCGCCCAAGGCGGCGCTGCTGGTCGAATGCGGGCAGCACTGGGAGAAGGCGGCCGAAGCCCTGGCCTGGCAATGCACCTGGCGGTTCCTGCGCGCCCTCGAGGTGGTCGAGCGCGAGCGCTGCGATGCCGAGATTGATTCCGCGCCGGTGCCGGCCCAGCAGTTGGTCCGGGTGACGGATGCATTGATTGCCAGCAGCCAGGATTACCGGTTCGCGGACGGCCTCAAAGGGCTGTCGGTGGTGAAAAAGCGCGGCGACCTCATCGCCACCGATGCGGGCGTTCCGGTGACCGCGCCTTACGACGATTGCGTGCTCATCATGCCCACGCTCATTCATGTCAAGCCGGGCCTGACCGCAGTGCGCATCGGCCGGCTCGAGGCCTGATCCGCGCGGGCTTGCTTGAAGGGAATCCCCCCGCGTGGGCGGTTTGTCGCCATCGGGACGCGCCTGCGCCCCGGCGGTCGCGCTCAGATCAGGGCGTCGAAGCTGGCGTACAGCGAAAACAGCGACATGGTCACCAGGAATACGAGCGACACGCCGAGGACCGTGGCGGAAGTGGCCGATTGGGAAAGGCGGAGGATGGCGCTTTTCATGTGAACTCCTTTGCCGCGCGCGGCCCGGGGAGTCGGGGTTGGCGGCGCGATGCAGGCAATGTATGCTTGCATAATCGCAATAAAAATAGGCAGAAAATCAAATGCCCATTGCAATCACGCAATCAACGCCCTCGAATTACCCGCTCACGGCATCCGACCTGGAGACGGTGCTGGCTATGTCGCGCGGGGGCAATCTCAACGCCGCGGCCGAGCGACTGGGCAGCGATCCGTCCACGGTGTTCCGCCAGATCCAGCGGCTCGAAAAGGCGCTCGGGCAGCCCCTGTTCAACCGCTCGCGGGCTGGTTACCGGCCCAATGAGTTGTCGCAGACCCTGATCGCCCATGCAGAGCATATCGAGGGCGAACTCGAGGCGGCACGGGCGGCCACGTCGGCACGCGAAAAAGAAATTTCCGGCGTGGTCCGGCTGACCACCACGGATTCGGTGCTCTATGGCCTGGTGTTTCCGCATCTGGCCGCCTTCGCGGCACTGCACCCGAAGATCCAGCTCGACCTGCGCGCCAGCAACGACGTGGTCAACCTGTCGCAGCGCGATGCCGACATCGCCATCCGCGCGACCAAGAAACCGCCCGGCCACTTGATCGGCCACCACATCGGGCGCGCCGAGTTCGCCATCTTCGGCTCGGCCGAACAGTTCCCGGACAAGCGCGTACCCAAGGACTTGTCGGTTTACGACTGGATCGCGATGGACCATACCATGGGCGAGCACCCGATTTCGCAATGGCGGCGACGCAACTACCCGTCCCTGGTGCCGCGTTACCAGGTGGAGAGCCTGGTGGCGGTCGGCCACGCCATCCGCGCGGGCCTGGGCATCGGCGCGCTGTCGACCTACCGCTCGCTGAAGGACCCGACACTGCGCGCGCTCACTCCGCCAATCGAGAACTGCTCGATCGACTTGTGGGTGCTGGCGCACCCGGAGTCGCGCCACCTGCGGCGCGTGGCGGCGGTCTACGAGTTCTTCGCGAAAAAGGTGCGGCTGGCCTGAACAAGGATTCGAGGGCGCTGCCCGGTGTTCGCGGTCTTCAAGGGCGGGCGCTATCCGTCATGCGGCCAAATTGGTCGCCAAGCGGCACGGCAGCGACACTCCTGGTTCCTAGACCTTGCGGTACACCTCGCCGCCCTGTTTCACAAATTCGACGGCTTTCACTTCCATGCCTTTCTTCAACGCCTCGGCCTC
>CAZTYC010000111.1:0-8585 GCA_964617435.1 uncultured Burkholderiales bacterium
AGGCTGGTGAAACCCACGCAAGGACGATGAAATGGGAATGACCCTGCAGATTGAACCGGGCGCGGCGGGCGTTACCGACCTCGTCGTCGGGGAGGAGCACACCGCCGCGCGCGTCGGCTCCGGCAAGATCGGCGTGCTGGCGACGCCGGTTCTGATCAACCTGTTCGAGGCGGCCGCGCTGGATGCGTGCGAATCCTTGCTGCCGCCGGGGCATCAAAGCCTGGGAACGCGGCTGGACATCAGCCACACCGCAGCCACGCCGGTCGGCATGAAAGTCACCGCCACGGCCCGCGTGACAGGTGTGGAGGGCCGGACCATCCGCTTTGCCCTGGAAGCGCGTGACGAGGTCGAGGTGATCGGCGCGGGAACGCACGAGCGCGTGGTGGTCAGCGTCGAGCGCTTCGACGTGCGCGTGCAGGACAAGAGGAAACGCGCCGGCGCGATTTGAATGGCGGCGGCCGGGCAGATTTGCCGCCTGCCGTGAGAAAATGTCGCCCATGAAGCTTTCGGACATTCAAGCCAGGCTGGGAGGCGAAGTCATCGGAGATGTTGCCGCTCCACTGACGGGTGTCTGCACGCTGGAATCCGGCCGCGAGGGCCAAATCGGATTCCTTGCCAATCCCAAGTACCGCACGCAACTGAAGACAACCCGCGCCAGTGCGGTGATCGTGGGCGGGACGGATCGCGATGCGACCGCGCTGCCGAGGATCGTGGCGAACAATCCGTACGCTTACTTCGCGCGCGTGGCGCAATTGTTTGCACCGGTGGCGGCCCGTGAGGCCGGCATCCATGCGCAAGCCGTGGTTCACGCGACGGCCAGCGTGCATCCCACCGCACGGGTTGCCGAATTTGCATCCATCGGCGCTGGCGCAGTGATCGCCGAACACGCGGACATCGGTGCGGGATGCGTGGTGGGCGGGGGTGTCGTCATCGGCGCCCACACCCGCCTCATGCCGCGCGTGACGCTGTACGCGCGCTGTGAAATCGGCCGGCGCGGACTGATCCACAGTGGCGTGGTCATCGGCGCGGACGGCTTTGGTTTCGCCCCGGATTTCCAGGGCCCCGACGACCCTGGCGGCGAGTGGGTGAAGATTCCGCAAACTGGCCGCGTCATCATTGGAGATGATTGCGAGATCGGTGCCAACAGCTCGATCGACCGCGGCGCGATCGAGGACACCGTCATCGGCAACGATGTGAAGATCGACAATCAGGTGCAGATCGGCCACAACTGCACCATCGGCGACCATACGGTCATCTCCGGCTGCACGGGAATCGCGGGCAGCACGAAGATCGGCAGGCGCGTGATGATGGGCGGCGCGTCGGGCGCCATCGGCCACCTGGCCATTTGCGACGGCGCCATCGTCTCCGCGATGACGTTGGTGACCAAGTCCATCACCGAACCGGGCATGGTCACCGGCAGCCTGCCGCACATGCGGCACGCGGAATGGCTCCGCAACATGGTGCATGTCCGCCACCTGGACGACCTCGCCACCGCAATCAAGAAAGGGAACCCATGACCAACGCCCCCGTGATGGAGATCGCCGAGATCAAGTCTTTCCTGGCCCATCGCTATCCCTTCCTGCTGGTCGACCGGGTGCTGGAGCTGGAACCCGGCAAGCGCATCAAGGCGCTCAAGAACGTGACCATCAATGAGCCATTTTTCCAGGGACACTTCCCGCACTTCGCCGTGATGCCCGGCGTGCTGATCATCGAGGCGATGGCCCAGGTCTCGGGCTTGCTGTCGCTGAAGAGTGCCGGTGACCGGCCCGATCCCCAGTCCGTGTTCTTTTTTGCCGGCATCGACGGCGCGCGCTTCAAGCGGCCCGTGGTGCCGGGTGACGCGCTGGTGATGGAATCCGAAATCCTGGTGCAGAAGCGCGGCCTGGTGAAATACGCGTCCAGGGCTTTTGTTGGCGACCAGTTGGCCTGCGAAGCCGAGCTCCTGTGCACGCAGCGGCGCATGGTGGAGTAAATCGATGGGCGCGCTGATCCACCCCACCGCCATCATCGCACCCGGCGCACGACTGGGCAGCAATGTCTCGGTCGGCGCCTACACCGTGATCGACGGAGACGTGGAGATCGGCGACAACACGCGCATCGGCCATCATTGCGTGGTGACCGGACATACGCGCATCGGGCGCGACAACCACATTTTCCATTTTGTCTCGCTGGGCGAGGCCAATCAGGACAAGAAATACGCCGGGGAACCCACGCGGCTCGTGATCGGCCACCGCAACACCATCCGCGAATATTGCAGCCTGAACCGCGGCACGGTGCAGGACCGCGGCGAGACCACCGTCGGCGACGACAACTGGATCATGGCGTATGTGCACGTGGCGCACGATTGCGTGGTGGGAAACCGCACCACCATCGCCAACTGCACCCAGCTCGCGGGCCATGTCCATGTGGGGGACTGGGCCACGCTGGGGGGATTCACCGGCGTGCATCAATTCGTCAAGATCGGCGCGCATGTGATGTGCGGCGTCTCGTCCGTGGTGCTGATGGACATTCCGCCGTATGTGACCTGCGGCGGCAATCCGCTGCGCGCAGTGGGCGTCAACGCCGAAGGCCTGAAGCGGCGGGATTTTTCCGCCGACCAGATCGCCCGCGTGAAGCGCGCGTTCAAGACCCTGTACAAGTCGGACCTCACTTTTGCCCAAGCAAAGGAGGCGCTCGCCGAGCAGGGCGCCGACGCGCCGGAGGTCCGCGTGATCGCGGATTTCCTGGCCGGCGTGACGCGCGGGATCGTGCGCTGATGAAGGTCGGCGTGGTCGCCGGCGAGGCCTCCGGCGACGTAATCGGTGCCCTGATGATCCGCGCCATGAGGGCGCGCTGGCCGCACCTGGAGTTTGTCGGGATTGCCGGGCCGAAGATGCAATCGGCCGGCGCGACGTCCTGGTACCCGATGGAGAAGCTCGCCGTGCGTGGGTACCTGGAAGTGCTGAGGAGCCTGCGCGAATTGCTGTCGATGCGATCTGAATTGGGCAGGCGTCTGATCGAGGCGCGGCCTGCGTTCTTCATCGGCATCGACGCGCCGGATTTCAACCTCAAGCTCGAACGGCGGCTGAAGGAAGCCGGCGTCCCGTCCGTCCACTATGTGAGCCCGTCGATCTGGGCGTGGCGCGGGGAGCGCATCAAGGCGATCAAGGAATCGGTCGACCATATGCTGACGGTGTTTCCGTTTGAGCCGGCCATCTACGAGAAGGCCGGGGTGAAGGCGACATTTGTCGGGCATCCGACGGCCGACCAGATCCCGCAGAAGGACCAGCGCGCGGAAGCGCGTGCGCAATTGCGCCTGAAGGATGGCGACTTGGTGTTTGCCATGCTTCCCGGCAGCCGGCAGAGCGAACTGGATTTTCATGCCGAGTTGTTCCTGGAAACGGCCAAGCGCCTGAATGTCCAGTTTCCAGACGCCAAATTTCTGGTGCCGCTCACCACGCGGGAAACGCGCGAACAGTTTGAAGCCGCCAAGTGGAAATGCGGCGCCCAGGACCTGCCCATGCAAATCCTGTTCGGCCACGCGTCGTTCGCGCTGGCCGCTGCGGACGCCGCGTTGATCGCATCCGGCACGGCAACGCTGGAAGCCGCCATGTTGCGCTGCCCGCATGTCATCGCCTACCGCCTGTCCAACGCCACCTACCGGCTGATGAAGCGCAAGGCCTACCTGCCCTGGGTGGGCTTGCCGAACATTCTCGCCAACAACTGGCTGGTCCCCGAACTGTTGCAGGACGACGCGACGCCGGAAAATCTTGCGCGGGCCATGGGCAATTGGGTCCGCCATCCGGATGCGGCCAAGGCCTTGCGTGAGCAATTCGACGCCATCCACGCAAGCCTCGCGGTGAACAACGCCGAGCGCGTATGCGAGGCGCTGGCGCCGTTCATTGAGCGCGCGTCGATGAAGAGGGCGGCCTGAAGTGAAGCCGCGGCTCATCTGCGGCACGGACGAAGCCGGGCGCGGATGCCTCGCCGGGGATGTCTTTGCCGCGGCGGTCATCCTGGATCCGCAGCGGCCGGTCGACGGGCTGGCCGATTCGAAGTTGCTGTCGGAGAAGAAGCGGATTGCGCTCGCCGGCGAGATCCGTGCCTCCGCACGGGCGTGGGCGGTGGCGCGCGCGAGCGTCGAGGAGATCGACGAACTCAATATCCTGCGGGCGAGCCTGCTGGCGATGCAGCGGTCCATCCAGGCCCTGGGCCTGGAACCGGGTGAGGTGCTGGTGGATGGCCTGCACGTTCCTCGCCTGAGTGTGCCGGCGCGCGCGATCGTCGATGGCGACCAACTGATCGCGGAAATCTCCGCGGCCTCCATCCTGGCCAAGACCGCGCGCGATGCCTACATGCTCGAAGAGGCCGCGCGCCATCCGGACTATGGATTCGAGCAGCACAAGGGGTATGGCACACGGCTTCACATGAGCGCGTTGGCGCGGCTCGGCCCATGCGCCATTCACCGCAGGAGCTTTGCGCCCGTGCGAGCCGCAGCCGGGCAACAGGACTTGTTTGCGGGGCAGCAGTGAAGCGCATGCCGAATCCAGTTGAAAAACTCGTGATTGGGCGCGCCTTTCCGGCCATTTTCGCCCCAAACGCCGCGCCAGTCCTTGAGTTTGGTTTTGGGCGGGCAGGGTGAAAACGATCCGCTCGCGCGACAACCCGACCGTTAAGCAGCTGGTGGCGCTGGCCCACTCGGCGCGCGAACGCAAGAAAGCCGGGCTGACCGTGCTCGACGGCTTGCACCTGATCGACGCGTTCCGGCGCGCAATCGGCAGCCCGCGGCAGGTTGCCGTGGCTGAATCAGCGCTCATGCGCGAGGATGTGCAAGTCCTCCTGCGCCAATTGGACGAGCGCATCCTCGTCACCCTGCCGGACGCCTTCTTTCGAGAAATCTCGTCGCTCGATTCGCCAGCCATGGCCGTGGCGCTGGTCGAAACGCCGCGGGCGTGCCCGGTTCCCTCCGATGCGTCCGTGCTGGTCCTCGAGGACATCCAGGACCCGGGCAATGTCGGGTCGCTGCTGCGCAGTGCCGCCGCCGCGGGAATTCGCGAAGTGCTGACCTCCAAGACCACCGCGTTCTGCTGGTCGCCGAAGGTTCTGCGCGCGGCGCAGGGCGCGCACTTTTCTCTCAACATTGTCGAAGGCGAAGACTTGCAGGCATGGCTCCCGGGCTATCGCGGCGAGTCATTCGCCATGGTGGCTGCCGGGGCGGATGCGGTGCCGCTGTTTTCGTCCCGCATGGCCGGCCCCATTGCCTTTCTGCTGGGGAACGAAGGTGCCGGGCTGAGCGCAGGGTTGCGCGCCAAGGCGACGCGGCGGGTGACCGTGCCGATGCCCGGCAACATGGAATCGCTCAATGTCGCTGCGGCGGGTGCCGTGGTGCTGTTTGAGTGGGTGCGCCAACGCCTGCGCGCACCGGCCTAGAGGCCACTGTGGAACCGCGCGATCAGCAATGCAGATCACACCAATCCTTCCTGGAGTCATCGGATGAGCGAGCCGCGAAGCTTCAAGTTTTATGAATTGGTCATGGTGACCTTTGTGGTCATCCTGGTGTGCTCGAATCTCATCGGGCCGGCGAAGATCGCGCAAATCGATGCGCCGTTGCTCGGCAAATTGACGTTCGGCGCGGGCGTCCTGTTTTTCCCGATCTCGTATGTCTTCGGCGACATCCTCACCGAGGTCTATGGCTACGCGCGCTCGCGGCGCGTGATCTGGGCCGGGTTCGGCGCCCTGGCCTTCGCCTCCTTCATGGCCTGGGTGGTGGTGGCCCTGCCGCCGGCCCCGTTCTGGAACAACCAGGCGGCCTACGAAACGGCGTTCGGCACCACGTGGCGGATCTCATTGGCGTCATTGATCGCGTTCTCCTGCGGGGAGTTCGTCAATTCGTTCGTGCTCGCCAAGATGAAGATCTGGACGGCGGGCCGGCATCTGTGGATGCGCACCATCGGATCGACGATCTTCGGCGAAGGCGTGGATTCGTTGTTGTTCTATCCGCTCGCGTTCTGGGGCACGGGCATCATCCCGGATGACAAGCTGCCCACGGTCATGCTGGCGCAGTTCGTGACCAAGGTGGGCGTGGAAGTGGTGTTCACGCCGGTGACGTACAAGATCGTCGCATGGCTCAAGCGCGCCGAAGGCATGGACTATTACGACCGCGACACCAACTTCACGCCGTGGTCGCTGCGCGTCTGATTGCGGCGGGCGCCCGGGCCGGAAAAAATTGTGAGGTATCGCCGCCGGACTAGGCGGGGCCAAGCGGTGCCGTGCAGTTCCAGCAGAGATCGAACTGGCCCGGGGACACTTCCCCGCAGCGCAGGCAATGCCGCGCCGCGGAATCGGAGCGGCTGGTTTCGTACGCATCGATGACCTGCCGCGCATGGTGGGCCTGGTGGTCGCGATCGATCCACACCTGGGGGTAGGCCGAGGCCAGCGGCACATCCCCGAGCGCACCGATGGCATGTTCGTTCAGGATCAGCGCCTCGATCCCCGCCTGCTGCAACAGATTCCTGACCAGATAGGCTTCGGGCACGTTGGCGGCGGTATAGATCTTCTTCATCGGGGATTTTCCACGGGCGAAAAAAAACCGCGGCGTGCGAGGCCGCGGTTTTTTTCCGGCATGGGGGAGATCAGAAGTCGACCGCCACGCTGGCCGTGACGCCGTCCTGCTTGAGGCTCTCGCGGCCGGACACCTTGTGATAAACCACCGACAGGCCCACCTTCTCGGCCAGCTTGCCACGCACACCGATGACGGCGGTGGTCCACTTGGTATCCGGGTGGTAGGCCGGGATGTCATAGGTGTTGCCCGAGGTCACCGTCAGCGGGTTGGCGGAGACGAAGCGCTCTTCGGAATGGTTTTCCTTGTCCTGGCTGATGCGGACGAAGGGGGTGAACGCGCCGAGGTTCACGGACGCGCGCACGCCGATGCTGGTGACCTGCGAATCGCGCTTCTGGTCGAGGATCCTGAGGCCCGCGGAGCCGGCGCCGTTTTCGCTGAACGCGTTCACATCCACGGACTGCGAGGTGTGGCCCACGAACGGCCCGATGGCGAGCTTGCCGAAATTCCAGTCGTAGCCGCCCATGAAGCTGAAGGAGCTGTTGGCGCCGCGCGTGTCGCTGGTGGCCACCCGCGTCACCTGCCCGAGCTGGATCGAGCGCCGGACGTTGTCGAACTTCAGGTTGGCGAAGGACCCCGTGAGGCTGCCGTAGAAATCGTTCCACTTGCCGCTGGCGAACACCGAAAACGTGGTCTCCTTGACGTCGAAACCGCCGCCGGGCATGCGGGCTTCGGCCTTGCTGCTGCCGGCGCCCAGGCCCACCGTCGCGTCTTCCGAGATGCGCATGGAAACGCCCACGGTGCCCGCGCGGTTCTTGGTATCGGTGGCCGGCGACAGGCTGTTGGTGCCGATGTCGTACTTGCTGCTATCAAAGGCGGCGAACGGCGTGATCTTCCCGACCGCGGCCATGCGGCCTTGCGCGATGCCATCGTCGAGGGTGCGGATGTGGGCCGCGCGCGTGGACAGCGGCACTTCCGCCATCGTTGAATACGCGTTGGGGCCTTCGATCAGGCTTTTGACCACATCGGCAATCACCTTGTGTGCGCCGGTGGACGGATGCACGCCGTCGGCAAACAGGTAGGTATTGGCCGCGCCGGACGGGGTGTTGGCCGCCGAGCAGGTGAGCGACGAACTGCCGACCGGCTGGCAGGCCGGCGCGGTGATGTTCGTGAAGCCGAAGGTGGAGGCGTTCGCGCGGATGTCCGCGAGGATCGAGAACGCGTCCACAGGGATGACGCGCAGGCCGGTTGCCTGCAGGCCGGTGAACAGCGTCACGTTGTAGCCGGCGGCCAGCGCGGTCACGGAACCCGCGGTCGGCGTGCCGGCGAATTGCGGCGTGACCCCGATGTCCGGAATGTTGAAGACGATGATGTAACGCGCACCAGCCGCACGCAGCCTGGCGACCTGGGCGATTTCCGCATTCGCGGCGCCCAGCACGTTCGCCTGCAACGTGGCGGCGTCGATGGCGCCGGCAGAGAACGCGCCAAGGTTGGCGAAGATGTCATTTGCGCCCGCCCACACTGCAAACAGGGCGCGCGAATCCGCCGTGCCGCCGGTGGCGGTCAGGTACTCGGTGATCTGCGTGGACACCGGACGCTGCGCGCCGCCCGGGCCGAGCAGCGAGGCCGGCGTGGGCAGCGCCACCCGCATGCCGCCCTGCGCGTAGTTGGTGCCACCGGCATTGAACGGCGCCGCGTTGCCGCCATAGGTTTGGGCGATCAGTTCCGCCCAGACCGGGCCCGGATTGGTAGTGAAGCGTCCCAGACCGGCAGCGGCTTGCGCGCCGACGAGTGCGGTGAGGCCGGGCCGGTACGCCCCGGCGTCGGACAGGGAGTCACCGAAAACGATCACGCCAGTGAACGGTACGGCGGATGCCGAGGTTGCAGCGGCCGAAAGGGCGGCCGCCACCAGGGTCGGAATGAGTTTTTTCTTCGGGGACATGTTTTCTCCTGTCGCGCGGTGGGTTGGAATTTTTTTATGGAATGAAAATCGCCGCCATGCTGGGCGGGAATGCGGGAATCATGGCACAAACAGGGGCCAAGCTCA
>CAZTYC010000112.1:0-8583 GCA_964617435.1 uncultured Burkholderiales bacterium
GGATCGGAAAACCCATCGGTAACCAGCAGGATCACGCGCCGGCCGCCGCGACCAAGAGCCTCGTGGCCACACCGGATTCCATCGGCAATATCTGTGCCGCCGTCCGGATGAATTCCGTTCAAGTCCCGCTCAAACGAATCGTCGAAACGGCCGAGCGGCCTCACCAGCGCCGCACTGCTTTCGAACGCGACCAAACCGATCCGGTAGCCCTTTGCCGAGCATTGTCGTGCCGTGTCGAGCAACCCGCGGCGCGCCTCGATGATAGGTTCTCCCGACATGCTGGATGAGCGATCCAAAACCGCACAAAGCTTGCCTTCACCATCGAAGTGGTGGCGCACGCCAGCAACAGACTGGCGCACATCGGCAGCATGGCCGGCCAATCTGTTCTTCATCTGTTGAAGCGTCGGCGGAAGTGCGCGCGGTACCAATGGCTTGTTCATGCTTGCTCCTTGATGGTTCAGTGTCCCGCCTTGATGGCGTTCCAGGCTTCGGTAATTTCCTTGAACTTCCGATCGTCGGCCACGAGACCGCTGTCCGGATGGTAGATGCGGCGCAGTCGCTTGACCACCTCTTCGATCGCTTGCAGGCTTGTGTTCGGAGCGACGCCAAGGATGCCATACGGATCCTGGTGTTCAACATTGGCATCGCAGTCCTCCCCGGGTGTAGCCCGCGCGTGCCACAGCAGCGATTCGAGATCGGCTTCCACGCCTGAAAGCAACTCTTCAAACCTCGATACATCACCCTTGATCGCCTCACCAAGCATGTCCTCATGGATACTGCATAAGTTATCCAGCACCTGAAACATGGAAGGACTGTCGGTATTGAGAAGGTCCGTGCCTGCACTGGCCAGGCGGAGCTTCAGGTCCGCCCAGCGTTGCAGGGGCGATTCCAGGTCGTTCGACAAGCGACGGGTCCTCTTTGCCAGCTCAATCATCAAGCCTTCAATGGTGGATTCATCTCGAAGGATCTCGGATGCGCTCCTTTGGGCGACCTCGTTGGCGGCACTGGCCATGTCGACATATCTGGCGCCGGCCAGAGCCAACACCTCATTGATCCGCTCAAACGCGCTTGCCAACGTGACCCACGCCTGAATCGGCCTCGATACAACGGCCTCATTGCGCAGCGCCCCCGGAAGAAGATCATGGACCCGATCGCGGAAGTAACAGTACGTTCCGAAACTGGCAAAGGCCACCACGGTACCGGTCAACTGGGCCGGCACGTCCTTGCTCGCAAAACTGCCGGCCTGATAGAGCGCAAATACCATCACAAGTGCCGTCGCGCAAACAGCGACATCAAACGCCTGTCGGGCCAGATTTTCGTTTGTTTTGCCTTGCGTGTTGGAGCTAATCAACAGGACGCCCTCGCTTGAAATTGTCAATGCGTGCGTCTGAATGGTCCGTTCCCGGCCTTGGAAAAACTCGGCGATGACCCAAGTTGCCGCTAGGCAGACGCCCGTTGCCAGCAAGGTGATGAATCCGCCAAAAAGCGCGACGATCGCAAGCCAGACGATCACCATGACGACGAACATGATGAGGGCAATGGCAAGAAAGAAGATGATCAGTTGCGGCACTTCAATTTCCCCTGTCTACTTCGTTGCTTTGTCTGTACATGGCGCATCTACTAGAGGATTTGGCAGAGCCAGATTCGCGTCAGAAGGGACGGCCACTTCACCGGCCACGCGAGGATCAGCCCCAGTTTGAACTTCAAGGTGCTCGGGACCGTGGTAGCGCCACGATAGGGATCGATGCGAAGCTGCGGATAGATCGTACGGCTGAGGCGCCAGCCGGCAAATAGGTATAGCAGCACGAAGAGGGCCAGGAAGTATTCCGGCAACAAGGAACCGATGACAGGCGCAAGGAAGAAGCAGGCCCCAAGCCAGAACAGCCATGCGAGGAACCAGCGTCCGACGGGATACGGATTTCCGGGTTCATGCACGACGAATCGATCCAGCATTATTTTCTCCAGGTCTTCAGTGCGGCCATGATCGTGCAAGGCATGCCGCGCAGGCGCTTTGGCAAGATTGCCGGCAACCGGACCCTCATGCCGGAACGCCAGCGGCGCGACCCGGGACTTCCGCCATGGCCGCGAAAACTTCCCGCAGTTGTGCCGCGCCGACGTCCGGCGCGCGAGGCACCGGAATGTCCGCCTGCAATCCGCGTCCACGCAGATTCGCGGCGCACGCGGGACACTCCGCTGCTGGCATGTTCTGGTCCGGCTGCGCGACTATCGTACGGCCACTGCGCCAGTATCCGATCCGCGGCACGGGTAACTCCTGGTAGCCGGCGCAATACGAGAGAAACTCCAGCGCCGCCGCCCCGACAACGTGCGCGTTCAGCCCCATGACCGAAGGTGCAGAGGCGCTTTGGCCGGTGATGTAGCCCTCGGCGCGGCGCATCTCCGCAGTGATGCCGTCAAAACGCTCGGCAATGGCGACCCGGTCGAGCAAATCGAGCGGGGTGCATTCCAGGCACGCGGTGATGCCGGGAATCACAGGAACCACCCTGCTCAGGAAATCGATCGAGGGCGACGTCCTGACCCTCACGCCAAGATCGAACATGGGGACGAGCATCGCAGCCGCCACCCTATTGACCCAGTAACGGGCGGCATCGTTATCCACCGCCAGAAAAAGCACGTCACAAGTGCCCAACGCGCCAATCGGCTGCACTTCCAGGACATCTCCTACCACCGGCTCCACGAAGACTTGCGGCAACGCCTCCGTCAGCCGCCCGGCGAGCAGTTCTGCCTTGGCGCGTCCCACGTCGGTCACCCGGGCGCCGCACCAGCGATTGAGGTTGCTGAGCTCAAGGCCATCCGGATCAAACAGGGCGAACTCCCTTGCCCCAAGGCGCATCAGGCTCTCCGCCAGCAGACTTCCGACGCCTCCGCAACCGACAATGCCCACGCGAAGTCCGGCAATCAAACGCTGCACGTCCGGGCTCAGAAAGTCACCCTGCCGCACAAGGGTCGGATCGGTCGCCGCTGACTTCATCGCCGAACGGGGACGATTGCCCGCAACCGCGGCGAGTCGACGCCCGATGATATGGATTGTGTCGATCGCGCGAAATCCACCGGCCGGTTCCCCCACGAGCCGTGCCGCAGCCGTCGTTTGGTCGAGAACCATCGAGGCATGGGTCATTTGGCGGGCTCGGCCGAACTGACCGGATGCAAGTTGCGGCTCGAACACCTCGCGGAAATACCGGTCCTGGACCAAGTCGTCGTGGTCATCGCCGACCGAAAAGTCCGTGCCGCGCGGAGAAAACCAATGGTCGTGAATGCTGAGGAAGGCGTCGTACTCCGACTGCGCAAGCCCCCACATCAGTTGCCTGACCGTCTCCCGGCTGACCTTGACGTTGCCGGCCGATTGCCGCGCGCAGGCGCTGTCCTGGATTGGCACGATGCCGGGTTTGTCGATCATAATCACGCGGCGCGATCCGTGCTGGACGTTGTGCCCGAGCGCGACGCTAGCGCGTTCAAACGGCCCCTTGTTGCGGTGATGCCTCTCGATGGCGTCCCAAGCGGCGGCGGTCATCCGGATGCGCGTTTCCATGATCCTCTCCTAGTCCGCGAGTACCGCGTAAAAATGCGCAAGGTACTTTTGCAGGTTTGAACCCTTGCGAATGTCCGCCCAATTCACCCGCCAATCGCTGGCGATCAGGCAAACCCATTGAAATCCCGGGCGCGGCGGCTCGGCGTCGTGGAACGCGGACCCCTTGAACACGTTGATCTGCGCGCGCATCCGCTCGACAATCTTTGGAGTCAAGCGAGTGTCCGCCAGGTAAATGCCCAGGGGCGGAACAGTAGGATAGCGGTCAATGGCGATGCACAGGTTGATGTGGTCAGGCCGGTAGTTGTCCGGAAGTGGGAAATTGCGCACGGCAAGAAACTCATGGGAACTGCTCAAAAAAGCGTTTCGCGGGCCGGCCGCGCAGGGCTCGAATCCCGACAGCCAGTGATTGACCAACGCCGTCTCGCGCGCCTTCAGGCCCGTATCGCGCCACACGGCCGCCGCCTTGTTGATCGTTGCAGTCTGGGTGTCGAAGCCATCCGGGACGTCCGCAGCGCGGTAGCGGCCGAACTCGCTCGCCGGGATGATCTTGCCCGAGTAGGAGACGACACTGCGCGCATCGGCCGGAACGAGGTGCGACAGCACGGTCTGGGGGTCAACTTCCTTGACTTCTGCATCGATGGTGATCGGGACTCGCTTGGCCATGGTGTTCTCCTGAAATTGGGTGGTTGATGACGTTGATTCCACTTTAGAAGCAAGGCCGCGATTCATGCGGATTGCCAAGATTGCCAATTGGCGTGGCTGGCACCGGGCCGCAGGATTTGCGCCTCTGCCGCGCCAGGCTTGCGCGAATTGGGGTTGAACAACAGCCGCTCCCTTTGCCGGCTTCCATCGAATCCCTGGGCTTCGATCACGACGCTGCGCGGGCGGAGAATCGCGGGGATGCGCAGCGAGCCCGAGAGCGGCGCGGCGACCGCGGTGAGCCCGTCGATGGAAACCAGCAGGGACTTGCAAAAGCGCGCATACCATTCACATGAGGCAGCATCGCCTGGTACGACACACTGCGGCCCCTGCGGGAAGCAGCGCAATTCCACGGGGGGCACGACCGCCCGGATCCGCAGCGCGCCAACCACGTGCGGGCCAACGCGCAGGCGAACATCCTCGGAACGAAGGCCGACGCGGACCTGTCGTTCGCCTTCGCCCGGCACCGGTTCCCACGCGCCGGCGCCCACTTGCAGGAAAATCGGCATGTTGACCGGCGGGCATTGCCACGCAACCCGGACCGTTTCGCCGGCAACCACCTCGTCACGATCCACGAAAAGGCGCGCCTGCCGCCACGGTTCCTCGCCGAGAATGGCCGCCGCCTGGGCTTGCGCGGCAAACGCGTCGAGCTCGCGATTGGCTTCCGCTGAAAGTGCCATCGGCTATTCCCCGGCCGCCGCGTCGCGGCCGGTGGCAGGTCGCAGCGGCACGA
This sequence comes from uncultured Burkholderiales bacterium, assembly GCA_964617435.1. Classification (GTDB taxonomy): domain Bacteria; phylum Pseudomonadota; class Gammaproteobacteria; order Burkholderiales; family Usitatibacteraceae; genus UKL13-2. The sequence continues at coordinate 4,980 of CAZTYC010000112.1, forward strand.
TGGTCGCGTCCGCCATGCGCACCTCGTCATTGCTGGCACCACGTCCTGCGGTTGGCGGCATTGGCATCGGCGGCAGGTGATGGATGTCCGCCAGGATCCTGCGCGACCACGCTTCGAGATCGCGCTGCTCCCGCATGCGGTCGCGCAGGGCATAGGTCATGCCCTGATGATTGCTCTTGGCCAGCAAATAGGCGGTTTCAAGGCTGATGAACACGAACAACAGACCGACGATCGTCAGCAGGATCGGCATCCCGTCCTCCGGGGACTTCATCATGCGGATCAACCCCTTCAAACGCGAGAGGAAGTCGGTTCCAAAGCGGCTGTAGCGCGGGTCGCGCTGGAGTTCATCGCCAAGGGCCGCTTCCATCCTGGAGACTTGCGTGATCGCGCGGCCGTGCTTGTCGCGAAGCGCACGCAATTCGCCGCCAAGGGCGGCAACTGCTGCGCGTTCGGTCTGCGCCGACTTCTCCGACTCTTCGGCGGCGGACCGCGCGGTCAGCGCCTGCGCGACCGCATAACGATACAGTGGGCCGCGGCCAGTCTGCGCGCCGTGCACGCCCTCCTGCTGGCGCAGCGCCTCCGCATTCTGTAGATTGGAACTCGACAATGCGTCGGCGGCCGACGCGACAAAGATGTCGACGCGCGCGGCCGCCTTGTCGCGCATTGCGGACTTTTCGGTGATTTCTGCCTCGATCGGCGCCAGGTGATCGCGGCGGATCTGCTGCGCGCGGGCGGCGAATTCGGCACGCAGCGGGGCATTCGCCAGTTCGGCGGTGCGGCGGTTCTGCTCGTCGATCGCCGGTGCAAACTGCTTCAGGACGAAAGCCGTGGAAAGCACCGCCGCGAATACCGATGCCATCGCAACACGCACGCCGAGGATCAGGCGGCGATTGTGGGGCGCATCTTCCTCGGCAAACGCCCGCTCCAGGGCCATGCCGACCACATAGTCGAAGCCGATGATGAGCACCGTGAACACCAGCGCGCCCGGCACCGCCACCACAGGCGAGTCATTTGCCAGCAGGGACAGCCACTGCACGAATACCAGCGTTGCGAGGGCCACGAGCATCGCCGCCTCGACGACGACGCGCCCACGCTCTGCCGCAGACATGGCATGCACGACCTCAGGGTTCCGGCCGGTGACGACGGCGGCGGCGGAAATCAGCGGAAGCAGGAAAGCGGGTGGGTTCATGGCGGTCTCCGGGAAGTTCGATTGGCCGTCAGACTAAGGTTGCTGGCGCCGCGCGGGGCGAACGGCAAGATTGGCAAAGCCGTTCAGCGAATCCGACTTGTTCGGCACATGCAAAGCAGAATCGAGATTCATGGTTGGCGTCGGCAGGTTTCGTTGGCTGACAGCTTGCGGCCGCGCCACGAGGCCGTGGAACTCGCCAAGATTGCCAACACGCAGGGCTCACGCTGGCGCAAAAAACGGCAATCTTGCCAATCGGCACGCGGCCACCGGTTGGGCCGACAATTCCGGCCCATCGCAATCGAACTCCATCCACCTGCGCCATGCATCCAATCACCCTGCTCAACTCCCCCGTCCTCACCGAACCCGGGGCCTATCGCATGTACCGTGTCACCACCGAGGATGCCGGCCACCTCGTGCATTCGCAGGGCTTTGCCAGCGCGATTGGCCACGAGGCCACAGCGCGGCTGATTTCCGGCCTCTTGAATATCGAATGTCCCGTCGCGCGGCAAACCTACCGGCAAGCCGTTGGCGAGCAAGCCCTGGTGTTTCGCCTCGACCGGCGCATGCCGGAAGGCGAGGTCGTGCATTCGCTTGCGGCGCTCGAGGCGATCGGCTACAGTTGGGCCGTTCTTGAGCGAACGAAATAGGCTCCCGTCCAATCCACGTTTGGCGCGCATGGCATCCAGCAAAGTCGCAAAGCAGCACCCCCACAAGGAGCGCACTCTCGTCATCCTGGTCGGCCTGTCGCCGGCAGTCGTGACGGAGACCGTTTACGCGCTGGCCTCCGACCCGACCGATCCGTTCATTCCTACACAACTGCTGATTGTCACCACCCGTCGCGGCAAGGCGGGCGTGGAGCAGACCTTGCTTCCGGGAGCACATGGCGAGGGCGCGTTGGAAGCCCTGGTCCGGGATTACAAAAACCTTGGCCTGCGCGCGGCCCTGCTTAAGTCCACGCGCGTGCTGGTTGCGCTCGATCACGACGGGAACGAGCTGGATGACGACGCACACGAGGCGCTCAGCCTCGATCGCATGGGCGATCTGATCCTGGCGACCGTCGTCGAATCGGCAAACCGGCCCGATTCGCGGTTGATCCTCGGCGTCTCCGGCGGCCGCAAATCGATGAGTTATCTGGCGGGCTTGGCGATGACCCTGGTGGCGCGACCGCAGGACCGCCTCGTGCACGTGTTGCTTAATGATCCGCGCTTGGAACGCGTTGATCCGCCCTACTTCTACCCGCCCAAGCAACCAATCCGCTATGTGCACACGCCGCCGGGGATCGGCAAGGCACCCGTTTGGCTGACTGCCGAGAACTGCGATTTCGGCGTCACCCTGGCCGAGATTCCCTTGTTGCGCCTGGGCGCATTGATGCCCACCGAGTTGCGCAAAGCCCACATCGATCCACAGCGCATGCCGCGCCTATCCGAGCTGGTTCGTCGCGCGCAAGAAGTCTTGGTGTTGGATGCAATTCGGCTTGAGTTTGTGCGCAACCCCCGCAGCAAATCTTGCGTGGTTTGCAACGGATTGAGAATCCCTTTGTCACCAGATCAGTTCGCGTTGCTGCATTGCATCGCGGATCAAGGCGAAGCAGGCTTCGGCAGCGCACCGAGCGATGCCGACATGGCTGCCTTTGACGCTGCAATGTTGCGCTACGCGCGCGATGAAGCGGCGGCGGAGGAATATGAAGACGCACGCGCTGCACGCATCCGCAACTGCAAGTACTTTTATGAATCGGACGGGCGGTTCTACGGTCTCGACGATGATTGGCCTGCAGGCACTCGCACGCCATTGAAAGTCCAGCACCTTCAGGAAGCGCGACGCAATCGATTCAACCCGATCATCTCCAAGATCCGCAAGCGATTTGAAGCGGTGCTCGGCAGTACGCTCGCCAATCGCGCCCTGCCCCCAGACTCAGAGCGCGGCGGCCGCCGCCGATTTCCCGCCGACGTCCACATCACGCCCGCCCAGCCGCTAGTCCGGCGCTAGGCGATTTTTTGGCGAGGTCGTTCCCGCCATTGGGCATCAATAACGTCCCATGTCCATTAGTGAAAGTACGCTGCCTGTCGACCGCATGCACGCGTCTTGGCCCGGGGGTTCAGGCTTTCTCGCGGCCCCACCATTTCATAGTGTCATCAGGAAAGATCGCAAGACCCGAAGGTCAGGCCTGTCGCGCGACACCTATTTGTCACCCAATCGCAGTAGATCCAGTCGCAAGACCCGAAGGTCAGGCCTGTCGCGCGACAAGTTCAAGTCTACGCAAATGAACAAGCGAGTCGCAAGACCCTAAGGTCAGGCCTGTCGCGCGACACGCCGCTGGGTGAGAGAGGAAAGCAAATGAGTCGCAAGACCCTAAGGTCAGGCCTGTCGCGCGACCGAACATGCTGGATCAAGTTATCCGTAAATGTCGCAAGACCC
>CAZTYC010000113.1:0-8561 GCA_964617435.1 uncultured Burkholderiales bacterium
ACCTTGAACGGATGTTCGTCATACACGTTCATGCGGCCCGGCGCCTGGAAGAAGGTGGTGTCGAAGGTTCTGAGGCCCTGGCGGATCGCGTCGAGCTTCACGCCCATCGAAAAGGCGATGGCGGCGGCGAACATGGCGTTCTGCACGTTGTGCATGGCGCGGCCTTCCAACGTGGCGGGAATCAAATGCGTCCACATCAGCGGCAGGTGCGCGCCCTTGTCGTAGAGCGCGATCATGTGACCGTTGACGCCGGCCTCAAGCGCGCAGGCGCGTCCGCCGGCGCGGATGTGCTCGCGCACCAGCTTGTGGTTGGGGTTCATGGTCACGTAGCAGATGTTCTTCGCTTCCGTGTCCGCGCTCATCTTGATGACGTTGGGGTCGTCCGCGTTGAGCACCGCGCACTCCTTGGCGACCTCGATGATGATCTTCTTCACCTCGGCCAGCTGCTCCAGGGTATCGATGCCCTTCATGCCCAGGTGGTCGGACGCCACGTTCAGCACCGCACCCACGTCGACAAACGGCACGCCCATGCCGGCGCGCAGCAATCCGCCGCGCGCGATTTCCAGCACCGCAAAGTCGATCTTCGGGTCCGCCAGCACCATGCGCGTGGCCACCGGGCCGGTCATGTCGCCTTCGACCGTGCGTTGCCCGTCGATATAGACGCCGTCCGTCGTGGTGAGCCCCGGCGTGAAGCCGGCCATCTTGGCGATGTGCGCCATCATGCGCGAGGTGGTGGTCTTGCCGTTGGTGCCGGTGATGGCGCAGATCGGCACGCGCGACGGCGTGCCCGGCGGGAACAGCATGTCGATCACCGGGCCGGCCGCGTCGCGCGGCTTGCCCTCGGACGGCGCCACGTGCATGCGGAAGCCCGGCGCCGCGTTCACCTCGCAGATGCCGCCCCCCACCTGCTTGTAGCTCTTGGTGATGTCGGAATTCAGAAAGTCCACGCCGCCCACGTCGAGCCCGATGGCGGTCACCGCGCGCACCGCCATGTCGCGGTTGTCCGGGTGGATCACATCGGTCACATCGGTGGCGGTGCCGCCGGTGGAAAGGTTGGCGGTGGAGCGCAGCATCACCACCTGGTCCCTGGCCGGCACGGAATCTGCCGTGAGGTTGACGCGCGCGAGCATCATCTCGGCCTGCTCGTCGAGTTCCAGCCGCGTCATCACTTTCTCGTGCCCGATGCCGCGGCGCGGATCCTTGTTCACTTCCTCGACCAGTTTGCGAACGGTGGACACCCCGTCGCCCACCACATGGCCCGGCGTGCGGCGCGTCGCGGCGATGAGTTCGCCGTTGACCACCAGCAAGCGATGGTCCTCGCCCTCGAGGTAGGTTTCGACGATCACGGACGTGGAGTGCTCCTTGGCGGCCTCGAATCCGGCGCGCACCTCGTCCGGCGTTTTCAGGCGCACGGAAATGCCACGCCCATGGTTGCCGTTGTAGGGCTTGGTCACCACCGGATAGCCCAGCCGTTCCGCGGCGGCCACCGCGCGCTCGGCCGAGCGCACCAGGCGCTGCTGCGGCACCGGCAGGCCGATGGCGGCGAGGATCTTGTTGGTCTCTTCCTTGTCCTGCGCCAGTTCCACGGCGATGTAGCTGGTGCGGCCGGTGACGGTGGCCTGGATGCGCTGCTGGCGCTTGCCATGGCCCAACTGGATCAACGATTGCTCGTTCATGCGGAACCACGGGATGTCGCGCGCCACGGCGGCCTTCACCAGCGAGGCGGTGGACGGCCCCAATGCGCGGCGCTGGGCGTAGCGAATGTACTCGTCGCGCGCCTTGGGCCAGTTCCAGTCCTCGGGCACCACGTCCTTGGGCTTGAGGTTGTCGGGCAGCAGCGAGCACAAGAGCTTCAACGCCAACTCTCCCGCCTCGATTCCCTCGTCACGCTGCGCGTATTCGTACACCACGCTGTACACACCGGGCTTGCCGGTGCCGCGCGTCTTGCCGAAGGTCACGTCCTCGCCGGCGACGTTCTGCAATTCGATCGCCACGTGCTCGAACACATGCCCCAGCCAGGTGCCCTCGTCCTCGAGCATGCGGCGGATGAGCCCGCCCGGCTCGCGGTAGCTGCAGCCATGTTCCTGCAGGCTCGGCAGCGCCTCGACGAGCTTCATCACGTAGGCGGTGCCGAGTTTTCCCGTGGGCCAGTTCTCCAGTTCCCCCAGGTCCAGCTCCAGCCGGATCACCGGAAAATGGGCGTACAGCGACGGGCCGACAAACACGGAACGATCGAAAATGCGCATGGATTCTCCCTTTTGCCCGTGCCTGCTGCCGCGCGGCACGGGTTTCCGTTCGGGCCATTCTAATGCGCGGCACCGCCCGGCGAGGGCGCGCCGCCCTCCTGCGCGGACTTATCGCCCTGCGAGGACGCCGGCGCCGGCCTTGCGGGTGTGCAGGTTGTAGGTGGCGCCGGCAACCAGGATATGGAGCTGGATACCGAGCATGCACACCGGCTGGCCTTCCTCCACGCGGTCCATCGAGGAAAACGACATGGCAGAGGCATCCACCACCGTGATGGCGCCGCTGCCCACCACTTCGAGATCGTTGTCCGGGCCGATGAAGGCGGCGGTGTCCTCGTCAAGACCCAGGCCGTGCGCGAACGGGTTGTAGGCCAAGGCCGCCAACAATCGTCCCAGGCGGTCACGCTGGCGGAAGTGCTGGTCGATGATGAAGCGATTGGTGAGGCCGAGCCCCGGCGCCAGGCGCGCGGCCCCGGCAATCGGGCTGTGGCCTTCTTCACCGAAGGCAATCATGTGTTCGGAAATGAACGCCGCGCCGGCGCTGGTGCCGGCCACGTGCACGCCCATCGCATTCATCTGGCGCAAGGACTTGGCCACCGGCGTGCCACCCAGGATGGTCGACAGGCGCAATTGATTGCCGCCGGTCATGAACACCCCCGTTGCGGATTCCAGGCGCTGGATGCGGCCTTGCTCCTCGCAATCGCGGCGCGAATCAAAATTCATGGCCTCGACGTGGGCCGCACCCAGTTCACGAAAAATCTTCTCGTAGCGTTCACCGGTGTCGGACATCCGGCTCGCCGTGGGCAGCACGATGATGTTGGCGTCCGTGCCGCCCGAGAGCGCGACAAAGCGCGAAAGAATCTCGCGCGAATTCTCTTTTTCCTCGGCGCCGCCGATGGGAATGATGTAACCACGGGCGCCGCCTTCCGGGACCTTGCTGGGCATGGTGTGCTGGTGAACTGGACTGTCGATGCGCCGAATGATGCCACCGGATCGCAAGCTGGCGTCAAAGCGCCAAACCCCAGCATGCGCGCGGCTCCCGGGGCATTTTCGGCCCGGACGGCGCGCCAGTCCTCGGGTTTCAGTGGTGCGGGCGGTAAAACGCGTCGATCGCGCGAAGCGCGGCCGGTTCCATCAGCGTCGGCGTGTGGCCGCGCTGTTCCACGCTGATGGCCTGCAGGCCGGGCCACTCCGCGCGCATGCGCTCCACGGTTGAGCGCGACAGGATGTCCGATACCTCGCCGCGGACCACCAGCATGGGTCGCCGCTCCAGCTTGGCGAACACCGGCCAGAGGTCCGGCGCGACGGAGCCGTCCGCCAATCCCTGCGCGATGGCCGGGTCGTAATCGAGTTCCACCTGGTTGCCGCGCTGCACGAACAGGTCGCAGGCCATGGCCATCCAGTCGGCTTCCGTGTAATCGAGGAACGCGCTGGCGTTGCTCGCGCGCACTTGCGCGATGGCGGCGCTCCAGCTTGGCGCGGCCATGTTCTTGCCGGCGTAGCCGGCGATGCGCGCGAGGCCCTCCATGTCGATTTCCGGCCCGATGTCGTTCAGCACGACGGATGCCACGCGGTCGGGCGCGGTGTGCAGCAGCAGCATGGAAATCAGGCCGCCCATCGAGGTGCCGATGAGATGCACGCGTGCGACGCCCAGCTGGTCCAGCAGGCCAAGCATGTCGCTCACGTAGCGGTCCAGGCGGTAGTTGGACGCGTCCGGATCGCGCGCCGAGCGGCCGCGTCCGCGCGTGTCCGGCACGATGACGCGCGCGCTGGCCTGCAGGTGCTCGGCCAGGCGCCAGAAATCCTTGCTGTTGCGCGTGAGGCCGTGCAGGCAGAGCACCACCGGTGCATCAACCGCGGGCCCGGTGTAGTCGCGCGCATAGAGCGTGAGGCCGTCGTCGCTCTGAAAAAAGACGTCTGCAAAATTCATGGTGTCGCTCGTGTCCGCTTACAATGGATGCGTGATTTTTTTTGCGCCCCGCCATGTCCCGTCCCGTCAAAGTCCGGCCCGCCCATCCCCCAGGCACTGAAGCGGTGCGCGCGCGGCGCAATAAGCCGCGCTCCGCCGTGGGCCGCCCGCGCAAGACCGAAGCGCGCCCCGATGCGCGCAACCTGATCCTCGACGCCGCGGAGGCGCTGTTCTCCACGCACGGGTTCGACGGCGTCACCATCCGCGAGGTGACCGCGCTGGCCAACGTGGATACCGCGCTGGCGCATTACTACTTTTCCACCAAGCAGGGGTTGTTCGACGCGGTGCTGGAGCGCCGTGCCGTGGAGGTGTTTGCCGAGCGCATGGCCGCGCTCGACCGCTACGACGCCGAGGCCGGCAAGCATGCCACTGTGGAGGGTGCGGTGGCGGCGTTCCTGTCGCCGCTGTTGCGGCGCGCGCAAACCGGCGGCGTGGGCTGGAAGAATTACTTCCGCCTGCTCTCGGTGGTCAACAACGATCCGCTGCACGTGGCTCCTTCCGTGTTGCTCTATTTCGACCCGCTGGTCCACCGGTTGGTGGACATCCTCAAGCGCGCGCTGCCCGAGGCCCCGGTGGCCGACCTGTTCTGGTGCTTCCAGTTCCTCACCGGCTCGCTCACCCTCGCGCTCTCGCGCACCGGGCGGATCGACCGCCTGTCATCCGGCCTGTGCCACTCCGACGACCTCGGCGCCATCGAGCCGCGGCTCATCGAATACTGCGCGGCCGGCATCCGCAACGTCTGCGCCCCGCCGCGCAAACACGCGGCGAAGCGCTGACGCCTTCGATCAGAAGCGGTAGTCGATCGTCAGGAAGGTCTGGCGTGGATTGCCGTAGAACGCCAGGATGCTGCTGTCCGCCACCGAAGGCAGCGTCGGGAAGTTGTAGCCCGCGATCTTGTAACGCTCGTTGGTCAGGTTTTTGCCATGCAGGCCGATGCGCAGCTTGCCGTCGTTGGCGGACCACACCAGGCTGGCGTCATAGAGCGAGAACGCATCCTGGTCGAGGATCGGCACCGCGAACTCGAATTGCTGGGTCTTGGCGCGGCGCGACGCGGTGCCGGACAGCGCGAGCTTGCCGCCCTTGCCGATCAGCGCCATCGGCCATTCGTACGTGGCCTTCACGTTGGTGGTGGTGCGCGGCGTATTCTGGAATGCCCGCGCGCTGGCCAAGTTGACACCGGAAACGAGGAACTGCGTGTAATGGGCGTCGATGTAGCCGCCCATCGCGGAGATGCTGAACGCGTCGGTCAGGCGCGCCACGGCTTCGACCTCGAAGCCCTTGAGCTTGGCGCGGCCGGCGTTGGTGGTGACCCCGGCGAAGCTGTCGTCGATGCCGTCGCCGTTGGTGTCGATGGCCACGGAGCCGGGAATCTGCACGTCGCGGTAATCGCTGGTGAACGCCGCCACGTTGGTCAGCAGCGCGCCGCCGCCGAAGTTCGACTTCACGCCGAACTCGTACGTGGTGATGTTTTCCGGCTCGAAGCCCTTCTTGGCTTCGGACAGCGGCAGGCGCGTGCCCACCAGGTTCAGGCGCGGGTCGAAGCTGCCGCCCTTGAAGCCCTTGGACGCGGACGCATAGAAATTCTGCGTGTCCGACGCCTTGTAGCTCAGCGACAGGCGCGGCGTAAACTTCTTGTCCTCGCGCTGCAGTTCGCCGTTGGTGAGGTTGGTGTCGGTGCGGAACAGGATCGCGCCCGGATTGCCCAGGGCCGGCGAACCCGCCACGCCCAGGTAGATCTGGCGCAGCACCTTGGCCTTGCGCTCATCGACCGTGTAACGGCCGCCGACCGACAGGCTGATGTCCTGGCTCACGTCAAAGCTCACGTCCGCGAAAGCGGCCCAGGCCTTGGTGTCCACGTCGTCCTCGGTGAAGGTGGAGGTGCCCAGCAGGCGCACGTCGAACTTGTTGTAGGCGTTGGCTTTCAGGTAGTACACGCCGGCGATGCCCTGCACGGTGGCGCCCTGGTAGGTCAGCTGGAATTCCTGGCTGAACTGCTTGTTCTTGTAGATGGCCGGAACGTCGAAGGTCGGCTTGTTGAGCGCGTCGAAGTCGATCGGCGCGTAGGAGGTGTCCTGGCGGCGCGCGGTGACCGACTTGAAGGTCAGTGAATCGGTGAGTTGGTATTCGATCAGCGCCGAGCCGCCGGACGCCTTGACCTGCTGCTTGTGGCCGAGCACGCTGGTGAGGTTGGCGTCGCTGTCATAGACGTTGTCGCGGACCTTGAAGCCGCTGGTGGCTTCGTTGGTCAGGCGATGGCCCTGGCGGGGATTCGAATCGTCGATCGACGTGTCGCCCGCGAGGCGCACGAACAGCTTGGCGTTCGGCGTCCATTCGGCGGACACGCGGCCGGCCTTCACATCCTTGTTGTAGTTCTCGTCCCCGGTGGCGAGGTTGGTGCCGAAGCCGTCGCGGTCGAAGCGCGCCAGCGTGGCGCCCATGCGGAAGGTGTCCGACAGCGGCATCGAGCCGACCAGCACGATGTCCTTCTGGCCGTAGTCGCCCACGGTCAGGCGCGCACGGAAATCGGACTTTGCAGAAAGCTTGCGCGTCACATACTTCACCGCGCCGCCGATGGTGTTGCGGCCATAGAGCGTGCCCTGAGGGCCGCGCAGCACTTCCACGCGTTCCACGTCATAGATATCGGCCAGGGCGCCTTGCGGACGCGCCAGGTAGATGTCATCGAGGTAAATGCCGACGCCGGCTTCGAAGCCGGCCACCGGATCCTGCTGGCCGACGCCGCGGATGAACGAGGTCAGCGTGGAGTTGGTGCCGCGCGAGGCGGTGAGCGTGGTGTTGGGCACGGACAGCGCGATGGCGGAAATGTCCGGCGTGCCGGACTTGGCGAGGCTGTCGGCGGTGAAGGCAGTCACGGAGATCGGCACGTCCTGAAGGGTTTCCTCGCGGCGGCGGGCGGTGACAACCACCTTCTCCACCTTTTCGCCGGAATCGGCGCCCTCGGCCTTCGGCGCGGCGGCGGGGGTCTGTTGTGCAAACAGCGGGGTGGACGCAAACATCGCGGCCAGGGTCAGGCTCAGGGTCGTACGCTTCATGGCATCTCCTCAGATGAATAGTTGTTTGGCTGGCGATTTCAGGCGGGCGCTTTTTGGGCCGGTGCTGCGCGTTCGCAACGTTGCAACTTGCGAATCCGGACCGCTTGCCGCTAAAATTCATTTGTTGTTGAATTTATCGTATCACGGATTTTTTGCGCGGCGCAAGGTATTGCGGAAAAAGCCGGGGGCGATGTTGCAACGCCGCTACAATCCGCCGAGCCGTCCGGGCTGGCCGGGTCGACCCGTGGCGCCGAATTGCAAATAACTACAAAGCAGTCTTGAGGAGAAGGGTGTGAAGACATTGCGTCACCTGGCCTGCGCGGCCCTGCTGCTGGTCGTCCCCGTTGTCGCGGGCGCCAAGGACATCCGGATCGGCTTCGTCTACGACAAGACCGGCCCGCTCGAGGCCTATATGAAGCAGACCCACACCGGCTTCATAATGGGCCTGGACTACGCCACCGGCGGCACGCTGGCGGTCAATGGCCGCAAGCTCGTCGTCATCGAGCGCGACAGCCAGGGCAAGCCGGACGTCGCCAAGTCCCAGCTCTCCGCGCTCTATGCCGATGAAAAAGCCGACCTCGCGATTGCGGCGGCGGCCTCCGGCGTGTCCCTCGCCCTGCTCCCGGTGGCCGAGGAATACAAGAAGGTGCTCATCATCGAGCCCGCCGTGGCGGATTCGATCACCGGCGACAAGTGGAACAAGTTCATCTTCCGCACCGCGCGCAACAGTTCGCAGGACGCCATCTCCAACGCCATCGCCATCGACAAGCCGAATGTCTTCATCGGCACGCTGGGCCAGGACAACGCCTTCGGCCGCGATGGCGTGAAGGCGTTCAAGGACGCGCTGAAGCAGGCCAAGATCGTGCACGAGGAATACCTGCCGCCCGCCACCACGGACTTCACCGCCGGTGCGCAGCGGCTCATCGACAAGCTCAAGGGCCAGCCCGGCAAGAAGATCATCTTCATCGGCTGGGCGGGCAGCGGCAACCCGTACAAGATCGCGGACCTGGACCTGAAGCGCCACGGCATCGAGATCGCCACCGGCGGCAACATCCTGCCCGCCATGGCCACGTACAAGCAGTTTCCGGGGCTCGAGGGCGCCACCTACTATTACTACGGCATTCCGAAGAATCCGGTCAACGACGAGCTGGTAAAGCGCCACCAGGCGCAATTGAAGTCGCCGCCGGATTTCTTCACCGCCGGCGGATTCGCCGCCGCCATGGCCGTCGTGACCGCGCTGAAGAAGACCAACGGTGACGCCGCCACCCACACGCTGATCAGCGCCATGGAAGGCATGAG